>CAZWGJ010000057.1:0-11036 GCA_964633375.1 uncultured Desulfovibrio sp.
CAGGCAAGGGCCGGTGAATTGGCCGCCCGCCTGCGTGCGGAGCTGGATGCCAATACGCTCCCCTTCCTGAGCATGGGGTATGTGGACGCCATCAGGCGCGACATGCCGGCACTGGTTAAGCAGGCAGGCAGATACGGCAACATGCTGCTTTTGGGCATAGGCGGATCCGCCCTTGGCGCCAGGGCCATGCAGAAGGCCTTTGCCCCGTCCCAGGACATGCCGGGGCATACCGGGCACACCCTGTGGATTGCCGACAACGTCTGCGCCGTGACGCTGGGAAAATGGCTTGAAAAGCTGGATCCCAAGGACACCTGCGTGGTGACAATCTCCAAGTCGGGCGGCACCATTGAAACCATCTCCCAGTACTTCCTTGCCAGGGAATGGCTGCAGAAGGCTTTGGGCGACGGCTGGAAGGATCATATGATCCTTGTCACCGACAAGGAAAAGGGCTTCCTGCGCGAGGAAGCGGCAGCCTACGGCCTTGGCAGCCTCGAGGTGCCGGACAATTTGGGCGGCCGCTATTCCGCCCTCTCTGCCGTGGGGCTTCTGCCCGCAGCCTATCTCGGCATAGACTGGGAAGCCCTGCTTGAAGGCGCAGCCTCCGTTGCCAGGCCCCTGGTGGAGGATCCTTCCTCAATCAAGGACCATCCCTCCTTTGCCCTGGCCTGCTGGGCCAAGGCGCTGGAGGAATACGGCTACGACGACCTGATCTTCTTCTGCTATGAGCCGCTCTTTGCAACGTATGGACCGTGGTTTGCCCAGCTCTGGGCAGAGAGCCTCGGCAAGGACGGGCTTGGCACCCAGCCTGTCCCCGCGACGGGCGTGACCGACCAGCATTCCATCAACCAGATGTTCCTTGACGGCCAGCGCAACAAGGGCTGCCTCTTTCTGACCAGCAGCAAGCCTGTCTCAGGCCCCGTGTTTCCCGACGCCCTGCCCAAGGGCTGGGAATTTCTGGCGGGCAAGCCCTTTGCCTCCCTGCTTGAGGCGGAGGCCATGGGCACGCGCATGGCCCTCACCAAGTGCCAGGTGCCGCTGGTGCACATCAATCTGGACGACGCAACAGAGTACTCGGGCGGCCGTCTTATGATGCTGCTTGAGGCTGCCACCATCTTCACGGGCTGGCTGATGGGCATCAATCCTGTGGACCAGCCGGCCGTGGAGCTTGGCAAGCGCCTTGCCAACGCCCGCCTGGGCAAGCCGGGCTACCCTGAGGAAGAAAAGGATCTGGCTTCCTATCTTGCCGTGCCGGCGGAAAAGCAGTCCTTTTAACGAACAAAGGCACAGGGTGCAGTCCTGCACGCTGTGCTGAACACAAAGAAGCTTTTTGCCCGTGCCCTGCGGCAGCGTCCAAAAGTGCCGCAGGCGCACGGGCTCTTTAGTTTACATGGAAGCATGAGGCTATCACTAGTGGAAACAAAAGCAGGAAAGACCGTCAAAGGAAAGGACAAGAGGGGACAGGCCGACGAACAGGGGCTTTCTTTAAGCTACGCCCGCACATTGTCCTGGCTGTCCCTGCTTATTGTGCTCATGGTGAGCCTGGGCCTGTCGTACTTCATCTCCAACCAGACGCGCACCACGCTGATGGAGCGGCAGGAGGGGCTGGCCGTCCTGCTGGCCCACAACTTGAACAACCAGATCTTCCAGCGCTTCGCCGTGCCGACCATCCGCGACTACGGCCACATCTCGCTGCGCAATGAAAAGCAGCGCGAGCTGATGGACAGCGTGGTCAGGTCCGTCATCGTCGGCCTGCCTGTGTCCAGGCTGAGGGTCTATGAGCCGTCCGGCAAGGGCGTCACCTATTCCACCGTAGAGGGCGAGTTCGGGCGCATGGATCTTGTCCCCGACGACATGTCGCATGTCCTTCGGGGGGAGCCCGGCAGGCCGGTCATCCAGTCGTCCCTGGAGATCTGGGAAATTCCCTTCCACTGGCCGCTCAAGCCGGGCACGATTCAGCTGACGACGCTTTTCCCGCTTAGGGGCGACGCCTACCTCCTCAGGCTGGCGGCGCAGGAGTATCTGGCCAAGGAGCTTGACCTTCCCCCCAACTTTACGGTGGCGTCCACGCCCCTCATGGGCGTGCTTGAGGTGACGCAGGACATTACCGGCGACTATGTGCAGGTCCTGCTGGTCCAGGTTGCCATCGTGGTGATGTGCCTGCTCTCCTCCATCATCATGTTTGCCCTGCTGCTGCTCATCATCCACAGGGCTGAAAGCGTGCTCAAGGCGAGGCTGCAGAAGAACCTGCAGCTGGAAAAGGAGCTGCAGAGCACTGAGCGGCTGGTGAGCATGGGGCGCGTGGTGGCCAGCATTGCCCATGAGATACGCAATCCATTGGGCATCATCCGCTCCACAGTCGATCTTCTGCAGAAAAGGACCGCCAATTCATCGGACAAGGGCACGCAGCGGCTGCTTGTCGCCATGCATGACGAGACGCTGCGCCTCTCGCAGACCGTCAACGACTTTCTGGACTACGCCCGTCCCAGGCAGCCCAAGCAGGATCCGGTGGAGCTGGAGCTTGTGCTCTCGCAGATCGTGGCCTTTGTGGGCAGCGACTTTGAAAGGGCCGGCATCTCCCTTTCCGTGCATGTCGAGGGCGACCTCTGGGTCCTTGGCGACAAGGATCTGCTTTACCGCGCCTTCTACAACGTGCTTGTCAACGGCAGGCAGGCGATAACGGGGCAGGGCAGCCTTGAGGTCACGGCAAAAGCCCGCGGGGACAAGGCCGTGCTCGCCTTCAAGGATTCCGGTCCCGGCTTTGACACGGACATTATCGACAAGAGCTTTGAGCCCTTCTTTACCACCAAGGACGGCGGCACAGGGCTTGGCCTGCCCATTGTGCATTCCATCATCACCTCCCATGGCGGCGAGGTGCATCTTGCCAATGCCGAAGAGGGCGGCGCCATAGTGGAGGTCGTCCTGCCGCTTGCGCCGCAGAGCAGCGAGCCCAAGGAGGCCGTCTTGAAGGAGACTGCCTCAAAGGAGGCGGCGCTGAAGGAAATGGTCCTGAAGGATGCCGCCGTGAAGCCTGCAGCGCCGGCTGCCGTGCAGCCTGCAGCCTTGGCAGCATCAGCTCCTGCCGCCCCGTCCTCCGCTGTGGCATCGGACCCCGTCCTGGCTGCAGCATCGGGAGCAGCACCTGATGCCATGCCGGATATAGAGCTGGAGCCGGCAGTGCCGGAGGCGAAGCAGGCAAAAGCAGATGAGATGCCTGAGCCCATGCTGGAGCCGGCGCCTGATGCCATGCCCGACATAGACCTAGAGCCGGCAGTGCAGGAAACGCCTTCTGCCGGGGAGGAAGACCAGGAGGCGGCAAGGGCAGGGCAGCCCAAGCAGGCCGTACCTCTCGCCCCTGAAGCTCCTGCCGAAAAAAAGGCCGTCTCCCTGGGCTCCCTGGGAGAGGACGAAAGCCGTGTGTAGGCTTGCTGGGCGCGTTCTCTTGCAACTTCTTGAGTTGCGCTTATGTCTTTAGTACAGTGAACAATATCGCATTGTTTGCTTTGGCTCTGCTTGCGCCATCCGCAGCCTTTCAGGCGTGGTGCAGGATGGAAGGGGGATACTGATATGTCTGAATCCGCACATATACTCATCATTGACGATGAGAAGAACTATCTCCTTGTCCTGCAGACCCTGCTTGAAGACGAAGGCTACACGGTGACGGCGCTGAACGATCCGGAGACTGCGCTGGCCTTCCTGCAGGAAAGCGAGGTCGATGTCGTGGTCACGGACATGAAGATGCCCAGGGTGACCGGCATGGAGGTGCTGGCCCACGTCAAAAAGGAGTGGCCGCATATACCAGTGCTGATCATGACGGCCTTCGGCACCATTGAAAGCGCCGTTGAGACCATGAAGTACGGGGCCTTTGACTACATCACCAAGCCCTTTGCCAACGACGAGCTTCTTTTGTCCATCCACAACGCCGTGGAGCTGGCAAGGACGCACAGGCAGTACAGGCTTTTGCAGGAAGCCATGCAGAAGCACTACGGCGTGCAGACTTTGATTGGCAGAAGCAAGAACATGAACCAGGTGCGCCAGATGGTTGAGCGCGTGGCGCCCGGGCGCACGACGGTGCTGATTACCGGGGAGAGCGGCACAGGCAAGGAGATGGTGGCAAGGGCCATCCATCTGTCCAGCCCGCGCAAGGACAACCCCTTCATCATCGTGGACTGCACTTCGCTGACGCCTGAGGCGCTGGATGTGGAGCTGTTCGGATCGGAGCTTCCCTCATCGGCAGGCTCCCCTGCCATCCGCCGCGGGCGCATAGAGCAGGCCGACGGCGGCACGCTCTTTCTGGACGACCTTGGCGCCCTCTCTCCAGACATCCAGGTCAAGCTTCTGCGGGTGCTGCAGGACAAGAAGATAGAAAGGGTGGGCGGCACGACCAGCATCGACGTGGACGTGCGCTTTGTCATGGCCTCGCTGGACGACCTGTCCGAAAGGGTGAGCAAAGGGACCTTCAGGGAGGACCTCTACTACCGCGTCAACGTGGTGCAGATTGCCATGCAGCCCCTGCGCGAGCGCATGGAGGACATCCCGCTCTTCATTGCCCATTTTGTTGCCAAGTACCACCAGGACAACAGCATGGCGGAGCAGAAGAACTTCACCACCCAGGCGCTCAACTACCTGACCGGCTTTGACTGGCCGGGCAACATACGCCAGCTGGAAAACGTGGTGGAAAGCTGCATGGTTCTGGTCTCCAGCAATCAGATAGGCGTGGAGGACCTGCCTGCTGAAATACGCGGCGAGGAGTCCCAGTTCAAAAGCGCCGTGGATCTTCTGCCCGTGCAGATGGATTTGGCGGACACGCTGAACAAGATTGAGGCCGCCATCATCCGCCGCGCCCTGGTCAGGGCGGGCATGGTGCAGGTCAAGGCGGCGGAGCTCTTGAACATCTCCAAGAGCCTTCTGCAGTACAAGCTGAAAAAATACGGCATTACAGGCCATTAGAAACTTCGGCGCAGCCTATAGCCTGAAGGCTTTTTGACGGACGGACCGTATGGACAGACCGGATCCCAAAACCGTTCCCCCGTCTCCCGGCGTCTATCTCTACAAGGATGCCCAGGGGACTGTGCTCTATGTCGGCAAGGCCCGCATACTGCGGCGCCGCATCTTGTCCTATTTCCGTGAAGACGGCGTGCCGATAAAGACGCAGGCCATGCTCAGCCATGCCGTCAGCCTGGACTTCATCACCACCACGACCGAGAAGGAGGCTTTCCTTTTGGAGGCAAGCCTCATCAAGAAGTACAGGCCCCACTACAACATCCTGCTGAGGGACGACAAGCAGTACGCACTCTTTAGATTTGATACAGCGGCAGACTACCCAAGGCTTGAGATAGTGCGCCATGCCCGCCGGGACAAGGCAAGCTACTACGGCCCCTTCACCTCGGCCCAGGCTGCCAGGGAGACCTGGAGGCTTCTGCACAGGGCCTTTTCCCTGCGCAGATGCACGGACCATGCCATGCGCAACAGGATACGCCCCTGCCTCTACCACCACATGGGGCAGTGCCTTGCGCCCTGCATGGGGGACGTGGACAAAGAGGTGTACCGCAAAGAAGTCGATGCCGTCTGCCAGGTGCTCTCAGGCCATGCCCAGGAATTTGTCGACGGCCTGAAGAAGGAGATGCTGGCGGCATCGGACAATCTGGAATTTGAAAGGGCGGCAAGATGCCGGGACCAGATTCAGGCAGTGGAGCGCACAATAGAAAGGCAGGCCGTCGTCCTGCCCAAGGGCGGCGACATGGACGTGCTTGGGCTCTATGAAGCAGAGCACGGCCTCTCATTGGGCGTGATCTTTGTGCGCAGCGGCGCCGTGCTTGACGGGCGCTCCTTTTTCTGGAGCGGGCTGGATTTTGCTGATGCAGGCGAGCTTTTGCGCTCCTTCCTCTCCCAGTTCTATCTGGAGATGACGCCTCCTGCCCGCATCCTTCTGCCCTGGATTCCCAGGGATGAGGAAGCAGGTGCGGAAGAGGGCAGCGAAAAAGATCTTCTGGAGCAGAGCCTTGCTGAGCGCAGGGGATCTTCAGTCAGGCTGGTGGCTCCGCAGAACAATGACGACAACAGGCTGGTTGACATAGCCGTCTCCAATGCCAGGGAGGAGGCGGTGCGCAGGGAGCGGCTGGCAAAGGACGGACCATTGGCAGCCGCAGCCAGGCTTCTGCACCTTGAAGGGCCGCTGAACAGGATAGAGTGCGTTGACGTCTCCCACAGCGCAGGCAGGCAGACCAGGGTCGGGCTTGTGGTCTATACGGACGGGCTTCCCGACAGACCGAGCTGGAGAGCCTACACCATGCCGGACAGCGGGGACGACTACGCCACCCTCTATGCCTGGATTGCGAGGCGCCTTGAGTCCGGACCGCCCTGGCCCGACCTGCTGCTCATCGACGGCGGCCAGGGGCAGGTGGCGGCCGTTGCCAGGGCCCTGAAGGATGCAGGAAAGGAGAAGTTCTTCCCCATAGCCGGCATAGCCAAGGCAAGGGATGAGCAGGGGCATGCCGACCGCAGGGCCGGCAATGTGGCAGACCGCATCTTTGTTGAGGGGCGCAGCAATCCGCTGCCCTTTAAGGAGGGCTCGCCTGAGCTGCTCTTTCTGCAGTCTGTGCGCGATGCCGCGCACCACTTTGCCATCACCACCCACCGCAGGGCCAGGGCAAAGCAGGCCCTGGACGGCGAGCTGATGCGCCTGCCTGGCATAGGCACGGCGACTGCCAGGCTCTTGTGGGATCACTTCCAGACCTTTGAGGCGATGAGCCGGGCGACGGCTGAGGAGATGGAAAAGATACCGGGCATTGGGAAGGTGCGTGCGAAGAAGATCGTCAGCTGCCTTGCCCAGGTGAGCGGGGCCGGCGAGCGGCGCTAGGACTTTGCGCCAGGAAGGGCCTCCGGCAGGCTGAAACAGGGAAATGCCAGGGATTTGGAACAAAAGAGGGATGTTGCATTGACAGCCTGGATTTGCTGCGTATAGTGCCTTTTCGAGGTCAGATCTGACTAAAAACCAGAGACCCTTCCCTTCCTTTTTCACTTCTGCGGCAGCAGCGCAGCTGGTGCCTGATTTGGTGTGTCTTCATGCGTTGCCGGAACGTGTGTCACGTCTTTTTGTCTCTTGTTGTCGCCTACGTCATCCTGCCAGCTATGGATGCCTTCTGCGGGGCGATGTCTCCGCTGGCAGCCGCTGATCCCCTTCCTGAGGCAGGCAATCAGCCGTCGGAAAGCATAGTGGGAAAGAAGACGTATGACACAGTCGAGGTGAAGAAGACGCAGCGCAGGGGGCTGCCGGACATCGTGATGAGCTATCCGCAGTTTGGGATAGCAGCCGTGGACAAGGACATAGCGCAGTGGTGCCAGTACATTGCTGCCTCCTTTGAAAGGGACTTTTCGACCAGTGAAATCTATGAGCCAAGCTCCCCCTTGGAGGAAGCAAAGCGGCCGGTCTCATCTCTTTCTGCCTCTTTCACAGTCTCCTCGCCCTCATGCTCCGTGGTCAGCCTGGTCTTTTCCCTGTGGATGTGCACAGTCAATGAAAGTGCGGCTTTTGACTCCCAGGCGCTCTCGTCCATAAACTACAGCCAGGACGTCCTGACGCTCAACTACAACCTGGACACAGGGCAGCGCCTGCATCTGGTGGACATCTTTGAGGATGCCGGCAAGTCGCTGGCCATCCTTTCCCAGATGAGCCGGACGGCCCTTGCCCGCAGCGTGGGCAGGGGGCATGTTGATGCGGTTATACTCAGGGGCACCGAGCCTGAGATGGAGAATTTTTCAAGCCTTGCGCTGACTTCAGACGGCGTCAGGGTGTACTTTCAGCCGTACCAGGTGAGCACACTTGCCGGCAGCCAGGCTGTGGACGTGCCGCTTGAGGCGCTGCTTGAGGCAGGACCTATGCTGTCCTTGTGGGGCAGGGGAAAGTAGGCGCAAAGAAAACGGCTTTCCCGCCTGAATGAGCCTTAAGGGAGGGGAAGATGGATTTCTGCATAGACAATGAAGCAGCAGCTCCTGCCCGGGAAAAGCAGGGGCAGAAAGGCGCCTGGACAAGGGACAGGCTTGTCAGGCAGGCGGAAAAGCTGGCTGAAGGCCATGGCAGGCTGGTCTTTCTGACGTACTTTGGATCGGCCTTGTACGGGACAAGATGCTCTTCCTTGTCCGACCTGGACGTGCGGGGGATTTATATCCCGGACACTGCTCCGCACGATGAAAACGAAGTGCGCAGGCAGAAGGGCCTGCATGAAAGCACCGGCAGCATCAAAAGCCGCAACACGGCAGACGACGTCGACATCGACCTGTACCCCTTTGAGCGCTGGCTGGACCAGCTTGGAGTGTGCGTCATCGGCGCGCTTGACCTCCTTTTTGCACCAACCAGCAAAGAGTGCACAATCCTCTGCCATCCTGCCCTGCAGGAAGTCTTTGATGCTCCCTTGTCCTATCTTGACTTGAGCAGGGGCGCCTCCCTTGAGCGCTACTGCCAGGGGCAGGGCAATTCCTGCGGTCTTGCCGGCACAAGGCTGGGTGCTATTTGGCGTGCATCCTGCCTGGCTGCCAGGAAAGTGCAGTCCGCCCCTTGGCAGAAGGCAGGGAAGGGGAAGCTTTTGATCCGCGACATCCAGCAGGATCTTGTGGCTGCCAGCCGCTCCCCGCAGTACTGCTCGCCAACTTATGACGGCGGCATCCTGCTTGCAGGCAGCCTCCATACCGGTGCAACAAGCGTTGAGGAGCTCGTTAAGAGGACGGACAAGGCGCTTGCCGGACACAGGGAGCGCATAGAGCTTGCGCACAGCGAAGACAATCAGGGCGTCATAGACTGGAAGGCGCTGTCGCATGCCTGCCGCGCCATCTGGCAGGTGAAGACGCTGCTTGAAACAGGGACGCTGTCCTTTCCTTTGGCGTGTGCCGAGGAGCTGAAGGCAATACGCCTGGGAAGGCATTCTTTGGCCGAGATAGAGGAGCGCATTGAGGGCGGACTTTGTGAGGCTGCAAGGCTGCGTGCCTCCTCGCCTTATGCCGGCGGAAGGGATGAAGAGGCGTGCCGGGAGGCAGCAAAACGCCTGCGTTCCCTCATGCTGTAGAGCGCCATGCGTCTTCCCTGCTCATTCCTTGCCGTTGCATACGCATTTGGGTAGTATTCTTTTCTCTTCCTGTCCTGCCTGCACCGCTGGTTCATGGCTGGTTTCAGGGGAAGAGCTTTGATACGCCAAGCAAGAGGATCCCTCAGATGAAAATACAATGCCCCTACTGCTCCTGTACCAGGGAAACGCCGGAAAAGCGCGTCCCTGAAGGGCTCATGACCGCCCGCTGCCCTGAGTGCGGCAAAAGCTTCCGCTTTACCAAGGAGAAAGGTCCTGAGGGCTGCTACTGCAGGATAGACGAGGAGTCTCTTGAAAAGCCGAAGCCTGCGGAGGCCGAGGCGCAGGAACCCCTTCGGCAGGAAGCCATGCAGCAGGACGGGATGGCTCAGGAAGACGGTGCTGCACAGGGCGCCCAGCATGCCGGCAATGGGCAGGATCAGCAGGGAAAGCCTGGGGCAGAAAACCTCAACCCCTGGGAAACCTGCAGTTCTTTCCAGGAGCTGCCGCAGGCGCTCTACCAGACCTGCCTGGGCGTCATGTTCCGCGCCAGCGCCTTTTTCTCTTCCCTCCGCCCGGGCTCCATTGTGCGGGCGCTGATTTTCTTCCTCATCATGGGCTGCCTGCAGGTGGTCGTAGAGCAGATCTGGTCCGTGCTCTTCTTTGACTACCTGATGCCTGTGGGGCAGATGACGGACCCGCAATTGAAGCAGATGGCTGAGATGGTGCAGAACAACCAGGGCAATGTGCTGAACAACCTCGTGCTTCGGTGCGGCATCATAACGGCCCAGCTCTGCTTCTTTTCTGCCATGCTCTATCTGACCTGGCGCCTCATGGCTGGCAGGAGGATATCGTTCACCGTGATTTTCCAGGTGCTCTGCTATGCCGCAGCTCCGCTCATTTTGTGCATCATCCCCGGCGTAGGGATTGTGGCTGGGCTTTTCTGGAGCAGCATCGTCTCCTTTATAGGGCTTAGATGGGCGCTGCGGCTGAGCTGGGGGCAGACGGCCCTGGGCATGCTCCCGCTGCTGCTTTTGATAACCTTCTCCTATGCCAAGCTGATGAGCGCCGTTCTCTAAAAAGGCAGACAGCATAGACAAAACAAGCAGGCTCACGCACGTTTTTGTGCGGCGGGCCTTTTTTGTTGCGCTTTGCCCAAGGCGCGGCGGTTCGACCCCGCTTTTCCCCCAGTTAGTGCTGCGAAATTCATGGATGTGAAAATTTTTTGTGAAACTTGTTGACATATGAAAAAGGAAGCTGTATTCATAGCCTCGATGAGACCAAAAGGGTCGAACAGTCAATACCTAAATAAATTACATGAAATGGAGAACTTATCTATGGCATCACTTCCTTGTTCCGCTGACGTGCAGACCACAGCCAAAGCCGAGGATTCCAGCAGAAAGAATGACAAAAGAAAACATTCTGGCAGTACTTTAATGACTCTCTGCGACGATTTTTCCAATGCCAGAATTGAGCTGGACGCCGAAGTCTTCTCCGGCTTCCAGATGGTGGCCCTGCTCCTGGATGAAATTGAGCACTTCCTGCACAGGCGCTGCGGCTCCATCAAGGGCGTGCTGAAGCTTTTGGCAAACCGGGGCATAGAGCTCACCGAGCGCACGCTGAAGGACTACATCACCAGGGCCAGAAAGCTGAAGGGCACGGAGAAAGGCGAGGCCATCGCAAAGCTTCGCGAAAGCATCTTTGAGGAGGCAAGAAGGTCCGGACGGGTTCTGGCGGACAGGGCTTCTGACCTGCCCGCAAGCCAGGAAGAAGGCGCGCCTGCAGCACAGGCAGCAGCTGTCAGCGTTGAAGCATTGAAGGCTGAAGAGGCGGACGACTGGGGAACGCTGGACGGCGGCTGGCTCAATGGAGCTGTCCAGCAGGCAATGGAGCAGGATGAGCAGAAGGCGCAGCAGGAGCGGAAGGCAAAGGATGCCGGGGCTTCCTCTGCCAAGAAGGACAAGATGGCAAAGAAGCGCGCCA
>CAZWGJ010000058.1:0-7758 GCA_964633375.1 uncultured Desulfovibrio sp.
GCCGTGGGCAAGGCCATGAAGGAAATGGGCATAGACCTTGTCCAGGGCAGGGGCTCCCTTCTCTCGGCAAACAAGGTCCTGGTGGAAGCTCCTGACGGCACAAAGGAGCTTGAAGCCGCCGACATCATCCTGGCGACAGGCTCCTCAAACTCCTCCTTCCCCGCCCTCACCCCCGACGGCGACGCCGTCCTGGACAGCACGGGGCTGCTGCAGCTGGCAAGCATCCCCCAAAGCCTCATCGTAGTGGGCGCCGGCGCCATCGGCCTGGAGCTCGGGCACTTCTACTCCTGCATGGGCACCAAGGTGACCATCGTGGAAGGCGCCAGCCACATTGCCCCGCTGGAAGACGCAGACATCGCCGACGAGCTGCGCAAGATCCTCAAAAAAGCCGGCACTGCCTGCATAGAGGGCGTCTTTGCCAAGTCCCTTACCACAGAGGACGGTCAGGCAAAGCTGGTCATGGCGGACGGCAGGGAGCTGACGGCAGAAAAGGCTCTTGTCGCCACAGGCCGCAAGCCCAATACGGCAGGACTTGGCTGCGAAAAGGCCGGCATCACCCTGAACAAGCCAGGCTACATCGTGACCAACGACTATCTTGAAGCCTGCCCCCACGTCTACGCCGTGGGCGACGTCAACGGGCGCGTGCTGCTTGCCCATGCAGCCGAGCACCAGGCGCGCTACGCCGCAGCCAGGATCTTGGGCAAAACAGACGCCCCCTATGTCCAGGGGCCTGTGCCTTCCTGCTACTACGGCCTTGAAATCATGCACATCGGCGAGTCCGTCGCCTCCCTGCAGAAGCAGGGCAAGACAAATATCTTTGTCTCCAAGGTGCCCATGAGCCTCAACCCCATAGCGCAGTCCCATGCCGCCACCGGCGGCTTTGTGAAGGCCGTCTGGGACGGCGACACACTTGCCGGCATGAGCGCCATAGGCCACGACGTCTCCCACCTGGTCAGCCTGGCCCAGATGTTCATCTTAACCAGGCAGACGCCTGAGACCATCGGCTCGCTGATGATTGCCCATCCAACCCTGGACGAAATCCTTGTCGCTGCCATTCTGGCGCCCAAGACAGCCGTCTAGCCTGAAATCCTGACAACAGTCCTTGGCGGAAGCGGCGGGGCGCACCTTGAGCGCTCCTGCCCTTCCGCTTTTTTTGTGCTTGCCGCAGGATGCCGCACGGCACCGTTTCCCTGCCGCTTCTGCCTTCAGCCCTCTTCCGACTTTCTTTTGTCAGCGGGGCTTCCGCGTAAAAAACAGCGTCGGCAGCAGCACAGCCCATTCCTCAGCCTCGCCCTTCTTCTGCCAGGCGACAATGCAGCGCACCTCGGCCCTGAAGGCCCTGTACCCTCTTTTTGCAAGGCTCTGCACGTGCTCCCTGCAGGCTTTTGAAAGCTTTGCCACAGGGACGCTGCTGCCTTTTATGCAGGCGGCAAGAAAACCTCCTGCCTCCACGGACAGCTCCGATCCCCCGCAGAGGCAGAAGACCGCCTGCTTTCTGCCCCTGAAGAAGTCCAGCACCACATCCTTGTGCGAGAGCTCAAGCCGGATTTCCTCGGGCTCCCCGTAGTCCTTGGCATCAAGGCTCCTGACAGCCGCTGGAACACTTTCAATCCTAAAGCCGTCCGCCTCAAGGACGCCTTCCCTGCAGTGGACGGAGAGCTCATGCCGCGCCCTGGTCAGGGCGACATAGAGGGCCCGCTTGTCCTCGTCCGACTGCACTTTGCCGGACAGCAGCAGATAAACCTTGTCAAACTCCCGCCCCTTGGCCTTGTGCATGGTGGAGACCAATACCGTCCCCTTCTCCTCGCCGTAGAAGTCCTCATACCTGGACTCCCTGATGAAGTCTTCAAGGTCGCTGCGGTAGCGTTCAGGATGCGTCTCCTCAAAGTCCTGCAGAAGGCGCAGGCAGACTGGAAGGCAGGTGCTTTTTGCATAGCGCTTCTTAATCCTCTCCTTTGCTTCCTCCCACAGCCCCTGATCCAGCACGGCAGGACCTGAGCCTGCCTCCCCCTTCACGGGGCAGTGCAGCACCTTCAGAAAGTAGCGCAGTTCCATCAAGTCCAGCAGGGAGAAGGAGTTCAGGGACTGGATGAGCTGCGCCTTGATGCCGCGCCCCTGCAGGCAGCCAAGCACCAGCAGCGCCTCCTCATTGGTCCTGGTCAGGACGCAGCGTGAGGCAGATCCGCTTCCTTGTGCGGACATCTCCTGCACAAGGTCGTCTGCGACGGCCTCAGTCCACCCCATCCCCGCATGCTCCGTGATGCGCACGCATCCTGCCTGCCTTGTCTGGGATAGGCAGGGCGTCTTCTTCATGCGCTGCCGTATGGTTGATGCATACGCATTGGCAAAGGAGACGATCGCCTCGCCGCTGCGGTAGTTTTCCGTCATCTCGTACACGGATGCCCCATAGTCGCTGGCAAAAGAGGCAAAGAACCGCGAGTCCGAGCCGCGGAAGGAGAAGATGTTCTGATCGTCGTCGCCCACGGCTATGACGCGCATCTCCTCATTGACCTGCATGAGGGCCGTGACAAAGGCAAACTCATGGGCATCCATGTCCTGGGCTTCGTCTATGACCAGAACGGACTTGGTGATGCGCCCTGGCTCCACGCCGCCGCTTTTTAAAAGCTCAGTCGCCCGCTCCACCACCTGGTCCGACTCCTCAAGGCTGCCCTTTCTGCCAAGCAGGTCAAAGCAGTAGGAGTGGAAGGTGGAGATCTCTACATACCCTGCTGCATGCCCAATCAAGGCCGTCAGCCTCTTCTTGAACTCCGTTGCCGCAGCCCTGGAAAAGGTCAGCATCAAAAGCTGCTCATGCCTGACGTCCTCCATCAGCAGCAATGAGGCCAGCTTATGCACTAAAAGGCGCGTCTTGCCGCTGCCCGGGCCTGCCGCCACCACGATGCACCTGGAAGTCTGATCGTTCAAAATCTCCGCCTGCTTTGGCGAGAGCGCGCCGAAGAGCTGCCTGTACTTGGCCGCGGTGATGTTGCGCTCAAGGTCCTTTGCCCTCTCCCCCTTGAAGTACCTGCTGATGAAGGCCTTAAAGTCCATCTGGAAGTAGTCCTGCACAAACTGCAGGGCCGCCTCATAGTCGTGCACCATCAAATTGGCGTACTCGCCCACGATGTGGATCTGGCGGATGCGCTGCTTGTAGAACTCATCCAGGAAGCGGTAGTCCTCTCTTGTGTAGCGCTTCCTGTTGTCCTGCTCGGTCCTCTTAAGGTCCATGGCGTTGTAGAGCACAAGGAAGCCGCCCTCAATTTTCAGGACGCCGGTCCTGGAGAGGTAGAGCAGCGCCTCCTCCACGTCAGAGAGCAGCACCTTTGCCTGGCAGAGCTGCCCCTGCTGCTGCGCCATATAGGCCTTGTGCAGCTCCACCAGGGAAAACTGCACGGCGCCGCTGCTGCGCCCCTCCTCGGTTGCTGATGCCTTGTCGTAGAGAAGCTGCACAAAAAAGCGGCAGAGGCTGTGGCGCAAAGAGCACTTCTCCTTCAGCTTTGCCAGGGACATACAGGGCACTAGGCTGACCTCCTGCGCCAGCCTGTGCTCCTGCCTGTTCACAAGCTGCCGTATGGCAAGGAAGTTCAGCAGGGTGCGCAGATCCTTGACGGTCGAGGCCAGACCCTGCTCCTGCGCCTGCTCGTTGAGCTCCTTCAGTTCGTACTCGGCCCCTTCCTCGCGGCACTTTTCAAGCAGGAAGTCCTCAAGCCCGGCAAAGCGCTCCAAAAGCCTGAAGGGCCTGGCAGCCGATCCTGCCGGCTGCAGGAAGGCCGTCATGTCCTTGGTGTCGGCCAGAAGCCCTTCCTGGCGCATAAGGTTGACCGAGCTTATGACGGCGGCCTTGGTCATGCCCAGCATGTCGGCCAGGTAGTCTACGCGGGACTCGGCGTCGGCGTTGCCCGCCCTGGCGATGCTGCGGCTGGAGATGAGGGACTTGATGATGCGTCTTGCCTGCTCCTTCTGCTCGTCTGTGAAGAGCGCCGACTTCTCAATTCTTGTCTGGGCCTCGTTCATGTCGTGTGCCAGGATGCTTGTTGCATAGACCCTGGGCGCATTTCTGCCGCGCTGCACGTAGCCTGCCTGCTCCAAGGCTGACACCGCCGTCTTCACGCGGGTCTCAAGGTCTGCTCCCGTGTCGTCCCAGCCGGCCTCCCTGGCAATTTCCAGGGCTGAGCAGGAGACGTGCATCCTCTGCCTGGTCAGGTGCTTGACCGCCTTCCAGACCTGCTGGATCTCGCTGATGCTGAGCTTGTTCTGGTTCAGCAGGAGGAAGTGGCTGTCCAGGTCCTTGTCCGTGTAGAGCACAAAGCAGTCCGCCTGCATGGCGGGATCCCTGCCGGCCCTGCCAGCCTCCTGCACATAGTCCTCCAGGGAGCCTGAGATGTCGTAGTGGACGACCAGCCCTACGTCCTTTTTGTCGACGCCCATGCCGAAGGCCGAGGTGGCGACGATGATCTGCAGTTCGTTGCGCGCAAAGGCCTCCTGGACGACCGTCTTTGCAGAAGCCTCCATCCTGCCGTGGAAGCAGCCGGCCGAAAAGCCGTCGCTGGCAAGCTTTTCAGCCAGCCTTTCAGCCTTCCTTGTCCTTGAGACATAGACAATGGCGGGGCAGGTCTTCTGGCCCAGAAGCGAGCGCAGGGCGCTGTACTTGTCGTCCTCGGTCTCCTTGTAGAGCACTGTGTAGCGCAGGTTGTCCCTGGCGGCGCTTGAGGCAAAGAGGTCAAGCGAAAGATCCAGGGTGCGGGCAAAGTAGTCACGGATGTCGCTTATGTCCTTCTGCTTGGCCGTGGCTGTAAAGCAGGACACCGGAATGGGGGCGGAAAGACTCCTTGCCTCCTGCAGCTTTTTGATGAACTTGCCTATGTAGAGGTAGTCTACGCGGAAGTCCTGCCCCCAGGCTGAAAAGCAGTGCGCCTCGTCTATGACAAAGCGCAGCACTGTGCGCTCCAAAAGCAGCTTCTCAATGGTCGGTGAGCGCAGGGACTCAGGAGAAATGTAGAGGATGGAGGCTGCGCCTGAGGCGACGCGTTCAAGGGATGCTGCGCGCTCGATTGGGTCCAGGAGGCCGTTGACGGTGACGGCATCCGTGATCCCCATGGCAGCCAGGTTGTCGACCTGGTCCTTCATCAGGGCCTGCAGGGGCGAGATGACGATGGTTAGGCCGCGCACGGCGCGCCCTGCCATCAGGGCCGGCAGCTGAAAGGTCAAAGACTTGCCGCCGCCTGTCGGAAAGACTGCCAGCAGGGACCTGCCAGCAACGGCAGCCCGCACGGCCTTTTCCTGCAGGGGCTCGCCGCTGTAGGTCCTAAACGCCTCATAGCCGAAAATCTGCCGCAAAGCTGCTGATGCGTCATGCGTTTTCTGGCAGTAGGCGCACCACCCTGCACAGTGGGAGGTCCGCAGGATGCGGAGGGCTTCCTCGACAAAGGGATAGTTGAAGAGCAGCCAGGGTGCCGGAGCCGGCATGTCGTCTGCTGCCCTGATCACGGACAGGGCATAGGCAAGCTCGACCGGATGCCGGCTGATCAAGGAGTCAATGTCGGCATTGGTGCAGATCCTGCCGGCAAAAGCCTGCGTGATGAGGCTTTTGAGATTGTCCTTGCCAGCGGTCCTTGCTGCCGAAGAGACGGCTGCCTTCAGGCTCTTTATAAGCCCGCTGACAAGGCCCTCGGATTTTTCGTCTGCCTCTGGCTCAGGGGCTTTGCCGCTGCTTGCGTCCTGCGAGAGACCGCCCTGCACAGGCAGGCTGTCCAGGCAGCTGAAAAAGCCGGCAAAGGCAGGATCCCTTCCCAAAAGCTCGCGGTAGATCCGCTGCACGTCTCCCGGCAGCCCCTGAAAGGCTGCCGCTTCTTCATAGAGGAGCTGCTCGGCCTTTCTGCAGTCGTTGAGGGGGTTGTTGGCCTCGGAGAGCGCAAGCTTCTCGTCCTTGCCCAGAGCATGGTGCCTGCGCAGGGGGAACAGCAGAACCGAGAGCGGCAGCGTGTCGATGAGCTCTGCCTGCCACACCTCTGCATCTGTCTTGTCCTGCAGTCCGGCAAGCTTTTTGATGAGGGGCAGGTCGTGCCTTAGGATGTTGTGCCCGCAGAGGAAGTCCGCAGAGGAGGTGAAGGCTATAAACTCCCGCAGGGAGGAAGTGTGCAGGCTGCTCCCGTCCTGGCTGCAGGCCCCGAAGTCGTGCTTTTTGAGGCTTGTGCCGAACTCTGTGTCGATGAAAAGTACGGACATAACTCTACGCGGAAAAGTACTGCTGCAAAATGCGGGAAAGTCAAATCGTCTTCTTGCCTAGCAAGATGTCTTAAAGTATAGTTCAGGCAAGGTAAAGGTATATTCTTCTTTTTTGTTTGGCTTTCAACTTTCCTTTTGGAGGACAGCACACAAGATCACACGGCTCTCTCAGCCGGCGGAAGACATGCCGGCTTCAATCGTCTGCCGGCTGGATGAAAGGATCTGGCGGACAACATCCTTGATGAGATGCGTCCCCAGGACGCAGTCCCCGAAGGATTTCCCCTTCACGATGCCAAAGGACGCATCTGAAGCGGACAGCATGCCTTTTACCTGCCGCGTAAGCTGAGAGGACACCATGTTGCACACGTACAGCTTGTTCCAGCCAATCTGGAGGAAGGGATGAAATCAGATCATGATTTGCAATATGACGCTGTATGTAAAGACTTCTTTGACATCCCTTTGGTTGTAAAGCTTTTTTTGCTGTATCTGCTGCCGCAAGGCATAAAAGAGAAGCTTGACCTCTCATTCTTTCTCGATGCAGGTACAGAATTTATCAAGGAGGATGCATCCCGCCAGATGTGCGATCTGGCATGGAGGACAAAATTCGCTGCCACAGGCTATCCCGTCATTCTTATGCTGGAATTCCAAAGCACAGTTGATTTGGAAATGCCCATAAGGGTTGCCAGCTATACCATTGCGCAGATACAGAAGCAGTATAGGATAGACAAATATAACAGCAATAATACTACAAAGTATGTTACTGAAATAATTCCTATCGTCATCTATACTGGGCAGAAGACTTGGACTGCTGCAGACAGCATTGGCGATATGTATCCTCCGGATACAGCAGTGTTATCCCCTTTTCATCTTCAGAATTCCTTCCTTTTCGTGGATGTGCACAGCATACCAGAGGGAGATGAGGAAGGTGCAGAAGACGAGAAAGACCAGCAATCTCCGGATGAAATTACCAGCCTGATTGCAGCCCTTCTGAGAAAGGATTTCATTGTCAGCCCCGATAAATTCCTAACCCGGCTGAAAGGACTTGCTGAAAAGCTTGATGAGGAGCCCCAGTATGTTGATATCGGCAGAGTAGTCGTCAAGATTGCTCCGTTGCTCTTGAAATATATTGGCACTGACGTGAAGGAACTTTTATTCCATTCAGTGAATGAGGTATGTAAAATGATAGAGAATGCCATTCCAACCTGGTATGACCGTGTGATGGATAAAGGTCGTGATGAAGTTATTGGCTGTATGCAGTCAACTTTACACGCTGCATTGGACGGGAAATTTGGTCCTCTGTCTGAACAGGAAGTAAAGCACATTAATGCTATTTCTGACTACAACAGACTGTCAAAAATGCTTGTTTTTGCAGGGACTGCCCCCTCAGTCAGCGCAGTTTTTGCTGTTGGTGCCTAATACCTGACATGCTGTACGTCAGCTGTTTTGACAGCTGTAAATGATGCGTGTCTTCGAACGCTGCTGCAACCAAGCCAAACAATAGTTCCATACCGTATCGGCGCCCTTTATTAGCAA
>CAZWGJ010000058.1:7858-10699 GCA_964633375.1 uncultured Desulfovibrio sp.
CCCCGCTTCACTGCACAGCTCCTGCCGCATATAAGGTCCCCTATGTCCAAAGTTACGGTCTTCCGTTTCGGCCAGAATGCCTTTATCGCCTATCTGGCCTTTCTCAGTGCTTTTGTCCCCCTCTCGACAGACCTGTACCTGCCGGCCCTGCCGGGCATGACCAGACAGCTTGCCAGCACGCCGGACCTTGTCAACCTGACGCTGAGCTGCTTCATGTTCCTCTTCGCCCTGTCCATGCTCGTCTGGGGCCCGTTCAGCGACAAGTACGGCAGAAAACCCATCCTGACCATCGGCCTTGTGCTCTACATCCTGGCCAGCATAGGCTGCGCCCTTTCTGAAAACATCTGGCAGCTCATTGCCGGGCGCTGCCTGCAGGCCATAGGCAGCGGCTCCCTTGGCGCCGTGACCATGGCCGTCGTCAAGGACACCTTCCGCGGGCGCACCATGGAGAATGTGCTGACCGCCATCCAGACGATGAGCATCCTTGCCCCCATGGTCGCTCCCGTCCTGGGCGGATTCCTGCTCACCTTCACCTCCTGGCGGGGCATCTTCTGGCTTCTGGCGCTCTCAGGCGCCCTGGCGCTGCTGGTTGGCCTGGCCCTGGGCGAGACGCTGCGCAGCCCGACCAAGGGTCCCGCCCTGCGCGTGCTGCTGCGCATAGGCTATGTGCTGAAAAACAAGGGCTTCAGGGCGCTGCTCATCGTCTTCTCCTTGTCCGTCATGCCCTTCATGGCCTACCTTGCCATCTCTGCCTACATCTTCCAGAACACCTTCAGCCAGTCGGCACAGGCCTACAGCGCCTTCTTTGCCGCCAATGCCGCCTTCTCCATGCTGGGGCCCGTGCTCTATGTGCGGCTCTTCAGAAACTTCTCCCGCAGGTTCTTCCTGGCAGCCTGCTTTGCCGTCACGGCTGCAGCCGGCGCCCTGCTGCTTGCAGTCGGAAGCCAGGGGCCCTTTGTCTTTGCGGCCTTGTACGGCGCCATCACCTTCTTCCACAGCTCCATGCGCCCGCCGTCAACCATGCTCCTTATGTGCCAGCTGGACACCGACAACGGCACGGTGGCCTCTTTAGTCGGCGCAAGCGGCCTTTTGTGCGGCGCCCTCTCCATGTTCCTCTGCTCTTTGCCTGTCTGGCCGGACTTCATCACGGCTGCAGGCATTATCAGCCTGGGGCTTGGCGCCTTCTGCACGGCTGGCTGGCTGTATCTTGACAGCCGCAGGACCTTCAGGGGGTAGAGCAAAGCGGCAGCGGCGGAGCAGACTTTCAGACGGCAGCCAGACCGTACAAAAACAGTTTTTTATCCGAGAGCCTAATGCCTTCTTTGAATACGGCAAGGGCTCCTGCACCACCAGCCGCACCTTCGACAACGCAGCAAGCGTCAACGGCGGCGTCAACGCCTGGTACATGGGCGCAGGGCTCGTGGCCAAGATGGAGTTCCTGTCCACAGCCCCCGGCCGCTTCTACGCGGAGGGCTCAGTCCATATGGGCCAGCTCCACAATGAGCACGACAGCAGGGACCTGCAGGATGCCATAGGCCGCATCGCCAAGTTCGGCATGGACAGCCCGTACCATGGCCTGCACGCAGGCGCAGCATACGAGCATGAATTTGCCGGCACCTGCGAATCAACTGCCTGCGCCCGGCCGTTTTGCCGGCCCCAAGGGAAGGACTCCTCTTTTTTGCGTGCAGTCTGCGATGCTGAAGACGATAAAAAACGATGCCGCCCGGCAGTCCTTGTCCCTTACGACAGCCAGACAGAGAGCACAGTCATCCATATGGGCACCGAGATGGTGCCGACGATGGTCGACACGGACACAAAGATGCTGCCGAACTCCCTGTCCGCACCGTAGTAAGCGCTGAGGATGGCAATGTTGGTCATGGCCGGCAGCCCGGACTGTATGAGGTAGACGTTTCTTGTGAGCTCGGGCAGATCCAGGGGCAGGATATAGAACATGCCGATGATGACGAGCGGAGAGAGCACCACGCGCCCAAGCACTGTGAGCATGATGTCCTTGCCCATGTGCACCTTCTTCCAGTCCACGTGGTACAAGATTGTGCCGACAAAGATCAGAGCCAGCGGCGATCCTACCCCGCCCAGAAGGGAGCAGGTGTCCTTCACAAAGCGCGGCAGGGGGATGTCCAGCAGAACGACCAGCACGCCCAAAAGCGTGCCCCTGAGGGGCGGCGCAAAAATGTGCTCCAAAAGCTCCCTGAAGCCCGGATGCTTTCCCTCGGCTGAGACGCCCTCCCTGGCAATGGCCCAGCTGCCTATGGTCCAGAAGAAGAGCGTGTTGCTGAGGAAGTACAAAAGCAGGGGCGTTACGCCCTTGTCGCCAAAGAGCGCTACGTTGACAGGCAGCCCGATAAAGATCGTGTTCGACGTCGCAGCCGCAGTGGCAGCCAGCCCGCGGTGCTTTTTGTCAATGCGGAGGATCAGCCCCAGAAGATAGAAGCCCGCAAAGCTGACGATGATGCTGAGCAGGGGCACGATGGAGGACTGGATAAGGGAGAGGAACTGGTCGTGGCTGAAGTGCTCGACGACTGCCCCGAACAAATAGACGGGGATGACGATGTTGAGCGTAAACCAGGGGATGAAGCGTTCAACCTCTGCCGACATCAGCTTCCTTGATGCCAGGAAATATCCAAGAAAGGTGATCAGCGTAATGCTGATCATGCTTTGCAGTGCGTTCAGAAAAACCATTCCACTACCCGATCAGACTGTCCCGGGGGCAGATGCCCTGCCCCCTTCACAAATTGATGCCGGCCCCGCAGCAAGGCAGCGGAGCGGTCGATGCAGCCAGGGATGATGTAAGGATTTCCAGGGAAAGTAAAGCCGGCTGAA
>CAZWGJ010000059.1:0-10551 GCA_964633375.1 uncultured Desulfovibrio sp.
GAAACTGCGCCCTCAGGGCTGGCAGACAAACGCTGCTTGCCGTGTTGCAGGCAACCACCAGCATTTTGATGGGCGTCTTCTCTGCTATGCGCCCGGCTGCGCGCTTGGTGTAGCTGATGATGGTGTCGCGCGCCTTGGTGCCGTAGGGCAGGCGGGCCGTATCGCCAAGGAAATAGTAGTTCTCTGCCGGAAGACGCTCCAGCAGCGCCCTTAGGACTGTCAGTCCTCCGACGCCGGAGTCAAAGATGCCTATGGGGCGGGACAGTATTTCAGCTTGATCGATAGACACGGTATCCACTCCTTGCCGCAAACAGACGCCGGTCAAATAGTGATCGGCAAACTGTTGTTTGTATAGCAAAGAGCACGTCAAGACAATATCGAAAAAGCAGAGGCAGCAGGACTGCACCCTGCCTCAAAGCTGTTCCCGTCTTGTTTTTTTCCCCTTATGCGATAAGAATTTTACTTCCCCCTTTTGACTGCGCATCCAGCCAGTGCGGATGCCTTTGCTCCCGCTTCTTCCCCCACCAGGATTAACACTATGCTAGCAGTACTAGACTACAAGGCCGGAAACCAGACCAGTGTTCTCAGGGCACTTCAGCATCTGTCCATTCCGGCAAAGATCACGGCAGACAAGACGGAGCTTGCCGCAGCCTCCGGCATCATCTTTCCCGGTGTGGGCTCTGCCGGCCAGGCCATGGATGTCCTGCAAAAAGAAGGGCTCGACGTCTTCCTGAAGGAAGCCGTCGCCAAAAAACAGCCGCTGCTGGGCATCTGCCTAGGCTGCCAGATCCTCCTCGACTTCAGCGAGGAAGGGCCGGTCAAAACGCTGGGCATCGTCAAAGGGCAGTGCAAAAAATTTCCTGATTCATTGGTGCAGGAAGACGGCACGCCTGCTCCTGTTCCCCACATGGGCTGGAACAATGTGTCCTGTGCAAAAAAGAGCGAGCTCTTTGCAAATGTCCCTGAGAATGCGCAGTTCTACTTTGTCCACAGCTACTATGTGGAGCCGGAGGAGGATATGGCCATAGGCTATACCGAATACGGCGGAATGCGCTTCTGCTCTTTCTACGGGCGCCCCGGCTTATGGGCTGCGCAGTTCCATCTGGAAAAAAGCAGCCGGGCAGGGCAGATCGTCCTCAACAACTTTTACGCCTACTGCAGAGCACAGATGCAAGGAGCATAGCCATGCTGTCTAAACGTGTCATTCCCTGCCTCGATGTACGCAACGGCAGGCTTACCAAGGGCATCAAGTTCGCCGGCAACGTAGACATAGGCGATCCGGTTGAAAGCGCACGCAAGTACTACGAAGAAGGTGCGGACGAAATCGTCTTCTACGACATCACCGCCTCCTGCGAAGCCAGGGGCATCTTCTTAAACGTCGTTGAAAAGGTCGCCGAGAACATCTTCATCCCCTTTTCCGTCGGCGGAGGAATCAGCTCCGTCCAGGACATGCGCGACGTGCTCCTGGCCGGAGCAGAGAAGATTTCCATCAACTCAGCCGCAGTCAAAACTCCGGAGCTCATCAGCGAGGGCGCCATGGCTTTTGGCAGCCAGGCCATCGTGGTCGGCATGGATGTTCTGCAGGTCCCCAAAAGCGAGGCCATTCCCTCAGGCTATGAAATCGTCATCCATGGCGGCAGGAAACGCATGGGACTGGACGCCCTGGAATGGGCACGGACCTGTGAAAAGCTTGGGGCAGGGGAGCTGTGCATCAATTCCATCGACGCCGACGGCACAAAGGACGGCTATGAGCTCACGCTGACAAGGGCCATCGTTGATGCAGTCAGCATTCCTGTCATTGCCTCAGGCGGCGCCGGCAGCCCCAAGCACATGCTGGATGCCGTCACCAAAGGAGGCGCCTCGGCAGCCCTCATCGCCTCCATCGTCCATTACGGCGAATACACCATACGGCAGTGCAAGGAATACATGGCTGAGCACGGCGTGCCCATGCGCCTTTTCTGGTAGCCATGCCCGCTGCGGACAAAAAGGAAGGACAGATGCCTGGAACCATGGACGCCCTGCTGGCCATCCTGGACAAGCTGCCGCCGCTGGCCGTTGCCTTTTCAGGGGGGCTGGACAGCCGCTTTCTCTGCGCCGCCTGCCTGGCAGCCGGGCACGACGTTCTGGCCGTCCATATTGCGGGACCGCACATACCTGCCTCGGAGACAGCCGGAGCTGCCGCCTTTGCCGGCACCATGAACCTCAGGTATGTCCAGCTTCCCATGGACCCCCTGATCATCCCTGAAGTGGCCGGAAACGACGTCCTGCGCTGCTACTACTGCAAAAAGCACCTGATGCAGGGCATAAAGGGCTGCCTTGCCTCCATCAACGAAGGCGACAGGCTTCTCTGCGACGGCAGCAACGAGGACGACCAGGCAAAATACCGCCCGGGCCTCAAGGCGCTGCAGGAAGAAAAAGTGCTCTCCCCCCTGGCCATGGCGCATCTCACCAAGGCTGAAATCACCAGCCTTGCCAAATCCATGGGCTTTCCCCTGCCAAAGGAAAAGGCACGCCCCTGCCTGCTCACCCGCTATGACTACGATCTGCAGGCAGACCATGACGAGCTGCTGCGCCTGGGCGCAGCTGAAGACGCCCTCTTTGCCCTCAGGGATGCTGCAGGAAAGCGCCTCTTCCCTGACTTCCGTCTGCGCCTGACGCCTGAGCCCGTCCTGCAGGTCCTCTCCTGGAAGGAAGACTGGCGGGATCAGGTCACTGAAACCCTGGCACGCCATGGCTTCCCCTCGTATTCAGTGCTCAAAACGCAGGCAATCAGCGGCTATTTCGACCAGAAGAAAAAGCAGGCATCTTCCCTGCAATAAGACCTTGGCAGCGCACAGGACCCGGCTGTTTTTGCAACTGCAGCTCCCTTGCCAAAATACGAAAAAGTATTCTATAAAAATGAACTTGACAGGTGAAAACTGCCTGTCTTCACCCACTGCAGGTCCTGTTCTTTCCAAAGCGGGACAGCCTGAAGTTGATAGGTTCCCCCCTCCCCAAAGGGGGACAAAATATCCGATCTGAACATCCTGCCTCCGGAAGTTCCCTGATGGAGCAGCCAGATCATAAAGACAATCATTCCCCTGACGGGCTTGCCTGGCGGGGAATAGATTGAATAAATCAATAAGGAGTGCCTCATGGCTCACAAGAAAGTTGAACGCAAGAAGGAACTTGACCGTCGTCGTCAGCGCCGCGCCGAACGCCTCAAGCAGCGCATTCATGAAGCCCAGAAAAAGAAGGCTTAAGTTCGTCCTTGACCTGTCCTTCAAGACAGATCGTCCTTCTTGATTCTTTGTATTGAGTCTGCTGTCCTGCGGGATGGCAGACTTCTTCTCTTTTTATGCTCTCTTGGAAGAGACGGCGATCCTGCCTCCCAAAGCCTGGGCAAATTGAAAACCACAGGCTGATATGGTAGCCAGATTTCCGCTGCTGCCGCACCTTTTGGCAGGACAGTCTTCTCTTTTTCCTGCCTGGCCGGCTCATTGCAGCCGGTCCTGCCTTGTATCAGTCATGCCTATCTACGAATACCGCTGCCCAAAGTGCCAGAAAATTTTTGAAGAATGGTCGCACATTTCCGACGACCATCCGACAGAACCCTGCCCTGACTGCTCCACACCCTCGCCGCGCATCATGTCCTCCACCTCCTTTGTGCTGGAAGGAAGCGGCTGGTACGTCACAGACTACGGCTACCGCAAGGGCGTCAAGGACGATTCATCCTCAGGCAGCAGTTCTGCCGGCAGCAAAGATTCCGGCACTGCCGGCAAGCCTGCGGAAGCAAAGGCTTCCGAGCCTGCTGCCAAGCCTCAAGAGGCGGCAAAGCCTGCCGCGCCGGCTGCTCACGCCGCACCAGCAAAATAGACGCAAAGTACAGCGTCTGCTGCCCGTTTCCCCACTCCCTTTTCTGCAAAGGTACCGCCATGATCGAACGTTATACACGCCCTGAAATGGGCACTATCTGGACCCTGGAAAATCGTTACAAAGCCTGGCTTGAGGTGGAACTGGCTGTCTGCAAGGCCTGGGCGGCGGAAGGCAGAATTCCTGCGGACTCCTTGCAGAACATCATCGACAAGGCCGCCATTGACGTTGACAGGATCCTGGCCATTGAGGAAGTCACCCGCCACGACGTCATCGCCTTTTTGACCTCCCTTGAGGAAAAAATCGGACCGGACGCCCGCTTCGTCCACCTGGGCTGCACGTCCTCCGACATCGTAGACACCGCCGGCAGCCTCCTTCTGGTGCAGGCAGGAAAGATCATCCTCAAGGACATCGACACGGTGCTTGCCACCCTCAAAGGGATGGCAATGAAGAACAAGGGCATGCTCTGCATGGGACGCTCCCACGGCATCCATGCCGAACCGGTCAGCTTCGGCCTGAAAATGACCGGCTTCTATGCCGAGTTCATGCGCAACCGCGAGCGCTTTGCCCAGGCCGTCGAGGATGTGCGCGTAGGCAAGATATCCGGTGCAGTCGGCACCTACACCATCATCACCCCGTCCGTGGAAAAGGCTGCGCTCGACATGCTCAACCTGAAGGTTGACCCGCACTCCACCCAGATTGTGCAGCGCGACCGCTATGCCCATTATTTTACGGCCCTGGCCATCCTGGGCGGCAGCATCGAGCGCATCTGCGTTGAACTGCGCCACCTGCAGCGCACCGAGGTGCTGGAAGTGGAGGAAGGCTTTGCCAAGGGGCAGAAGGGCTCCTCAGCCATGCCGCACAAGAAGAACCCCATTTCTGCCGAGAACCTCTGCGGACTGTCCCGCCTGCTCCGCAGCAACGCCATGGCCTCCCTGGAAAACCAGGCTTTGTGGCATGAGCGCGACATCAGCCATTCCTCCGTGGAGCGCGTCATCATGCCCGACTCCACCATCTTGGCAAACTATGCCCTCAACCGCCTCAACACCCTGCTGAGCAACCTGGTCCTGCATCCGGACAACATGCTGCGCAACATGGAGTGCTCCTTCGGGCTCTACTTCTCCCAGCGCGTCCTCACCGCCCTCATCGACAGCGGGCATCCCCGCCAGGAATCCTATGTCGCCGTGCAGAAGCTGGCCATGCAGTCCTGGCAGACACGCACCTCCTTCCCCGAACTGGTCTGCGCCGATGAGACCATGCAGAAGGTCCTGGGCAAGGACAAGCTCGCAGAGCTCTTCGATCCCAAATTCTACCTGCGCTACGAAGACACGGTCTACAGCCGCGTTTTCGGCGACTAAATTCCGCCCAACCCAGCACAAAAAGCCGGCTCTTTCTGCCTTGCAGGCAGCAAAAAAGCCAGGGGAAACATCATATGCAAATCGATCTCAAAAAACGCCTTGCCCGCATCCTTGTTGAAAAGTCCTACAAAGAGGGCTCCTTCCTCCTGGCCTCAGGACGCCAGAGCGACTACTACTTTGACTGCCGCGTGACCGCCCTGGACGCTGAAGGCTCCTGGCTTATCGGCAACCTCTTCTTCGACGTCATCAACGAGCTGCGCGAAGGCGGCCTGGAAATCAAGGGCGTCGGCGGCATGACTATGGGCGCAGACCCGCTGGTGTCCGCCACCACCGTCATTTCCTACGAAAAGGGCCAGCCTCTTCCCGGTCTCCTTGTCCGCAAGGAATCCAAGGGACACGGCACCAACCAGTTTGTGGAAGGCCTGGCCAACCTCAAGCAGGGCGACCCTGTCGTCGTGCTGGAAGACGTCGTCACCACCGGCGGCTCCCTCCTCAAGGCCTGCCAGCGCATCGAGCTCTCCGGACTGAAGATTGTGGCTGTGTGCTGCATCCTGGACCGCGAGGAAGGCGGCAAGCAGCATCTGGCAGAGCACGGCTACAAGCTGCAGTCCCTGTTCACCCGCAGGGAACTCCTTGAGCACGCCAAAGGCTAAAAAGCACTAAAACCGTTCAAAGCCGCCCTGTTCTCCGCAGGACGGCTTTTTTTATGCCCTCCGCCTGCCTTGTCTGGCATCCCTTTTTAGTCTAGCCTTGCTGGCTGCAGCACAATTTCACACTACACGAGGACGCTATGGCATTCATCAAGGTGCAGAACCTGTCACGCGACAAAGACGGCAGCGTCACTGCCGGCACGGCATCAATAGTGGACACAGTCTACGTTGCAGACGGCAAGTACCACTCAAAGCAGGTCATCCGCGAGGCATTGGGAAAGGTCTTAAGCCTGAGCATGGACAAGAGAAGCGGCGTCTTCCTCTCGCAGAGGCGCGGACCAGTCCGCTACGATGCCGCAAGCGACACCTTCCAGCCTCTTTCTGCCGAAGACAAAGCCTCCTTAAACCTTGCCGGTGAGGCCTCTTCCGTAAACTCCCTCTTCTTTGGCGACGCCTTCTGGCTGGTGCGCCATCTTGAGCGCTCAGGGCTGATGGACGTGCTGAAGAAGGCCTTCCCTGACAAAGAGGCCAGGGACAGCCTGCTGGCGCACCTGTGCTATAGGATGCTGCCAGGCGGGCAGGACAGAAGCTTTGCGGACTTTATGCAGCACTCCTTTGCCGGCGTCCTCTTCCCCCAAAAAGACGCCTCAAAGGCAGCAGAAACGTCCCTGTTCCTTGCCCTGGGCAGCAGGGCGTGCCTGGAGAGCTTCTCCTCCGCCATGGCTGAATTCCTGAGAGCAAAGAACGCTGGCTGCGGCTGGCTCCTTGCGGACACCCGCCCGCTGCCGTGGAGCACGCTCTCCTCGCCTGAAAACCTGAAGGGCGAAGGCTCCACGCTGCAGCTTGTCCTTGAGCAGGAGAGCGGCTGGCCTGTGTGGTTTGACACTGCATCAGGCGACGACAGGACGCCGTCCCTGCTGTCCGGCATTGCCTCCTCTTTAAGCGGCAGGCTGTCCTGCAGCATAGAAGGCTTTGCGCTCGACAGCTGCTATATAAGCAAGGATTTCGTCAAGGAAATGTGTAGTGATAAAAAAGACTTTATCGCATTGATGCCGCTCAGAAAGGACTTTCAGTACAAGGAAGCCTTCAGGGAGGAGGTTCGTCCCTATCTTGGCAAAAGCAAGTTTGAGTTCACGTATGAGGGCAGAACCTTCTTTGGACGCAAGGTGCCGCTGACCCTCTTTGGGCGCAGCCTCTTCCTCTACCACTACGTCGATGCGGAAAGGGCAGCCAGAGGGCTTCAGGAATTCACCCGCTGCTACCCTGATGAGTTTGAGAGCCTTGGCGGCTTCAAGAAGGACTGGCTGGCCAATCGATTCGGGTATTTCGTCCTTGTTTCCAGCCGTGATCTCACAGAGGAGCAGCTGCTGGCAGACTACTGCCGGCAGACCGCCGTCTACGACAGGCTTGCCGCCATCCCCAAGGGGGCTTCCGAGCCGGTCAGGCGCGGCAGAATCCTCTTTGCCTGCCTGCAGTGCTGCCTGGAACAGAGCATCAGTGAAGTCCTTGCCGGCAAGGGCATGAGCTGTGCAGAACTCTTTGCCAAAACCCAGGCTCTTCTCTGCCTTGCCTCAGGGTCTGGCACCTTCCTGGTGGAGACGCCGTCCCAGGAGGTCAGCAGCTGCTTTGAGCTCCTGGACATGAAAGTGCCTGCCTGCGTGCAGGCTGAATAGCTTAAAGCCCCTCTTAAAGGCCTCAGGAAACGCTCTGAGGGCAATCCCACCAAGGGTTAAGACCAAGCCCAGACAAAGCGTTTTAAGGCATTCTGAGGCGTTTTTTGCCTGCCTGAGCCCTGCACCCTGCCGCCGCCAGAAGCGGCGGTTTGCCGGCTTATGCATAGCAGGCTCTGAAGGCAGGCCGCATGTCCTCTGTCTGCTGGCGTGTCCGTCCGCACTTCCTTGCTGTTTTCTCCCAGTTGTCTCTTACTGTCGCAAGGATAGTCTTTGCATACGCCTCGGCATCATCCTCACGAATACCAAATCTGGCAGCAATCTGCAGCGCAAGGCTGATGCGGATGCGGTTGTCTGCTTCGTTAACGTTCAAGGACAGTTCTCTGCCGTAAGGAACCGGATTGACATCGTACAGAGGTGAGAGAACCCAGCCGGCATCAGCCAGGACAAAGGCATGATTCCTAAGATGATCATCCGTATTGCCGACAGCCATATTGAAGACAATGCGCTTCCAAAGCTCCAGCAGATCTTTTTTTAGCTGTGCTCCGTATGCCCTGATGAAGGCTGCTATATCCAGATAGCTTGTCCCGTCCTCAGCGGATGCTCCGTCTGTTTTGCCAAGAAGCGTCATGGCAGAAGCAAAGTGCACCCGCTTGTCCAGGATGCGGTCAAAGCGCCTGCAAAGATACGTGCTGCCAAGGCTGGAAAACTTCTCAAGCCTTGCTTCCGGAACATTCAGACCGCAGAGATAAGCCAGGTCGTGGGCAGCCATCTCCCAGGCACCGGTGTCGTTTTCATCATTTCTGGATGGGAATTTGGCAATCCAGAGCTGGCCCTGCACGTCTGCTGCAGTTGCCTTTGGCCTTGCGCCGCCAAGGGAAGAGCCCGGCCAGAACAACTGCTTCAGCCATCTCTCAGCCAGGTCCTCTTCGTCATTTTCAAAATTCCTGGAGGCCTCCTCCAGGGCTCGAAGTGCCGCCCAGTGCGGAACGACTGCCTCCCTGTCATCTGAAAGAAAAGGACCGGCTGCCTCTGCCTTAAAACGGAGACCTCCCATGCGGGACGCATCACAGACTCCCAGCAGGCAGTCGCTGTCATGCAGCTTTAACGGCATGCAGCCTTGGCTATCCGCTCTGATCCTTTCACGCAGTTTCAGAAGACGGCGTCCCCAGCGGTCAGGAGAGGCATCTGCAAAGACGCCGAAGATGTTCCTGCCTGCAGGATACTGCCGCCTGTATACGGCATAAGCTCCGGATCCAGTGTGAACTTCAGCGCAGTCTTTTTCAGCCAGTCCCTGTCGTACTCAAAGGAATAGGACTCCCCTCCTTTGGCTTGGTTCACATAAAGAAGTCCCATCAGCATCTCATGAACCGAGCTGAAGGCATCATAGACCAAAATGGTTTTCTGCTGCGAGGCCATCAGCCGTTCCTCCTTGACACACGTTTTCTTGTGAGCAGATCCAGATCCTGAATCTGCCTGCCCAGCTCATCGTCCTTGGCAACAAGCAGAAGATCCTTGTCCAGGTTGTTCAAAGCATGCAGGACAGCCGCATAGATGCCCATAGCCACAGCGGGGTCTCCCTTTTCGACCTTCCACAAAGAAGTGCGGCTGATTCCCGCGCGCTCTGCCGTCAATTCTGCAGACAGGCTTCGCCTGAGCCTTGCGAGCTTGATCTGCTCTCCCATGATCTTGAGCACTTCCTCTGTTTTGGGAAGTATATTATAGGCAGCCTTCTTCATGGCAGTCACCATCCCTTAATGTTTACTATTATAAATAAATATGGCGCATTTGTACATAATAGTGAACGTTATACAGCCGCCTCCCTGCGTCCCGCCTGCTGCCGGACGCACGAAAAAAAGGCGCTCCCAGCTTCCTGGAAACGCCCTGTTGTCTTAGTGGCGGAGAGAAAGGGATTTGAACCCCTGGAGGGGAGGCCCCTCAACGGATTTCAAGTCCGCCGCATTCGGCCGCTCTGCCATCTCTCCTAAATTTGTGGCCTAAATTTGTGACCTGGATTTACAGCCTACTGAATGGCTTCCTTCAGCTGCTTGGCAGGGGTGAACTTGGCAACCTTGCAGGCGGGCACAACCATTTCCTGCTTGGTGCGGGGGTTGCGGCATTTACGTTCGGCGCGCTCAACGGTCTTGAAGGTGCCAAAGCCGTTCAATGTCACAGTGTCGCCAGCAGCGAGGGCACCATTCAGGATTTCAACGATGGCGCCAAGTACCTTCTCAGCCTTGCTTTTGGAGTCCAATTCGGCTTTTTCTGCGAGCTTGGCAATCAATTCTGCTTTTGTCATAGTTGTATACTGCGCATTTATCCCGCAACAAAGGGGGACGGAAACGCAACCTCCCTATTCTTTCCTTAAATGATACAATGGCGTTCTGTCATTGACCCGAAATCGGGAATGCCAACAGACTGCCTCCAATTCAATACATAAGCAAAATTACATATTGAAGAAAAGATATCAAGTCTGAAAGAAGCCATTCCCTAGCTAGGAATACGGCACCGCAGGAACGATGGTCCCAACGTGCTCTACGTAAGTTCACATAAAGAAAAGCTACCGCTTGTGTCAACACAAAACAAGCATTTGCTAGGCTTTCACCTCATTTTTCTGCTGAATAACGCGGATTTCGCCCTTTGTCTCAGCAAGGCGCTTGCGGAATGTCTGCCGGCGGTCCTCGCCGTCCATAAGTCCTGCCATGAACTCGGCCACATGCAGGACCTGATTCTTCCGCTTCAGGCCCAGCATGCACCTGGCAATGCCTATCTTGCAGGAGGGGCAGGATACCAGCAGGACATTCTTGTAGGCGTCACCCATAAGCCCGCTTAAGTTTTCCCTTTTTACCTTGCGGAGCTCATTGTAGATGGCAGGAGAGGTCATGGAGCCTGTACCGGACTCGCCGCAGCAGCCGCTGCTCAAGACAAGCCTTGCGCCGCTGTACTGCTCAACCTGCTTCATCAGGAGCTGATGCCCCTTGATGCGGTGCACGCCGGCCCAGGGGCAGTGGCAGGAGCCGT
>CAZWGJ010000060.1:0-10455 GCA_964633375.1 uncultured Desulfovibrio sp.
ATTTTCCCCCAAAAGCTGGCACGCTGAATGCAGCTGCAGGACAAAGTGCTTTGTTCTGCCTCCCCTCTTCCTTCCGGCATAAGGCCGGAGGGAGAGGGGAAGCTTTTAAATTCAATCGCAAGATCAAATACTTAAAGCAGCATGTGCATCAATTCTAATGCATCCAGAGCAGCTCTTCGTACTTGGGCAGAAGCCATTCTGAGTCATCCACGATGAGCTCCATGGCGTCCGAGTGGCTGCGGATCTCGGCCATCAAGGGAACGACGACGTCCCTTGCGCCCCTGGCGCGCGCCAGGACGTCCTCGGTCTCGGCGACCTTGTCCCTGGCAGCTTCCAGCTTGGCAAGAAGCTCGTCCATGGCCACCACGTGCCCGCGGATGACGTTCAGGCTGTCAAGCTCGGCCTTGGCGTCGAGGCCTGCAGCCTTGGTGTCGAGGTAGAGCCTTGCCGCCTTGCCCTGCGTCTTCTTGCAGGGAGGAAGCACCCTCTGGCTGACCAGGTCGTACATCATGTGCGCTTCCAGCAGGATCTGCTTGGAGTAGGTGTCAAGCAGGATGTCCTGGCGGGAGACGATCTCGCGCTCGCTTAAGATGCCGTGGCGCAGGAACACGTTCATGACCTCGGGGTCGGTGTAGTGCTCAAGGGCGCTCACGGTGTTGTTGAGGTTGGGCAGGCCGCGCTTTTCCGCTTCCTTGGGCCAGGCCTCGGTGTAGCCGTTGCCGTTGAAGACAACAGGCATGTGCTCCTTGAACTCGCGGGGCAGGAACTCCTGCAGGGCCTGGTTCAGGGTCTGTCCGCCGGAGATGGCTGCTTCCAGCTGGGTTGCGATGTCGTCCAGGGCGCAGGCTACGGCTGCGTTGAGGGCGATGTTCACAGGCGCAATGGACTGGGAGGAGCCCACCGCACGGAACTCAAACTTATTGCCGGTGAAGGCGAAGGGGCTGGTGCGGTTGCGGTCGGAGAGATCGACAGGCAGCGGAGGCAGGGTGGAGACGCCGATCTCCATCACGCCGCTCTTGTGGTTGTGGAGGGGCGTGCCTGACACGATGCTGTTGATGACGTCGGTCAGCTGCTCGCCAAGGTAGACGGAGATGATGGCCGGCGGCGCCTCGTTGGCGCCCAGACGGTGGTCGTTGCCGGCGCCGATGGTGCCAAGGCGCAGGGCGATTGAGTGCTTGTGCACGGCGCGGAGGACTGCTGCCAGGAAGACGAGGAACTGGGCGTTGTCCTGCGGCGTCTTGCCGGGGTTGAGAAGGTTGTGGCCCTCGTCGTCGCCCATGGACCAGTTGTTGTGCTTGCCTGAGCCGTTGACGCCGTCAAAGGGCTTTTCATGCAGCAGGCAGACAAAGCCGTGCTTGGCGGCCATGGCGCGCATCATGTTCATGGTGAGCATGTTGTGGTCGCAGGCGATGTTGGCTTCCTCATAGACGGGAGCGATTTCAAACTGCCCGGGCGCCACTTCGTTGTGGCGGGTCTTGGCGGGGATGCCCAGCTTGATGAGCTCGTTTTCCACGTCTTCCATGAAGCTCTGCACGCGGGAAGGAATGGTGCCGAAGTAGTGGTCTTCCAGCTCCTGCCCCTTGGGAGAGGAGGCGCCGACCAGGGTGCGTCCGCAGAGAAGAAGGTCCGGGCGAAGCGCTGCCAGATGGGTGTCGACCAGGAAGTATTCCTGCTCAGGGCCGACCTGGGGGCGGACATTGGTCGCCGTGGTGTTGCCAAAGAGGCGCAGGATGCGCAGCGCCTGCTTGGAGAGCGCTGAAATGGAGCGCATCAGCGGAATCTTGCGGTCCAGAGCCTCGCCTGAGAAGGAGTAGAAGAAGGTGGGCACATGCAGCGTGGAGGAATAGGGTCCGGGTATGATGAACACCGGAACGGACGGATCCCAGGCTGTGTAGCCGCGTGCCTCAAAGGTGGAGCGGATGCCGCCGGACGGGAAGGAGGAGGCGTCAGGCTCGCCGCTGATGAGCATCTTGCCGGAAAACTCGCAGATGGCCTTGCCGTCGCCCACAGGGGACACGAACGCATCGTGCTTCTCGGCCGTGGTGCCGGTCATGGGCTGGAACCAGTGGGTGTAGTGGGTGGCGCCCTTGGAGATGGCCCACTCCTTGATGGCGGCAGCCACGACGTCGGCTATGGAAGGATCCAGGCGCTCGCCGTTGTGGATGATGCGCTCCAGCTTCTTGTAGGCATCCTTGGGAAGGGCCTTGCGCATGTCTTCCAGCGTAAAGACGTACTCCCCAAACATATCGTCTGCCCTTGCAGGCGCACCCGTCCCTTTGAGCGGGGCTGTTGCCATGGCCTCAAAGACAGCCTGTGTTCTTGCCTGTGACATATGTTCTCCTTGAAGCAGCCGCTGCCGTGGAGGAAAGAGCGGCTGCCCTTGTATGCGCAAATTGCTCCGGCAGGCTGCCTGTCACTGATTGTTCAGCCAGCCGGTCATTGTCTGCTTTACCTTATGCAAACTGCGTGCCAAAAGCCTGCGCTGCTGCCGCATCTGGGACAGATGTCCTTCTGTACGCCCCTTTTTATCCAAGTATTCCAGCAGGATAGCAGCTGCCTCTTTTTTTGTGCCTTTCTGCACGCGCTGTCCGCTTCCGGCAGCAGCCCTTCCGCCTGCCCTGCTTTTTCTACATTTTTGTCATTTTTACGCAGCGAGAAAGCCGTCCTGCCGGACGCCTTCCACGCTGCATGGCAGACAACTGCCTGGAAATACGCACTTTATCAACAGGAATACGAAAATTACATTTTCGTACTTTTCTCAAAATGCCGCTTTTATGCCTGGCGCAAGGCCGGCAGGACAACGTCCCGCCGGCTGTGAAAAAAATCTCTTCCCGGCGCTTTGCCGGTGCCAAACTGGTTGATCAGTCAAAAGCTACATTTTTGTAACAATTTGGGATGTCTGTTCTATCATCCCTTAATCATTCACTTTTTGCCTGAACTGGCGGTAGTCGATGCCGTACTTTTTAAGGCGCAGGCCAAGGATGCGCTGGGTCAGCCCCAAAACCTTGGCTGCCTTGACTATCTGCCCTCCGCAGGACTCCATGGCGTCGATGATGCAGGCCTTTTCCAGCTCGTCCAGATACTCCTGCAGTGTCGCCCTGGCTGTATAGTTCTGGGCCTGGGCCTTGTCCTGCCCTGCCTCCCCGTACCTGTGCAGAGCCTGCGGCAGGTGCTGGGGCAGGATGAGGCTCTGCCTGCCAAGCAGCAGTATGGCGCGCTCCATGGCGTTTTCCAGCTCGCGGATGTTGCCGGGCCAGTCGTAGCGCTGCAGCATGTCCATGGCAGCCAGGGAAAGGCGCACGCCCTCCTTGTGCGCTTCTTCTGAAAAGCGCTGCACAAAGTAGTGCGCCAGAGGCAGTATGTCGTCCTGGCGGTCGCGCAGAGGCGGCAGGACGATGGGAAAGACGTTTAAGCGGTAGTACAAATCCCTGCGGAAGGTGCCCTCCGCCACCATCTTTTCCAGGTTGCGGTTGGTTGCCGTAATCAGGCGCACATCCACATTGATGGGGGCGGATCCGCCAAGGCGCTCAAAGCTTCTCTCCTGCAGCACGCGCAGAAGCTTGGCCTGGGCCATCAATGAGAGCTCGCCCACCTCGTCCAAAAAGAGCGTTCCTCCGTCTGCCTGCTCAAAATGGCCCTTGCGCACGTTGACGGCGCCTGTGAAGGCGCCCTTTTCATGGCCGAAGAGCTCGCTTTCGATCAGGCTTTCCGGGATGGCTGCGCAGTTGAGGGACACAAAGGGCTGCTCGGATCTGGCAGACGCCTCATGGATGGCGCGGGCAGCCAGCTCCTTGCCTGTGCCGGACTCGCCCTGGATAAAGACCGTGGTCTGGGAGTGGCTCACCTGCATGATCTGGGCATAGACCCTCTGCATGATCTCGGAGCTGCCGATAAAGCCCTTTGGGCGCCCGGGGACGGCATTCTTTTCATCCATCTTCCGCTGCGCCTCCCAGGCTGCATAGCCCAAGAGCATGGCGATGATGAAGAGGAGCTGCTGCTCTTCTTCCAATTGGGTTGCGTCCGTCAAAAGCCTGTCGCAGGAGAGAGCGCCCACAACCTGCCTGTTGAGGCGGATAGGCACGCAGATGTAGGAGATGTCGCTTTTGGAGAGGTTTCTGGAGCGCGTCCTGTTCAAAAAGCGCGGCTCCTCGGACACCTTGGAGATGTACATGGGCTGACCTGACTGGACCACGTGCCCAATGATGCCCTCGCCCTGCACATAGTGGCCGCGGGACCTTTCGGCAGGCTTCAGTCCGTAGGAAGCCTCGATGCGCAGCTCGCCGGACTGTGGCGAAATGAGGGTGATGGTGCCCTGCAGCATGTGCAGGCGTTCGGCCAGAAGGTGCAGGACCTTGTCCAGGCTGTCCTTGACGTCCGCCGTGATGCTGAGGAGCTCTGCTATGTCGTAGAGCAGGGAAAGGTAGGTTACGCCGCGGACGCCGCCGGCTATCTCGCTGACATTTGGGGAGGAGAAAATGGTCGCCAGGTTCTCGCCCATATTCAGGCCGTCCGCTTTGGGCAGGACGGAAGACTCCGCCTCGCAGCCCTGCTCTTTTCCGGGTTCTCTTCCGGATTCTCTTCCAGGTCCCTTGCCGCCGTCGTCCTTTGTTGGCTTGTCCATGCCGCTCTCCCCTGCTGCAGCCTCTGCTGCATGCACTGCCCATAGTCCAGCGTTTTTTGGATAGGCAAACGGACCAGCCGCAAGGTTTGCGGCCGGTCCGTTCAACAGTTTTTTAAAGGGGCTTAAAAGCCTTTCTTCTTCAGCGCCTTGTTGATGTCCTTTTCGGCCAGTGTTGCCACCATGACAGCCTTAATGGTGTGCATGCGGTTCTCTGCCTCAAGGAAGGCGGCATTGCTCTTGGACTCGAAGACCTCGTCGTTTACTTCCATGCAGTCTATGCCGTACTGCTGGTAGATCTTCTCGCCGATGGTGGTGTCGCGGTTGTGGAAGGCCGGCAGGCAGTGCAGGAAGCGGCAGTCGGGGTTGCCGGTCATGGCCATCACCTCGCCGGTCACGCGGTAGGGCGTCAGAAGCGCAATGCGCTCCTTCCAGACTTCCTCGGGCTCGCCCATGGACACCCATACGTCGGAGTAGAGGAAGTCGCAGCCCTCAACGCCGGCGGCAACATCCTCGGTCCTCTCGATGACGGCGCCGGAGTCGGCCGCATAGGCCTGGGCCCTGGCATAGACCTCGTCGCTTGTCCACAGGGCCTTGGGGGCCACGCAGCGGAAGTTGACGCCCAGCATGGCGCAGCCTGTCATCAGGGAGTTGCCCATGTTGTAGCGGGCGTCGCCAAGGTAGGCCATGGTCAGGCCCTTCAGGGGGCCGCCGGTGCACTCGCGCATGGTGAGCATGTCGGCCAGAAGCTGCGTTGGATGCCACTCGTTGGTCAGGCCGTTCCAGACCGGAACGCCGGCATACTTTGCCAGCGTCTCGACTATGCTCTGCCCGAAGCCCCTGTACTCGATGCCGTCAAAGAAGCCCGTGAGCACCCTGGCCGTGTCCGCCATGGACTCCTTCTTGCCAATCTGGGAGCCTGTGGCGCCAAGATAGGTCACATGAGCACCCTGGTCATGTGCTGCCACCTCAAAAGAACAGCGGGTTCTGGTGGAATCCTTCTCAAAGAGCAGTGCGATGTTGCGCCCTTTAAGCAGCTTGGGCTCGCGGCCGGCTTTTTTCGCCGCTTTGAGACGGGCAGCAAGATCGACCAGATAGGTGAGTTCGTCGGGCGTAAAATCTGTTTCCTTGAGGAAATCACGCCTGAACAGTCTGTTCATGATGGCACACTCCTGACGGCACCGGCTTTATGCGCAGCACCAGAGAAAAGCAGTGGAAAAAGCCCTGTCAAGCCAGGACAGAAGAAGGGGGAAAGAAGAAGTTTAAACAGATAGAGGCTGTGACGCAAGAAATTATTTTCAGATTCTCAGCTGTGCTGCGCCTGCAAGGCTTCCCGGCGGCGCTTTCTTGCCTTGCGCTCCTCCATGAGGAACTCCCCTGTCACGGAGTTGGGATCTTGGGCAATCTCCTCCGGCGTGCCCCTGGCTATGATGCGGCCTCCGCCTTCTCCGCCTCCCGGTCCCATGTCCAGGACGTAGTCTGCCGAGAGGATGAAGTCCGTATTGTGCTCTATGACAACGACGCTTGCGCCCTTGTCCACCAATGTGTGCAGCACGCTGATCAACTTTCCGACCTCATGCATGTGCAGTCCCGTGGTGGGTTCGTCAAGGACGTAGAAGGTGCCCGGCAGGGAACGCTTTCCAAGCTCCCTGGAGATTTTGATGCGCTGCGCCTCGCCGCCTGAAAGGGTGGTGGCTGCCTGCCCCAGGTGCAGGTACTCAAGGCCCACGTCCTCCAGTATGCCCAGCCTGCGCTCAAGCGAAGGATAGGAGGCAAAGAACTCCCTTGCCTCATGCACGGTCAGGTTCAGCACCTCCGAGATGTTCAGCCCCTTGTAGCGGACCTCCAGCGTCTCATGGTTGTAGCGCAGCCCCTGGCAGACGTCGCAGGTCACCATCACGTCCGGCAGAAAGTGCATCTCCACCTGTATCTGCCCTGCCCCGCCGCAGGTCTCGCATCTGCCGCCCTTCACGTTGAAGCTGAAGCGCCCTGCATTGTAGCCCTTGCGCCTGGCATCGGGCGTCATGGCAAAAATCTGCCGGATTTCGTCAAAAATCTTGGTGTAGGTGGCCGGATTGGAGCGCGGCGTGCGCCCTATGGGCGTCTGGTCTATGGCGACAAGGCGCTCTATGCCCTCAGCCCCCTCCATGCCGTCAATGAAGCCGGGGGTGTCCACCCTCTGCCCCAGATGGACTGCCAGATGCTTGTACAAAGTATCGACCACCAAAGAGGACTTGCCGGAGCCTGAGACGCCGGTCACGCAGGTGAGCACGCCCAAAGGGAAGGAGACGTCCATGCCCTTCAGGTTGTTGGTGGTTACTTTTCTCAGCGTCAGCCAGCCCTTGGGGGCCCTGCGCTTTTCAGGGATGGGCACGCTGACGTCGCCGCGCAAATAGCGGGCAGTGAGCGTCTCTGACTGCAGAAGCTCCGGCACTGAGCCCGTAAATGTGACATTGCCGCCCAGGACGCCGGATCCAGGGCCCAGCTCCACCACCGTGTCCGCCTCGCAGATGGTCGCCTCGTCGTGCTCCACCACGAGCACGGTGTTGCCCCTGCCCTGCAGAGACCGCAGCGTCCGCAGAAGCCTGGCGTTGTCCCTTGGATGCAGCCCTATGGAGGGCTCGTCCAGAACATAGGTGACGCCCACAAGGCCGGACCCCAGCTGGGAGGCCAGCCGTATGCGCTGCGCCTCGCCGCCTGACAGGGTGGACATGGTCCTTGAAAGGGAGAGGTATTCCAGGCCGACGCTGCAGAGGAAGCTCAGCCTGTGGCGGAGCTCCTTCAAGAGCGCCTCGGCGATGACGGCCCTGCGCCCCGCAAAGGTCCGGCTGTTCAGCCACTCCAGCTCCTTTTCGACGCTCAAGCGGCAGAACTGCGCGATGTTGAGATCGTCCACCCTGACGGAGAGGGCTGCCGGGGAGAGCCTGTCGCCATGGCAGGCAAAGCAGTCCGTAGTCTGCCGGTAGCGGGAGAGCTCGTCGCGCCAGGCATCGCCGTACTGCATGCCCTTTTCAAGCAGAGGGATGACGCCCGGCCAGCGCTCCTCCGTGACTGAGAGGTTGGCCTGCTCGGCAAAGTTGAAATGCTTTGCCTGATGATCGCCCTGGGCATAGAGCGCCACGCTGCCGCCCATCCAGTTGCGCCTGAGCCCCTGGGAGGACATGGCGGGCCTGCCGTCTTCATCCTCCCCAAAGAACAGGGCGCACTCGGCATCGCCTGAAAAAGCTGAGAGCGGCGTCTCAAGCGTAAAGCCGTGCCGCTCCCCAAGGCGCTGCAGGGCCTTTTCATAGCGCTGGAAAACCTTTTTGCCGGCCCAGGGCAGAAGGCAGCCTTCCTTTAAGGAAAGGCCCTTGTTGGGCGCCACCAGCCTGGGCTCAAAATACTCTACGGTGCCCAGGCCAACGCATCTTGGGCAGGCGCCCTGCGGGGTGTTGAAGGAGAAGAGCTGGGGGCTTGGCTCGGGCATGGCTGTGCCGCAGTGCGGGCAGGAGGAGGAAGTTGAGTACATCTTGTCCCGGCTGCCCGGCTCAAGGTCCAGCCTGTGCAGCACCATCCTGCCGCCGCCCTCGCGCAGGGCAAGCTCCACGGACTCGGCAAGGCGGGAGCGCATCCCGTCCTTGACCACTAATCTGTCCACCACCAGGTCCAGGGAGTGCTTGCGGTTCTTGTCCAGGGGCGGCACCTCGTCCACAAGGCAGATCTGCCCGTCCACCCTGACCCTCTGGTAGCCCTGCGCCCTGCATTTTTTAAGCCTGTCCTGCTGCGTCCCCTTCTGCAGAACGACAAGCGGCGCCATGATCAGAATCTTTGTCCCCAGGGGAAGGTCCAGGATTTCCTCGACGATTTCATCAAGGGAGCGCGTCTCGATGGGGCGTCCGCAGTCGGGGCAGTACATGGTGCCAAGGCGGGCAAAGAAGACGCGCAGGAAATCGTAGATTTCCGTCACTGTGGCCACGGTGGACCTTGGATTGTGGCTGGTCGTCCCCTGCTCCAAAGATATGGCAGGCGTCAGCCCCTCAATCTTTTCCACGTCGGGCTTGTCCATCCTGGGCAGAAACTGTCTGGCATAGGCTGAGAGGGACTCCACATAGCGCCGCTGGCCCTCGGCATAGATGATGTCAAAGGCCAGGGTGGACTTGCCTGAGCCCGACGGGCCGCAGACAACCACCAGCTCGTCCCTGGGAATGTCTATGCTGACATTGTGCAGGTTGTGCTGCCTGGCCCCTTCTATATGAATGCTCTTCCCGTCAGCCTGCTTTGCGCCGCTCATGCTCCGCTCCAAAACCTGTCTGCTTGAAATCCCCAGCCCTGCGGCATCCTCAGCGCGCCAGCCAGTCGGCCAGCTTTGCCTGGTAGGTTTCCTCGTCGTAGCGGATCTTGTCGTAGAAGCCGGCCTCCTCGCGCTGCCTGGCAGCCTCTGCCAGGATGATGGCGGCAGCCACTGAGACGTTGAAGCTCTGGATCATGCCGTGCATGGGGATGTAGAGCTCGCCTGCGGCAATCTCCGCCAGCTCGGGCGCAACGCCGCTGTGCTCGTTGCCCATGATGACGGCTGTCGGCTTGGTAAAGTCCCAGGTTCTCAGGGGGCGTGCCGTCGGGGTGCAGTCGGTGACAAGGATCTGGTATCCTGCGAGGGCCTGCGCCAGCTCCTCCTTGTCCCTGTGCCTTTTGGACTGGACCCATTTGCGGGCAGAGGCAGAGGACTTGCGCCCCAGCACCGGAAAGGCCGTGTCCGTGTAGTAGAGGTGCACGGCCTCGACGCCGAAGGCGTCGCAGGAGCGGTAGATGGCAGAGACGTTGTGCGGATCGTGGATGTTGGCAAGGACCAATGTCAGGTCAGGCTGCCTGTGGGACAAGACCTGGGCCATGCGCTCGCGGCGGTGCTCGGTAGGATTCTTGGGCATAAAAACTTCCTAAAAAAGACTGATACGATGACGGCGGATAAGCTACCCTTTTTTGGCCTTCCCTTCCAGAGTGCAGAAAAAACACGAAGAAAAAGGCCCGCAGGAAGCAGATGCCTCCGGCGGACCTTGAAATGCCTTCTTTTTTTCAGCGGCTTTTCCTGCGGCTTAGAAGAAGATGAAGGTCAGAATCAGGAAGAGCGGGATCAGGATGCCCACGGACCAGGCCATATAGCCGAAGAAGCTGGGCATGGGCACGCCTGCCTCCTCGGCAATGGAGCGGACCATGAAGTTGGGGGCGTTGCCTATGTAGCTGTTGGCGCCCATAAACACGGCGCCTGCCGAAATGGCTGCCAGGGTGCTGGCCATGGAGGTCATCAGGGAGGCGGGATCGCCGCCTGCCGTGTTGAAGAAGACCACGTAGGTTGGGGCATTGTCCAGGAAGCTGGAGAGGGCGCCGGTGAGCCAGAAGAAGGCTGCATTGACGGGCTGGCCGTCGTGGAAGACCATATTGATCAGCCCTGACAGGGCGCCGTCGGCGCCTGCCCTCAGGATGGCAATAGCCGGAATCATGGAGAGGAAGATGCCGAAGAAGAGCTTGCCCACCTCAAGGATGGGGCCCCAGGAGAAGCCGTTGAGCTCGCGGCTGACACGGTTGGTCAGCTTCCAGGAAAGGCCTGCTATGAAGAGCAGCATGCAGACCTGGAAGATGCTGGCGCCCATAATGGGCACGCCAAGAATGGTGCCTGCCTGGCCCAGGTCCATGAGGCCGGATGCCAGGACGGTCAGCACGATGCCAAGCAGCAGGATGAGGTTGACCTTGCCCTCAATCCCCAGCTTTTCGCGCTCCTTCATCGGCGGGACGGGGCATTCCTCCTTCCTGTAGAGAATGGTGTCCAGGATGAAGAAGATGGCCAGAAGCGAGACGGCCATAAA
>CAZWGJ010000061.1:0-10388 GCA_964633375.1 uncultured Desulfovibrio sp.
GCTGGTTCCTTCAAAGGAGCTGCCGCTCACAGTCAATTTCGGCGTGCAGGGCTGGTTTGGCCAAAAGGAAGGCGTGACTGGCTCCTGTTTTGTCCAATACGCCTTTTAGCCAGAGCAGTACTTCGCTTTCCTCTGATAAAAATCTGCCCCCGCCGCGTGGACACTGCCTGCTGTACTGCGTGGCGGGGCTCTTATTTGTGCGGTGCATTCTCTGTCCTGCCCTCAAGAAGGAGTTTTATGTGCCTTCTTGGGTGTATTTCTTCCCAGAATGCCTTGCTGCAGTGCCTAAGGGGAAAATTAGCTGGCGCCACGATACCCATGCCAGGTCGACATGGACAAGGCCCAGGAAGTCAATGTTCTGCACAAAGAAGGCTGCAGCATTATCGTTGCAGAGGAGGGAATTTGTCACAAGCAGAGTCGTGCCCTGCCGTCCATGCCGAGGCTCTGCTCAAGCTGCTGTGCCGCCTGCTGCAGGCCGAACTGGGCAGGAAGCTGCCCTTTGCGTCTGATGAGGGCAACAGGCTGCCTGCTTTTGACTGAGTACGCAGCCAGGAGGTCTGCAGTCTGAAAGCCGGAGTACAGGTCGGCGTCCAGCTCATCGTAAGGAGCATCGCAGCAGTCGCCGTCGCAGCAGCAGCCAAGGCGGGAGAGTATGCTTCGTTCTGCGAAGCGTGGGGAAGTTGCAAAGTCCAGCATGGCTGTCTTGGTTATGTCGCATCTCCCTGCACGGAGCCTGAAGCAGATCTCCTGAAGGTCATAGTCCCAGGCAAGCTCCTTGAACAGTTCATGGTACACTTCCCTGGTGATGAGGCTGCCGCCGCAGGGCGATGGATGGTTCATCTGCCAGCTGGCGATGCGGGAGAGGTGGGCTCCGCCTGAAGACAGCTGCCAGCGGGCAATGGTGATGAGCTTTTCTGCCTTGTCCCGGCCAAATACAGCCAGCAGGTCCTCGTCTACGCCGCTCTGCTCGCCCACCCAGGCAAGGATGTCTGACGAGCCGATGTGCTGCACGCTGACCGTACTCTTTGCTGCATCATCATCCTGCGTGCCGTCTTTTGGCATGGGGTCCACTTTTGCCGCCGCCTTCAGCCCTGGATCCTCTGCCAGGGTGAGCTCCCGCTCAAACGACATCACTGCCTGCGCCTCCCCGGGCGCAGCAGGCAGGACTTCAGCAGTCTCCTTCTTTGAGCGCCTTCTGGGCCTGGTCGGGACTATCTCGGTTGTCCCAGGCTTGATCTAGCCGATGAGCTTATAGGACAGGTTCCTGGTGTATTTCTTTTCAGGGTCATAGAGGGTCTGGCGCTCATAGACGTAGAAGTCGCCGTTCTTCTGCGGCTGGCGCATGCAGGAGGTGCGGATTTTGCCGGAAACTGGTCTTGCCATGCTGGCCACCTTTACCTGGCTGTGCTCTGCTGCCGGCCGGCTTTCTTTGCCAGCCTTCTCTGCCGTATGCCGTCTATGGTGAACAGGATGCCTGAAAGGACGGTTGTGCAGGCGCCCATGAGGATGACGGCCCTGTAGCTCAGCCCCGTGCTCAAGATGGCGCCGCCAAGCAGGGGCGAGGTCAGGGCGGCTATGTCAAACATGGACGTCATGAGGTTGGAGTTGACGGTGCGGGTTTCAGGGGTGGATCGGTCGTAGATGACCGAGGCCTGCAAAGGATAGAGCAAAGACAGGGAGACGCCGTAGAGGATGGTGCCCGGCACATACGCCCAGAGCGGCCCTGCGACGATTATGACGAGCCCTGCGGCCATGGAGACGGCGACAACCGGCACGACCTTGTAGCGGGGCAGCCCGTCCAGCTGCCTGCTGAAGCGCAGGCGCACGATCATCATCGTCACAGTGTAGTAGAAGAAGAACTGGGTCGGATCGCCGCCTGTCAGGGTGCAGAGCCCCTTCATGAAGTAGATGCAGGTGTTGGTGCACAGCCCAAAACAGCAGATGGCCAGGAAGGCAAGCAATAGGCCGGAGTGGCGGACGTTGTGCAGGAGCTTTTTGCGGTAGCCTGCAAAGTCTTCCTTGAGGTTGGCGGCGATTTCCGGCTCCCGCAGCTTGTGCCGCATGCAGTAGAGTATCAGCACAGAAGGGATGAAGAGGGAGGCTGTCCAGGCAAAGAGGGCTGGCTCATCCCCGACGATTGGCAGGAGAAACTCCCCGATGGTTGGAATGAGGGCATAGGGGATGAGGAAGGACAGGGAGAAAAGGGCATAGCCCCTGGCGCTCTGTCCCGGCGGAATGCAGCTGACAAGCAGCGATATGGTGCAGGAGGAGAAGACGGCCAGGGCAAAGCCCTGCATGACGCGTATGGCAAGCAGCTCCCACTCAAAGAAGGGAGAGTCTACGGGCAGGAACTGGTAGGTGAAGAGCACGCCGCTGCAGACAAAGAGCGAGAGCAGCATGGGCGGCAGCTTGTTGGCCTTGAGCAGCAGTATGGTGGCAAAAGGGCGGGTCATCATGACCACGCCGAACAAAGCCCCCAAAAGGATGCCGCGCCAGCCGGGAGTGACAAGGACGCGCTCCATCCACTGCTCAAAGCAGTAGTAGATGGAGATGTAGCAGCCGCTGAAGGTTGCAAGGATGAAAAGCAGCAGGAAGTCGCGGCTGACAAGATCCTGCTCAGGCTGTTGTTTCGTATGGGTAGTCGGTGGTGTGGATGCGGACATAAAAAAGGTGCTGCGGTGTAAAATCTGCGGGGCTTTGTGCGGCTGTCTGGATGAAAACTGCCCCCTGCCGGGCGATCCTGGCAGGGGACGGCTTGAGCGTTAGTGGTATCTGCCGTTCAGGAAGTTGTCGGCAAAGGTCTGCACCGCCTCCTCGCTTGTCATGAGCATGTCCATCTGCCTGGTCATGATCAGCAGGCGTCCCAGCTGGTCCAGCCTGGAGGCTATCTGGTCTTTGGGGTACTTCTGGTACCTTGCCTGTATCCTGTCGGCAATGATGCTCACCCTGAAGCCCAGCTCCTTCAAGATCAGCCCTATGCAGCGGACCCTGCGCTCCCTCTGGACATTGCCGGCGGCGCCGCCGGCAAATTCAAAGCGGATGTAGTTCTTGGAGACCGTGTTGCCGCACCAGCAGTCAAGGATGGCGTAGTGGTAGCCCACGCGCGAGGAAAAGTTCAGGTAGCGGTCCGAGATGATGGCGTAGCTGTGGTCGCCGAAGCGCTCCCCTGCCGAGGGGCCCAGGGCGCTGTGGCCCATGACGGAGATGAAGCCGCGCATGTTGATGGGGCGCGGCCCCTTGGCCTGCACTTCCGGCGCCATCATGCCGTCCAGGATGAAGCTGAAGGGATAGCAGAGCACGTCCTCTTTTTTGCAGTCGTGCGCAGAGGGATCCTTCAGGCCGCCGCCCATGTCGATGATGTACAGATCGAGCGGAATGCTGCCGGTGAAATGGGTGGCGACGTTTGCTGAGCTGTCTGACACGGAGTCCGAGAGCATGAACATTTCTGCGTAGGACTTCTCATGGATGAAGCGCATGATGTCATGGAGGCTTGTGCAGTGCTCGGGCGTAAACGTCGGCCCTCTGGGGTCTACAAGGTGCAGGGGCAGGATATGGGGCGCCAGGCGGCGCATGAAGGCCATGGCAGGCGTGTTGGCAACAGGCGGCCTGGTGATGCGCAGCTCCAGAAGCTCCGGAATCTCGCCGTCATAGACGCGCCCCTTGAAGGCGTCCACTGTGACCAGCTGCCCGTCCTGGAGCAGGGCGGAGACGCCCGGCGCATTGATGAGTGTGGGGACGCCGTACTCGCGGCAGACAGAGGCCATGTGGCCTGTGAGGGAGCCGACCTCGGCAATGATGGCGCAGGCCCTCTGCATGACCACGGTGGCATGCGGGGAGGAGTGGGTCAGCACCAGCACCCAGCCCTCCGGGAAGTGCGTCATGTCCTCGTCGGGATCCATGACCATGACCTTGCCGCAGGCAACGCCCTTGGCGGCCACCTCTGCATTCCTGATTATCGGCTTGATGCCGTTCAGCTCAGGTGCCCTCTGGTCGGCACTGGTTGCGTCAAAGCCCATGGGCCTTGTCTGCAGGAAGAGCAGGTGGTCGTCCTCGTCGACGGCCCACTCTATGTCCTGGGGGTACTGGTAGTGCAGCTCAAGCTTGATGGCGGCCTGCGCTATGGCCAGCACCTGCTCCTGGGTCAGGCAGGGCACATTCTTCAGCATGTCCTCAACTTCCTCGACCTGCTGCACCACCTTCTGGGTGCCGTCGTCGTTCTTCTTGGACCTCAGGACGACGCGGGTGAGCTTGCCGACGATCTTCTCATGGGACACGCTCATGGTGGCGCGGGAGACCAGCCACTCGTCAGTCAGGGCGGAGCCGTCCACCACAGCCTCGCCAAGGCCCCAGACGCCGTTGATCAGAATGTCGTTGGAGCGCAGGTTGACCGGGTGCCTGGAAAAGACCACGCCCGCGCTCTTGGCATTGACCATCTTGAGGCAGACCATGGCCATGCCGGCTGAGCTCAGCTCATGCCCGTTGACTAAGCGGTAGGAGAGGGCGCGCGGGGAGTACATGCTGGCAAAGACGCGCTTGAAGGCCTCAAGCAGCCCGTTTCTCTGCACTCCAAGGATGGAGAGGTACTGTCCTGCAAAGGACTGCACGCCGTCTTCTGTGATGGCGGAGGAGCGCACGGCAACAGGCACGTCCTGGCTGCCGAAGATTTTGTCGTAGGTGGAGACGATGGCGCTGGCCACCTTGATGGGCACAGGCGTCTTCAGGATGTACTGCAGAATTTTGCTGCTGGCTTCCTGGATGGTTGCCGGCGTGTCGATGTCAATGGCTGAGAGCGCCCTCTGGATGCGGTCAAAAAGCCCGGGGCTGTTGGCAAGGAAGAGCTCCCCTGCCTTGGTGGTGATGGCAAATCCGGGCGGGACGGGCATTTCTGCGACATTGGCAAGCTCGCCCAAGTTGGCGTTTTTGGCGCCGACAGTCGATCCCATGCTGGCGTCAACATGCTGCAGGGGTATGGTCAGGTCGAGGATTTCCTCCGCCTCTCCGGAATCCAGGTCCTTGTCAATGCTCTGCGAGATGTGCGCAAGGCTGTCGTTCAGGCTGGTGTAGCGGCTGCCTGAGAGGGAGTTTAAGGCGTCGGACATGACCCTGGCAGCTGCCAGCCCGCGCATGATTTCATGCCGTATCTGCACGATCTCCAGCTGCTTGTTGCCGTGGTAGACAGTGTCGAGCAGGGCAAGGATGCGGGCTATCTGGGCATTGGCGTCCAGAAGATCCTTGAAGTGCCTGTAGCGGTCCGTGAACTTGGCAAGCGTTGCTTCGCGGTCAAGAGTACGGTGAAAGAGACGCTGCAGGAAACGGATGATGTTGCTCATAAGTCACGATGCTCGCTAGGCCAAAACGGGTTGCTTTCCCTTGGCAGGGCGCCAGTGCCAGGAGGATGGGGCGGGCCGCTGCTATTTGTCCAGGCGGACGTCCAGGCGGCTTTTGTCCTTTGAGAGGATGAAGCGGTGCTTTGCCGGCGCTTCCTTGAGGTCAAAGACAATGCGGGTGCGGTTGTCGTAGTGGCCTAAGCGGATGTTGCTGACAAAGCTGTTGCTGGGGATGCCTGGTGCGCGCAGATCCTTGTATTCGCCGGTGATGTCAATGACCAGTCGGTCGGGATTGCTCAGCAGCAGCTGCTTGTAGGCTATCTGCCTTCCCATGGAAATGCGCACTGTCGCTCCGCCGTCGCGGTTGAGGATGGTGATCTTGGGCTGCCCGCCGGCTGCCTTCTTGTCGTTTTTTTTGTCGGCGTCGGCTTTTTTCCTGTCGTCGGCTTTTGCCGTCTTCTCGGCGGTGGCTGCAGGGGCGGCCTTTTCGGCCTGCTCGGCCTTTGCCTCTGCCTTCTTGTTCTTCTGCGGCGGGACGATGGCCATCGTTTTTTCTGCTGCGTTTTCTTCGGCAGGATCCTTGGCTGCAGCATCCTGCTTCTGCTGGGAGTCAGCCTGGCCGGCAGCGGGAGCTGCCGCCATGGGAGATTCTGCCTTTGGTCCTTCCTGGGCTGCCGGTGCAGCAGGGGCTGCAGGCAGGGCTGAGGCAGAAGGAGCAGAGGCTGCGGAAGACGCAGCGGGGGCTGTGTCCGCATTCTTGTCAGCCGCCTTTCCTTCAGGCTGCCGCTCGCTCTTCATGGCAGGAGCCGGGACTGCGCCTATGGTCGCAGAGCGCAGGAGGGAGTCCGTGCCCTGGGCCTCGGGGTGCTGCCAGTTGTCGGCGCTGGCAACGGGATCCTTGTCCTGGGCTGCAGGCTCAGCTGCAGCCTGGGCCGGCTTCCCTGCGTCTTTCTGGGCTTTGGGGGCTCCAGTCTTGGGCTGGGCCGCCTTGCCGTCCTTGCCCTGCTTGTTGATGGGGACCAGCACGTAGTCTTCCAGCGGAGGCAGCTTTTCGCTGGATTCGCCGTCTATGGAGACAACCGTCGTATCGTCTTCCTTGTCACCGCCTGCAGCAGGCGCGGAGGGCAGGGGCATGAGCCCTGACTGGCTGTTCTCTGCTGGTTTGCCGGTTATCTCGGACAATTCCGGCAGCCTGCTCTGCTGCACTGCCTGCTTGTTGGTTACAACAGGATCCTGCACGGCCGGCTTAATCTGCTTGTTGAGAAAGACCAGAGCCAGAACCAGAAGAATGACGGTCGAAATGAGACCAATGAAAATCTTGTTCACAAAAACCTCTTGTTTTCTGCCCTGCAAAAAACAGTCAGTGGCATTAGAATCCTGATTGGGAAGACGCAGGCACAAGAGAAGTTGGCTTTTCTCCCGTGTTTGTGAGACTGTACATTATCTGCCTGGAATGGCAAGATGCGCACCATCCGCCAGGGCTCAAGACGGCTGTCCTGCAGCCATTGCACGATCCTCTAAAGCAGTCTTCAGCTGCGGCATCTTAATGACCATCCTATGGCGTGGCAAGCGCGGCATGCCCTTTTGCGCGCCGGCATGAAGGCTGCGTTTTCCTGCCCTGTGCACGTGTTTGGGGCGCAGGACGGAAAGGCACACTGTTTAGGAGATGAAGCTATGCATGAGCTGGCACTTGCTTCCGGCATGCTCGACATTGCCAAGGATGAGCTTGCCAAGCACAACTGCACCCGTCTTACGATGCTCAGGGTGCAGGTGGGAGCCATTTCAGGCGTCGTAAGCGACGCTCTCTCCTTTGGATTTGAGAGCCTTGTCGCCGGCACCGAGCATGAGGGTGCGAAGCTGGAAATCGTTCCTGTCCCGCTCAAGCTGTGCTGCGGATCCTGCGGGAAGGAGTTTGACGGCGCCTCCATTGCCAATGAGCTGACCCCCTGTCCTGAGTGCGGCGAGGTCTTCGGCCACAAGGTCCTTCAGGGCAAGGAGCTGCAGGTGGTCTGGATAGAGGGCGAGTAGGTCATGGGCGGAGCAGGTCCTTTTGCAGGACCTGCAGACAGAATGCAGCAAAGCCCCTTTCTGGGGCAGTCAGTATAGTTAAGGAGAATGGCATGGAAATTCCTGTGGTTCGCAATGTGTTGGAAGCCAACGACAAGCTGGCGTCCGTGGTGCATGAGCGCGTTAAGGGCATTCTGACCTTAAACCTCATCTCTTCGCCCGGCGCCGGAAAGACCTCTCTTCTGGAGAAGACCCTGTCGGATCTGGCCTCCGAATTCCGCATGGCTGTCATCGAGGGGGATCTGCAGACGGACAACGACGCACGCCGTGTGGCGGCCACAGGCTGCCAGGCTGTGCAGATTGACACCGACGGCGGCTGCCACCTGGACAGCAACATGGTGCTCAAGGCCATGGAGCACCTCGATATGCAGAACCTGGACATCCTCTTTATTGAGAATGTGGGCAACCTTGTCTGCCCGACGGAATTTGATCTGGGCGAAGACGCCAAGGTCGGCATCCTGTCCGTGACCGAAGGCGACGACAAGCCCGAGAAATACCCCCTCCTCTTCAACCTCTCCAAGGCCATGATCCTAAACAAGGTGGACCTTCTGCCCTACGTGCGCTTTGACGTGGACAGGGCCTGCCAGTTTGCCCGCCGCCTGAACAAGGACCTGCCCATCTTCCAGGTCTCCGCCACAAACGGCGACGGCATGGAAGACTGGTACAGCTGGCTGAGGGCCGCTGTTAAGAGCAAGAAGGAAAAGGGTTCCCTCTAAGGCAGAACGTTCAGCAAGAAAAAAAGGAAGTCCCCCTGAGCCGAGAGCCGGGGGACTTCCTTTTTTACGCTTTGCGTCCTCTTTTGGGGCGCAGGCTTTTGTGCTGCTACTGCTTCAGTTCCTCAAAGGTGTAGGCTGTCATTTCCAGGACGATGGTCTGCGACTGTCCGTGGGTGGTAACCGTGTAGATCTGCGTCTCCTGGTCGGGGATTTCCGCATTGGCAAGCTTGGCCATCACATCGGCCGGAACATAGCGTATGACGGCGCTTCCCTGGCTGTGGGCAAGGTAGACGGCCATGATCTTGGCGAGCAGGGACTCCTTTTCAGCCTCAGTGCAGCTGGTCATCTCGCTGAAGGTGATCTCCATGCCGGGCAGGCTTGCCTGCCAGGGGACATAGCTGCGCTTTGCCATGTCCTTGACGACGGCGTTCAGGGTCTCCTTGGTCAGCTTCTGCCTGAGCTCCACGCCGTCAAGAACGGCGTCCTCGACCTTGCCGTTTTTGTCCTTGTCGGCAAAGATGCGGGCGCTCCAGACTATGTTGGCAAAGCCCATGGAGGTCAGCAGGATGTTGTCCTCAATTTCGTTCTGCTCCTTCAGAAGGCCGCAGACCTGCTTCATGGTCATGCCTGCATGAAAGCCGTCCAAAGCGCAGGCAGGCTTGTCGTCCTTGGTCGGGAGCAGGCTTTTCAGCTCGCCTGTGTAGTGCGTTTCCTTGTTTTGGGCATCCTGCACAACAAGGCAGGTTGGATGCTTGCCGCAGAGTGTGAGCCTTTTGGCAGAATCCAGGGGAATGTTTTTCCAGGATCCCAAGGAAAGGCCCAGGTCAAGGTAGACGGCGGCAGTTCCGCCGGGATTTTCCAGTTCGTCTTCATCGCCCGGCCCTAAGTTCAGGCGGGCAAAGCCTGTGGTCTCGTCCGAGGTGATGCGCAGAGCGACAAGCTCATAGGGCGAGTTGTTCATCACAAGCAGGGTGGCAGGCTCCTTGGCCTGTGCAGAATCTGCGTCCTGGGGCGTATTGCTCTGGGGCGTGCCGGCAGGCTGCGCGCCCTCCTGCGCCGGCGCTGCCTTCTCGGCCGCCTGCAGGGGCTGGACAGAGACAAGCACAAGGAAAACCAGGCTCAGCCAGATGGATAGTATATTGCGGTGCATAGATGACCTCTGTTGAGGGGCTTGGTGAAAGCCCGGATGCTGTGCAGGTGCATAAGTCATGCCCTGTTCTGCTTAATTTTAGCCCTTTTAAAATGACTGTGTCAAAATAGGCGGAGAGCATGTGCTAGGAAGTGCAAAAAGCCCGGCCATGATCCTGCAGCCTGCGGGAAGACCATTTCAGCGGCAGTTCACGGGCACTGCAGGGGCTCTCAAAAGGTTTTGTTGCATTCTTTTGGCACTTTGCCTATTTCTTTGCCCAGCTTGACTTTACGGGTGTGAAGTCAAAATGTAACATGCCGCAACAGTCTTTTTCGTATGAAGGCCTGTGGCAGCCCTGCATGCAGGCCTCTTGCCGCAGGCTGCCATCAGGAAGCCCCCAGTCAGCCGCCAGGCGGAGTTCAGACGCGTGTCCACCAGTCTTAACCAGCAGCAGACAGGTTCTGCCCAGAATACCTATGAGCGAGTGCCGGACGCTGCGGCTCAGAGCACCCCGCCTCAGAACACGGCATCTGCTGCAGAAGCCGCAGCAGAGGGCTTTGGCGGGGCCGGGCCTGAAGATCCTGCGGGAAAAAAGGGCATATGCCTTACAGGGCAGCGCATCTTTTACACCTTCTCCATTATGCTGGTGCTCATGCCCCTGTTCTTTGTCGGCGGCGTATTGTACGGCCGCTATGAGGTGGAGCAGGAGCATGTGGCGGAAAGCCCCATGGCCAAGCTGCAGCGGGATCTGAACGCCGAGGAAGGCCAGGCTGAGGACAAGCCTGCCGAAAAGCCCGCAGACGACGATCCTATTTTGAAGCCGCAGGAGCTGACGTTTTCCCGCATGCTCAGGGCTGCTCCCGGCGAGAAGCTGGCCGAGCCCGGCCAGATACGCCCCCTGAAGCCTGCTGTGCCGAATGTCAAAATGGGGGAGGAAGCTGTCGCCGCAACGCCGGGCATGAGCCCTGCTACTGCCTCAGGTCCGCAGGAAGCGCCTGCCCTGAAGGCTGACATGTTCGACTATGTGTTTCAGATAGCCGCCTTCCACGCCAAGACCAAGGCAGAGGACATGCGCAAGCTCATTGAGGCTGAGGGCTTCCGCACCCGCCTGGAAAAAAGCGGACGCTTCTATGTCGTGCTGCTGCTGAC
>CAZWGJ010000062.1:0-10205 GCA_964633375.1 uncultured Desulfovibrio sp.
ATCAAGGCTGACCCGTACTTCGCCCACGATCCGCTGACCGTGACCGCAGTCAAGGACACTGACGCACTGGAAATGGTCGCCGATGCCTCGCACGGCGTTTTGATGGAGCGCGTCGGCGCCTCCGGCGCCGCCGCCAACCAGCACCTCTCCTTGGAGATGCGCATCGACAACCCCGCGCTGACCGCCCAGATCCTGGTGGGAAGCGCACGCGCCGCAGTGCGCTTAAGCAGCCTGGAGCGCTACGGCTGCTACACCCTTATTGACGTGCCGCCCATCATGATGCTGCCGGGCGACAGAATGGAACTTCTGGGGCGCCTTGTCTAAAAGCCCTCTTTTACCCACCAAGACCGCTGTCCTCCGCGGGGACAACGGTCTTGTTCTTTTTTCTGCCCTTTTCTACCACTTTTTGGCTTCTCATCAGCGACTACAGGCTCCCGCACTTCCTAAAGGCACTCCGCCGAAATTCAGCTCCCCATGCCTCTTCAAGACATGACTGATGCGGGCAAAATAAGGAAGCAGCCGCCCCTGCCTCCTCTGATGGCTGTTAGACAAAAAAGGATTCTTCCTGTATTCTGTCACTTTGAGAGGTATACCATGTCAATTTGTCGAATCATCACTTTGCAAAATGCACAGGAATGGGCGGAGGCAGGAAGCTGGCTCAGCGGCCGCGCCAACCCCAGCACCGACGACGTGGACAGCAAGGTCAGGTCTATCCTGGACACGGTCCGGCAGGACCGCGACCAGGCGCTTGTCCAGTATACAAGGCAGTACGACTGCCCTGACTTTGAGGGATCTCTGCGCGTCAGCGAGCAGGAAATCGCACTGGGCGCAGCAGGCGTCCCCTCCGAGGCCAGGGAATGCATAGCCCAGGCTGCGAGCAACATCCGCGCCTTCCATGAAGAGCAGAAGGAAAAAACGTGGATCACCACCCGCCCTGACGGAAGCATGCTGGGGCAGATGGTCAACCCTGTAGCCAGGGCAGGCCTCTACGTCCCGGGCGGCAAGGGCGGCAACACGCCTCTGGTCTCAAGCTTCCTGATGAACGCCATTCCGGCGCTGGTGGCAGGCGTCGAGGACATCGCAGTCTGCACCCCGCCCCGCGCCGACGGCACGGTCAACCCGGTCATCCTGACAGCAGCCCACCTTCTGGACATCCATGAGGTCTACCGCGTGGGCGGCGCCTGGTCCATTGCCGCCATGGCCTACGGCACGGAGTCCATCCAGCCCGTCGACGTCATCGCCGGCCCCGGCAACATCTTTGTCACCACAGCCAAGCGCATGGTGCAGGGCAAGGTCGGCATCGACATGATTGCCGGCCCCAGCGAAGTCTGCGTCATCGCCGACGGCTCAGCCAACATCCGCTGGCTGGCAGCAGACCTGTTGAGCCAGGCTGAGCACGATCCTCTGGCATCCGCCATCTGCATCGTGCAGGACAACCTTATTGCCGACACGCTGGCAAAGGAGCTGAACGAGCAGGTCCAGAAGCTGCCCAGGGCGGAAATCGCCATGCGCTCCCTTATGGACTGGGGCGCCATCGTGATCGTGCCCGACCTCAACGAGGCCCTGGCTGTCGCCAACCAGATTGCCCCCGAGCACCTGGAGCTCTCCATCCGCAACCCCTGGGACGCCCTGCCCTTCATCAAAAACGCCGGCGCCGTCTTCCTGGGACACCACAGCCCCGAGCCTGTGGGCGACTACTTTGCCGGCCCCAACCACGTCCTGCCCACGCTTGGCACAGCCCGTTTTTCCTCAGCCCTTTCGGTGCAGACCTTCTGCAAGAAGACAAGCATCGTTGCGACCTCCCGCAGCTTCCTGCGGGACAACAGAGACGCCATTGCGACACTGGCGCGCCTTGAGGGCCTTGAGGCCCACGCACTGTCTGTCGAGGCACGCTGAGCGCCCTGCCAAGGCTTCAGTGCACCAGGACAGGCAGAACACCTGCGAGGTTCAGTATGAAAATTGTTACCAGCACCAATATAGACGCCTACAAGCTTCTTTCCAGAGGCAAGGTGCGTGATATATACGCCGTCGATGACGAGACGCTGCTCATCGTGACCACGGACCGCATGAGCGCCTATGACTTCATGATGTCCAGGCCCATCCCCTACAAGGGCGTGGTGCTCAACCAGATCACCCTGTTCTGGATGGACATGTGCAAGGACATCATCCCCAACCACATCATCGAATCCGACACTGCAAAGTTTCCGGCAGCCCTTGATCCGTACAAGGACGAGCTGGAAGGCAGGGCCGTCCTGGTCCGCAGGGCAAAGCCCCTGCCTATAGAGTGCATTGTGCGCGGCTACCTCTCCGGCTCAGGCTGGAAGTCCTACAAGAAGGACGGCACTGTCTGCGGACATGTGCTTCCTGCGGGCTTAAGGGAGTCCGACAAGCTGGAAAAGGCCATCTTCACCCCGTCCACCAAGGCTGAATTCGGCCAGCATGACGAGAACATCTCCGTTGAGCGCGCAGCCCAGCTGATGGGCGCCGACCTCACCCGCAAGGTGGAGGAGATGACCCTGGCCATCTACGAACGCGGCCGCTCCTATGCTGCCTCCCGCGGCATACTGGTTGCTGACACCAAATTTGAATTTGGCCTCATCGGCGACACGCTCTACCTCATTGATGAAGTCTTAACCCCCGACTCATCACGCTTCTGGCCTGCCAGCTCCTATGAGCCCGGCCACAGCCAGCCCAGCTTCGACAAGCAGTTCCTGCGTGACTGGCTGACGTCAACCACCTGGGACATGAAGTCGGAGCCGCCCGCCCTGACTGATGAGGTAGTCGAGACCACGGCTGCCAGATATCAGGAAGCCTACCGCATCCTCACAGGACGCGAGCTTGGAACAAAGTAAAAAAAAATTAATAAGATAGGAGAGCAAGGAGAATAGTTTATGCTATTAGAAGGAAAGAAGGCCCTTATTTTCGGCGTTGCCAACAACAAGAGCATTGCCTGGGGCATTGCCCAGGCATTCAAGCAGGCCGGCGCCAGTTTGGCCTTCAACTACCTGGGAGACGCCATCAAAAAGCGCGTCGACCCCCTGGCTGAAGAAATAGGAGCGGACTTTACCTTCCAGTGTGACGTAAGCTCTGACGAACAGATTGCCGAGTCTGCCAAGCTGGTCGAGGAAAAGTGGGGCAACGTAGACATTCTGGTGCACTCCGTGGCCTTCGCCAACCGCGAGGACCTGCAGGGAGAGTTCATCGCCACCTCCAGGGCCGGCTTCCACCTGGCACTGGACATCTCCGCCTACTCCCTCGTGGCCCTGAGCCGCGCCTTTGCGCCCATGATGAAGGAGGGCTCCTCCATCATGGCCATGACCTACTACGCCTCCAACAAGATCATGCCGTTCTACAACGTCATGGCCGTTGCCAAGGCAGCCCTGGAATGCGAAGTGCGCTACCTCGCCAATGACCTTGGCCCCAAGGGCATCCGCGTCAACGCCATCAGCGCAGGCCCCGTGAAGACGCTGGCAGCCTCTGCCGTGCACAGCCTGAAGGGCGCTCTTGGCAAGATCGAAGCCAACGCCCCCCTGCGCCGCAACATCACTCCTCTGGACGTGGGCGGAACAGCCACCTACCTGGCCTCCCCGCTGTCCAGTGCCGTCACAGGTCAGGTTGTCTTCGTTGACAGCGGCATCAGCCTGGTTATGTGCTAGGGGACTGTATGGATCTGGTTTCTCTCAACGATGCAGGCATTACGCTGTGCGGCCTGCTGGGTATTGCGCTCTTCTACTTCATCGGCAAGCATGACAGCGAAGAGATGACCAAGGCTGAGAAAAAGACAGGCCAGGACGAGAAAAACTAACTTTTTTTCGTTTTGCTTCATTTTTCCCTTGCCAAGCACAAGAGAAATCTATATAAGTATCGAGTTCTTGGAGAGATGTCCGAGTTGGTCGAAGGAGCACGATTGGAAATCGTGTAACGGCTTATCCCCGTTCTAGAGTTCGAATCTCTATCTCTCCGCCAGATGAAAACAACAGGCGCATTCATGCAAAACGTGAATGCGCCTTTTTTCGTGCCCTGCTGCAGCCTGGAACAATGGCTGCAGCAGGGGGACACGATCCACTCTACTGCTGCCGCAGCTGCTCGGCATTGACCAGGCTGCGGGGCGAGCCTGCCAGCCAGGAGGCAATGTTTGCGGCAAGAAGGGAGACGATGTTCTGCCTGGCCTTCAGCCCTGCCCAGGCGATATGCGGCGTCAGAATGGCATTGGGCGCTGCAAGCAGGGCGTTGTTTGGACGTATGGGCTCCTCAGAAACCACGTCCGCCCCAAGGCCGCCAAGCTTGCCGGACTGCAGGGCAGAAGCCACAGCTTCCTCATCAAGGAGGGGACCGCGTGCCACATTGATGAGGAGCACTCCGTCCTTCATCCTGGCCAGGGAGGATGCGTCAATCAAATGGTGCGTCTGCTCGCTTAAGGGGCAGTGCAGAGATATGACGTCAGCCCTGGCATACAGCTCATCCAGGTCCGTGTACTCTACGGGGAAGCCTGGATCCGCTGCGGTCTTTGCCCTTTCCTTTGCTTCAGCACCGCTCATCCTGGCGGATGCTGCCAGCACCTTCATGCCAAAGGCATGCGCCAGCGCCCCCACCCTGCGCCCTATGGCGCCAAAGCCGATGATGCCCATGGTCAGTCCTGTCAGCTCAATCTGCGGCGACAGCCAGTAGCAGAAGTCAGGGCACTCGCTCCACTGGCCTGCACGGATGCTTGCGTCATGCGCAGCCGGCCTGCGGCAGAGCTCAAGCAGCAGCGCCATGGCATGCTGCGCCACGGCATCAGCGCCGTACTGGACGACATTCATGACGGGTATGCCCTTCTTGCCGGCATAAGCAGCATCGACCACATCATAGCCCGTGGCCAATATGCCTATGCAGCGCAGGCGGGGCAGCTTGTCGATCGTCTCAGCCCTGAGGGGCGTCTTGTTGGTGATGACGACGTCGGCATCCTGCGCCCTGGCAATGATGTCTTCGCTGCCTGTCCTGTCGTAGACTGTCAGGTCTCCCAGCTCGGCCAGCTTGTCCCAGGGATTGTCGCCAGGGTTGACGGTATAGCCGTCCAGCACAACAAGACGTAGTTTCTTCTGCATGACGCATCCTCCTGGAGCGCTTCAAAACCGGTACATAAAAACCTGCAGGCGGCAGCACGATGTGCCCCGCGATGCAGCGGACGTCATTCTTCCACAGACAAGACACGTGCGGCAAGACCTCTGCTGGCAAGGCTCTGCATGCCTTGCAGATTTCCCGGAACAGGAGCATTACCAGCAGAGGCTGCTTAAACGAAAAGAGACCCTGACGATACGGAGCAAAAGTCATGATCAGACGAAACGCCTGCATAAACCGGCTTGCGCACAATATGTGGAACGGAGCGGTAAAGGTCCTCACCGGGATGCTCTGCTGCAGAAAGTCCGTTTACGACGGCATGGGCATCTTCCACTGCAGCCGGACCGACATGCTGCTGGGGCGTGCCTTCCTGTTTTACCCCGCGTCCATTTAGGAGCAGACATGACCAGCCAGCCAGACCATTCTGCATACAGGCTTTCTGCCGGCATCAGCGATTTTGCCACGATCATCCGGGAAAACATCTGCTATGTTGACAAAACGCCCTTCATCAAAACGGTGCTCCAGGACTCTTCACAGGTGCTGCTCATCACCAGGCCCGGGCGCTTTGGCAAAACTCTGGCCTTGAGGACCCTCGCAGCCTTCCTGCGCACTGCTCCCAACAGTGCGGGCAGGGATACGCCGGACACTGCCTTCCAGGACGCACTGTTCGCCCGCACGGCAATCTATGAGGACAAGGCATTCTGTGCAGAGTTCATGGGAAGATATCCTGTCCTCTCCCTGTCCTTCAGGAATGTCGACGGAGGCAGCTTTCAGGAGGCCTATGCCATGCTGGCAGGCGCCATCTCCAAGGCAGCCAGTCAGCACCAGCACCTTCTGGACAGCCCCAGGCTTGCCGGATTTGACAAGAAGAAGCTCGCCATCCTGCTGGACGATGATGAGCTGGCAGCATCCAAAAACAGGGCGACGCTCTGCAATTCCTTAAGCCTGCTTGCCGCAATGCTCCTTGCGCACTACGGCAGGCGGGCAGTCGTGCTCATAGACGACTGCGATGCGCCCCTCGCCAATGCCGGAAGCGAAGGCTATGGCAGAGAAATGCGGCAGCTACTCCGCTCCGTGCTCTCCACAGGACTGAAGGACAACAGCGCCCTGAAAAAAGGCGTGCTCACAGGCATCCTGAACCTGCCTGAAGAAAGCATTTTTACGGGCTTCAACAACCTGAAAGTCAATACCGCTGCCAGCGACATCGGCGTCCTTGCTGAAGACTTCGGCTTTACCCTGAAGGAAGTCTCAGCCCTGCTTGCGTACTACGGTCTGACCGATCAGGAAGAGGCAGTCAGGGAGTGGTACGGCGGCTACCGCATTGCAGGCAGAGAGCTCCTCTGCCCCTGCGACGTCATAGCCTTCTGCTGCAGAGCCTGGGAGGAGATGTCGCATGGAAGACCGGTTTCTGCGCCGGAGAACTTTTGGCCGCAGGAATGCGGCGGCAATGTCCTCCGCAAGTTTATGTCCCGCCTTGGTGACGCTGATGCAGGGCGCATGCAGACGCTGCTTGACGGAGGCGAGATTTCATTCACCTTAAACGAGCAGCTGAGCCTGGATGAAGCAGAAGATCTTCAGTGCAGCGAGGACTTTTGGACGCTGCTCTTCTCTTACGGCTGCCTGACAGGCACCCCTGCTGCCGGGGACGGGAGAATCAGCCTTGCGGCACGCCTTCCCAACAAGGAGCTCAGGGCCTTTTTTGCCAGGACTATAGCCCGCTGCTGCAGGGAAGCCCCCGCAATGGCAGCCTCTGCAGACGAAATTGCCGCAGCCCTCCTGGCAGGCGACGCAGCAAAAGCCGGCGTGCTGATCGGAAGGAGGCTGAAGGCCTTTGTTGCGGCGGACGGCACGGCAGACAGGGCCTATGACACCCAGTTCTTCCTCAGATTTTTAAGCGGGGTTTTGTCTGCCGGCACCAGGGAGTTTTTTGTCTTTCAGGCAGGGAGAGAGGGAGACGACGGGTGCGCCGATATTGTGTTCAGCTCAGAGTACAACACGCAGGGCGTCGTCATAAAGCTGAAGGCAGCCTCTGCTGCCGGCTCATTGGCAGGAGAGGCTGCGGAGGTGCTTGCACAGATGGCTGCGGAGAAGTGCGCTGCTGCCTTTGGACAGGGGATAAAGAAGGTCTGCTGCTCTAGCATCGTTTTCTGCCGCAGGACCTGCTTTGTGCAGTGCAAATCACAGGATGTACAGGACAGCCGGACGGTCCTTTTTAGCTGACGCTTTGGCAGACGTCAGCTGTCCTCCCCCCTGCCTTAAGCCAAATGAAAAGCCCCTGCCCAAAGACGGACAGAGGCTTCTTTTCTGCTTTGTGCACCAGCAGACACTCAACGCATCACAGCCTGCATATGGTTATACGCCTTGGCTGTTGCCACGCGGCCTCTGGGAGTCCTCTTCAAAAAACCCTGCTGGATAAGGTACGGCTCATAGACGTCCTCCAGGGCGCGGACATCCTCAGAGCAGGCCACTGCCAGCGTCCTGATGCCGACAGGACCGCCTTCATAGTGCTTGATGATCACGGAGAGGATGCGCCTGTCTATCTGGTCCAGCCCTTCTCCGTCCACGTTCATGCAGGTCAAGGCCCTGTCAGCCACATCCTTGGTGATGCAGGCTGCCTTTTCCTCAAGGGCATAGTCGCGAACCCTGCGCAGATGCCTGTTGGCAATGCGCGGCGTGCCGCGGGAGCGCCTGCCTATCTCAAGGGCGCCTTCCTCATCAATGTTGATTCCTAAGATGCCGGCGCTGCGGCGGACAATGGCTGCCAGCTCGGAAGGATCGTAGAAGTCCACGTGCAGCACGATGCCGAAACGGCTGCGCAGAGGCGCAGACACAAGGCCCATGCGGGTCGTGGCGCCCACCAGGGTGAAACGGTCCAACGGCATCTTGACGGTGCTGGCGGCAGGCCCCTGCCCGACCACGATGTCCAGCTTGAAGTCCTCCATGGCCGGATAGAGCACTTCCTCCACGGCAATGGGCATGCGGTGGATCTCATCCACAAAAAGGATGTCGTTGGGGGAAAGGTTGGTGAGGATGGCAGCCAGATCGCCAGGGCGCTCCAGCATGGGCCCAGTAATCGTTACGATGTTGACGCCAAGCTCCGCTGCCATAATCTGGGCCAGGGTCGTCTTGCCCAGGCCCGGGTTGCCGTAGAAGATGGTGTGGTCAAGCCCCCTGCCAAGCTGCCTGGCAGCCCCTAAGAAGACCTTGAGCTGGGCCCTGACGTCCTTCTGCCCGATAAATTCATCCAGCGACCTTGGACGGACGTTGTCGTCAATGTGGTGCTGGGCGTCGTAAAGCTGCTCTCCGCCCTGTTGTTCTTGCTGCTGTCCCATAAAGTTTCCCGGCTACCGCCCTGCCTTGCGCCCCAGCTCCTGCAGGGCCTGGCGCAGGCCTGACGCTACGTCTATGTCCGGCTGCCTGCGCACTATCTCCTGCACTACGGGAGCACACTCGTTTTCTGCATAGCCCAGACCCTTCAGGCCGTCCAGAAGCTGGCTGACTACCTGCGGGGCCGAGCCGCATGCTCCGTTGCCGGGGGCAGCCGCGGGGTCCACCTTCAGCTTGTAGGAGAGCTCCCGCACAATCACCTCGGCCAGGCGCTTGCCTATGCCGCTGACGGCAGTAAAGCCTGCCTGGTCGTTGTTGCCCACCATCTGCCGTATGTCGGCAGGCTTGTAGACCGAGAGGATGGACAGCGCAATCTTGGGCCCCACCTTGGGCAGGGCTGTGAGGATGTCAAAGGTGCTGCGCTCCTCCATGGTCTCAAAGCCGCACAGGCGCAGCATGTCCTCGCGCACAAGCAGCGTCGTGTAGAGGCGCACCCTGCCGCCCCTGGCAGGCAGGCTCTGGCGCATCCTGCCGGTAATCTCCACCTCATAGCCGACGCCGCCGGCAGTCATGACAATAATGGAAGCCTCGGACACATGCTCCAAGGTTCCCTCAAGACAGGCTATCATGCTCTTCCCCCAGGCTCCCTAGCGCTGCTCAAAGCCAGGCAGGAGCACGGTGCTGCCTTCCTCCCCGTTGCCCTTGGGGCACTGGGGCTGCAGATGGCAGATCTCGCATCCGCCCCTGAAAGGATAGAAGGTCACCACGGCAAAGCGTCGGTTCAATACGTCCATTTCATCGTGGTAGCCCAGCTCGAAGTCGGCCAGGGCGCTTTTCAGAGCTTCGGTGGGACGCGGCGCCGGGGCGCAGCCTACAGCCTCAACCTGGGGAATGAGATCCTTGATCACCTGCATGCAGAGGTACTGGGCCAGCATGTTGGAGAAGTAGCCCTCGGACGGCGTCTTCTTCCAGACCTCGTCCACATACTCCTCAACTTCCTCAGGCAGCCACACCACAAGGTATGAAATCTTGCCGCAGGCAATCTTGTAGCAGGAAAGCTTGGGCACCCACTGGTCCCAGAGCTCGCCCAGACGGGTCATGACGTCCCCTTCAAGGCGTGTCTCCTGGCACAGTTCCAGGAAGCTGAACAAGTCAAAATCCGGCTGCGGATCCATTTTCTCAATGTCGCATGCGCTCACGGCTGGTCCTCCTGAACAATCCGGATCCATAAGCCTGAGGGAGCGTGCTCCCTGGCCCTTATGGACGGACAATCCATTGTTGCTGATTAGTCCGCAGTATTGTACCTGTCAGCCCTTTTGCGTCAAGCACGTAAATACGCCTTAAGAAAGCCGGCGAGCCGCAGATCTGCGCCCCAAACGGCGCTTGACAAAACGGCGCTGCCGTTGAGATTATCCTTTTTTTATCTGTTTTCATGCGGGAGCAGCCCTTATGGATCATGCGGATCAGCAGGGACAGCCCCCGATCCTTAAAGCAGCCCCCTGCCCTGCACGGCGCCCTGTTCTAATAAGAGCAGGCCGCATCCGCAAGAGAGTGCAGCGCATGGAGCAGCAGCAGAGAAGAGACAAGGTATGCGCACCCAACACAGACAGCACATCCGCCTGGAGATAGATGACAACCTCCCCCTTTACTATGTGCACGGCGCCTTTGGCGGAGCCAACCAGTCAGGCGAGCTTGAGGTCAACATCTATTCCGACAGCGAGGACCTCCCTGCACCGGCTACGATTGTCATGACGCAGGACGGACAGACGCTCACCACA
>CAZWGJ010000063.1:0-10055 GCA_964633375.1 uncultured Desulfovibrio sp.
GATGCAGAATGCGGCATAGAGCGGAACGATCTTTATGTTGCCCTCCAGACCGAAGTTCCTGGCAGAGAGCTTGACTGCGTAGGCGGGCTTGCAGGCGTCCATATAAACCTTCAGGCTCTTGGCTTTGGCGTTGTCGGCAGACCTGACCGCAATGGGGATGAGCTGCCCGTCACGCTGGATGACAAAGTCGACTTCAGCCCCGCGCTTCGACTCCCAGTAGTACGTGCGGAAGCCGTTGCTGGAGAGCTGCACATGGACGTAGTTCTCCATCAGACCGCCCGTAAAGCCGCTGAGCTCCCCTGACATGCAGAGGACGTCGCTGGCGCTTGCCCCCTTCATGGCGCAAAGGAGGCCGGAGTCATTCAGGTACAGCTTGAAGGCTTCGCTGTCACGATAGGCTTGAAGCGGCTTTCTGGCCTGCTTCACCTTGTACGCCTGGGAGGCGAGACCGGAGAGGCAGAGCCAGTCAAGCACATTTTCAAACTCGGAAGCCCGTCCGCCCGGCTTGAGCAGCCTGTACTGGAAGCGGGTGTTCTCCGTGGAGAGCTGGGCGGCAATGCTGCCGTAGACAAGCCTGGTCTTCTTCATCTCCTTCACGGTGTTGTACTGGCTCATGTCCTTAAGGCAGCCTGCAAGAATCGTGTCCTGCACATGGCGGACAAGGACGCAGTCCTTTGTTTCGGCGAAGTGCCGCACGCACTTTGGCATGCCGCCGACCACAAGGTACTGGCGGCAGAGCTGCATGGCTGCGTCGTGCAGGGCAGGCGGCAGCGGCGCATTGGTGTGGAAGCACTTTTTGATCTGCTCTGCCAGCTCCCTCTCGCCGAGCGCCAGCATGAACTCCTCCATGTCCATAGGATGGAGCGTCTTCATGTCGACCTTGCCTACGGGAAAGGAGTATTCGGCCCTGGCTGTCGCAGCGCCGAGCAGGCTGCCTGCGGCAATGACGTGGCAGTCCGGCGCATCCTCGCAGAAGTACTTGAGCGAGGTCAGCGCCCTTGCGCAGAACTGCACCTCGTCGAACACGACCAGCGCCTTTTCCCTTGCGATGGTCTGCCCTGCGATGCGGGACAAGACCGGTATCAGGCGGACAGGGCTGATGTCATCCTCAAAGACCCTTCAGCTGCGGTTTGGTCTCAAAGTTGAAATAGGCCACGTTGTCGTAGCGGGTGCGCCCAAATTCCAGCAGGGAATAGGTCTTTCCGACCTGCCTTGCTCCCCGCAGAAGAAGAGGCTTGCGGTGTCCGCTCCCTTTCCAGGAGTCCAGGAAGTCCATAATCTTTCTGTACATGATCCGTACACCTTGCAGATGATTGGCGAAGTTCAGGAAATAGTGATGTAAAAAGGCAGTGAAAGTTTTTTGCGCTTCAACACAAAACGACATGAATGCTTCAAGCCCCCCGTGCCATGGCCCGGGCAGACAAAAGAAGAGGGCTGTCTGACATCGTTTGAAGTCAGGCAGCCCTCTTTTCAGAAGAAGGAAATTATGCTGCGCAGCCGCTGCTGCGAGGGGAATCAGGCCTTTTCAAGGCTTACTCCCACTCGATGGTGCTCGGCGGCTTGGAGGAGACGTCGTAGACCACGCGGTTGACGCCCTTGACCTCATTGATGATGCGTCCGGAAATCTTTGCAACCAAATCATAGGGCAGGCGCGACCAGTCTGCAGTCATGGCATCGACGCTGTCCACGACGCGCAGGGCGATGACATGCTCATAGGTGCGGCCGTCGCCCATGACGCCGACTGTGCGCAGGGGCAGAAGGACGGCAAAGCCCTGCCAGACCTTGCGGTACCAGCCGCTGGCGCGCATTTCCTCCTGTACGATGTTGTCGGCAGCCCTGAGGATGGAGAGGCGCTCCTCGCTCACCTCGCCAAGCACGCGGATGGCCAGGCCTGGTCCGGGGAAGGGCTGGCGCCACACCAGAGAGTCAGGCAGGCCCAGCTCCTGGGCAACCTTGCGCACCTCGTCCTTGAAGAGTTCGCGCAGGGGCTCAATAAGCTGGAGCTTCATGGTTTCAGGCAGGCCGCCGACGTTGTGGTGGCTCTTGATGACTGCGCTGGGGCCCTTGGCGGAGACGGACTCAATGACGTCGGGGTAGAGCGTGCCCTGCGCCAGGAAGTCGACATGGGGAATCTTTTTGGCTTCCTCATCGAAGATCTCGATGAAGGTGTGGCCGATTATCTTGCGCTTCTTCTCGGGATCGTCGACGCCATTCAGCTTGTCGAGGAAGCGGCTGCGTGCATCGACAACCGTGAGGTTGACGTCCAGGTTGTCGCTGAGCAGGGTCTTGACGTTCTCCACTTCGTGGGCGCGCAGAAGGCCGTTGTCAACAAAGATGCAGTGCAGGTTTTTGCCTATGGCCTTGTGGAGCAGCACGGAGACCACAGTGGAGTCGATGCCGCCGGAGAGGGCGCAGATGACGTGCTTGTCTCCGACCTTCTCCCTGATCTCGCCGATGACCCTCTCCACAAAGGAGGACATGGTCCAGTCGGGCTCAAGGCCTGCGATGTTGAAGATGAAGTTGCGCAGCATGTCCGTGCCGCGGTCCGTGTGGTGCACCTCGGGGTGGAACTGGACCGCGTAGATGCGGCGCTTTTCGTCAGCCATGGCGGCGACGTCCAGGGTGGGCGTCTTGCCTGTGACGCTGAAGCCCTCGGGAACCTCCACGACGCGGTCGCCGTGGCTCATCCAGACCCTGGTCGTCTTGTCTATGCCCTTCCAGAGGGCGCAGTCGCAGGTGATGGTCAGGTCGGCAGGGCCGTATTCGCGGGTGGTCGACTGGGCAAGCTTTCCGCCCAGGGAGGCCGTCAGAAGCTGCATGCCGTAGCAGATGCCCAGAACAGGGACGCCGAGCTCAAGAAGGCCCTTGTCCAGGGTCGGGGCGTCCTCGCTGCCCACGCTGGCAGGACCGCCTGAGAGCACCAAAGCCTGCGGGTGCATGGCCTGCACCTGGGCAGCGGTCACAGTGCATGGATGAATTTCAGAGTAGATGCCTGCTTCACGGATGCGGCGGGCAATAAGCTGCGTCACCTGTGAACCGTAGTCGATGATAATAACTTTGTTGGGCATACCCCAGGTCCTCATAAAGTCTGTTCAGTGCACCCGTTTTTCGGCTGCTGCCAGACCGGCTTTTTATGCCGTTATAAGAGCAGCACGGCTGGGGACACATGCATCCGCAGTGCTCACAGCCGTGCCGGAAAAAGGGTCCGCTTTGTCCGCAGGCTGTCCTTAAAGGCAGCTGCGGCAGGGGAAGACTAATTGTTGTCCTGCCTGTAGTTCGGCGCTTCCTTGGTGATGACGATGTCATGCACGTGGCTTTCGCGCAGGCCGGCAGGGGAAATCTCGCAGATGCAGCCGGTGGCGTACAGCTCGGGGATGGTGGAGGCGCCAAGATAGCCCATGCCGGACTTCACGCCGCCCAGAAGCTGGTAGATGACGTCCTTGACGCTGCCGCGGTAGGGAACGCGGCCCACAATGCCTTCGGGCACAAACTTCTTGCTGCGCTGCTGGAAGTAGCGGTCGGAGCTGCCTGCCTTCATGGCGTCGATGGAGCCCATGCCGCGGTAGACCTTGTAGGTGCGGCCCTGGTAGAGCACGGTCTCGCCCGGGCTTTCCTCGGTGCCGGCAAAGAGGGAGCCGATCATGATGCTGTGGGCGCCGACAGTGAGGGCCTTCACGATGTCGCCGGAGAACTTGATGCCGCCGTCGGCTATGCAGCAGCGGTCCATTTCCCTGGCTGCGCGGCTGCCGTCCATGATGGCCGTCACCTGGGGCACGCCTACGCCGGCCACGATGCGGGTCGTACAGATGGAGCCTGGTCCGATGCCGATCTTGACGCAGTCGGCGCCGGCCTGCAGGACGGCCTTGGCGCCTTCATAGGTGGCCACGTTGCCGGCAATGAGCTGGCAGTTGGGGAAGGCGCCCTTGACTTCGCGTATGGTGCGCAGAATGTTGGCGGAATGGCCGTGGGCGGAGTCCATGACCAGGGCGTCGACGCCGCCGGCAAGGAGCTCCTGGGTGCGCTCAAGGGTGTCTGCGGTGACGCCGATGGCTGCTGCTACGCGCAGGCGGCCGTGGTCGTCCTTGCAGGCATTGGGGTACTTCTGGACCTTGTCGATGTCCTTGATGGTGATGAGCCCCTTCAGGTGCTTGTTCTCATCGACCACCAGAAGCTTTTCAATGCGGTGCTCGTGCAGATGCTTCTTGGCTTCCTCGAGGGAAGTTCCCATGGGCACGGTCACCAGGTTCTCGGAGGTCATGACCTCCTTGACCAGGACCTTGGTGCCGTCTTCCACAAAGCGCACGTCCCTGTTGGTCAGGATGCCGACGAGCTGTCCGTCGTTGACAACGGGGAGGCCGGAGATGCTGAAGTCGTGCATCAGCTCCAAAGCTTCCTTGACAGTGCCGTTGGAGGAAATGGTCACGGGATCCAGGATCATGCCGGATTCGCTTTTCTTGACCTTTTCAACTTCCAGGCGCTGCCGGGCGATGGACATGTTCTTGTGAATGACGCCTATGCCGCCCATGCGGGCCATGGAGATGGCCATGGCGGCTTCGGTGACGGTGTCCATTGCTGCGGAGAGCAGGGGGGACTTCAGGGGGATGTCGGGAGTGAGGTAGGTGGAGACGTCCACCATGTTCGGAGTCACTTCCGAGTAGTTGGGAACAAGGAGAATATCGTCAAATGTCAGTGCCTTGCCACGATTTGCCAGCATGGAATCCTCACTTGGTTAAAAGTTAAAAAAAGGGAAATTGATCCGTTCTTATACTTATAGAACGCTTCTTCTGTCAAGACAGTTTTGGAAAATGCATTGCTTCTTCGTCAAGGCCGCCCGGGGCGTGCGCCGCCCTGCAGCCGGGCGGACCTCTAGCGGATGAAGCCTTCCTTGGCCCCGTTCCGGCACCTTGCCAGCAGTGCCGCTGCACTGTATTAAGAAGGTATTATGAACAAAAATTCCCTGCTCTGCGTTGTACGCATCCTCGTCCCCATCCTGATGATCTTCCTGCCCATGTGGTGCGACAGCCTGCTGTTCAGGTCCGGCGAGGCCGCTGTCTGGAACCCCCTGGCAATAGGCATGCTCTGGTTTGCCTCCGTGCCGGAGTTCTTTTCCTACTCCCCGCCGTACTGCTGCGGCGCGCTGTTCAGCTTAGGCCTCTGCCTCTACTGGTTTGAGCGCTACCCATCCTTCTTCTACGGCATGCTGCTCTTTTTTGCCGCCGCCATGGCCGGCCCCACCTGGACCGTGCTGGTGCGCCTCTGGCACTACCTGGCCTAATGCAGCGCCCGATGCTGGAAGAGGAAGAAGGCAATGCGTTTTTTCAGGGCCCCCATGGGCGTATGGAGCGATCTTTGGTTCTGCCTGCCCGTTGTGTGCATCGTGCTGGCTGTGAGTGCGAGGTATTTGTACGTGCTTGACTTTTCCATGCTGTCCGTCGTCGTTGTCTGCGCCATGCCTGGCCTCTGCCTTCTGGACGTTGTGACGCTCCTTGTCCTGACCTGGGCCGGCATCCGCAAAATTGATGCGGACAATGAGGCGCGCAGCCTGCGCAGAAGGCGTCTGCGCTACACAGGCTGCCTGCTCATCCTGCACCTTGTGACGGCAGCCCTGTCCTGCGTCCTGCTGGTGATTCCTGCCAGGAGCATCTGGGTGGGCGGCGTGACGATTGTTTTCCTGCGCCTTGTGGAATCTGCCCTTGCCCTGACAGGCTTCCTGCTGAGCCTTGGGCTGATCCGGGTGATGATACGGACGCTGCTTGCCATCCTGAAGCATGCGGATGAGGCAGATGGGACTGGGGAAAAGGCGCAGGAGGACGGCTTTGTCCTGATGCAGTAGTCCTGCCCCTGAGCTGCCGTTTCCTGCGGCCTCCGCAGCAAAAGACGACAAAAAAGACGATGCGTGGACCGCAGGGTATGCGGCCGGCGCACCGTCTTTTTTGTGCCTTGCGGCTTACCGAAGGCTTCATGCAGGCCCCTGCTGCCGGCTCATTGCGGCTCCGGCTCATGCGGGCAGAGCCCCCAGCATGGAAGCGCCATGGGGCGGTGGGAACGAATTCCATCCTGGCCAGGAGACAGTCTCCCATATGCCAGGCATTGCCCGCCGGTGACGGGCAGAAGCTCATACTGCTGTCTCCTTGACCAGTTCCTCCAGCCAGAACAGCGCAGCCTGCCTGCGCTCTTCTTCCGAGGTCGCGTCCTGCAAAAACTTTTCCAGCCTGCCGCTCGCCGCCAGCTGCCCCAGAGTCCCCTGTGCCATGAGCTCTGGAAAGCGCTTCATGTCTGCCAGGCGGACAATGCGGCTGCTGCCGTCCTCAGGATTTCTGCAGCAGCACAGGACATCCCCCAGGGCGGCATCGGGGACGGCATCCAGCAGGGCGGGGCTGCTGGATGAGACAAGCACCTGCATCCCAGCCCTGGCGGCGATGTCCTGAATCTGCCTTGCCAAAATGCCGGCACGGGCGGGCCAGATGCCGCTGTCTATGCCATCAATGACTGCCAGGGCTTTTTCAGGCGCACTGAGCAGGGCAGCGCCCACAGCAAGAATGCGCAATGTTCCGTCAGACAGCAGAGCTGCATCAGTCTTTTGCTCCTTGCTCCCGAAGGACTCGTGAAGGCGGACCATGACGTCGCCTCGTTCCGTCCTGACAAAGGAGATGTCATCGATGTGCTGCTCTGGCAGGGAGCACATAAAATCCAGCAATGCCTGCTTTGTCTGCTCCTGCCTGCAGAGCTTCTCAAGGACGCTGGAAAGGTTGGAGCCGTCTTCCTTCAGGGCATCGTCTCCTGCATAGGAATAGCCGCGCATTGCCGCCGGATTGGGGTCAAGAAAGACAATGCTGCCAAGATGCTCCCGAAAACGCTGTACTGCTGCAGGGATTGCTTCCTGTAAAAACGCATCCTCCTGACAGAACATCCCGGGCGTTTCAAGCTGGCAGAAAACGGCCTGCTGCGGCTGCGTGCCCTCCACTCGATAGAGGGGCAGGGCTTCAGAGGAACTGCGGACTTCTTCCCCCTGCAGGACAAGATGCTCATCCTGCAGCCCGATTTCTATCTGCAGTTCGTTCAAGCCATCTCCGTGGTCGTCAAGGCGGCAGCCAATGGCGAGAGATTCAGCCGCATCATGAAAAAGGTCGGCTGCCCGGCCGCGGACAGGGGCGTTTCCGCTCTGGATGGTGCGCTCGATGTCATCCAGGCGCAGGCCCCCTGCCAGCCCGTGCAAAAGCCTGAGCGCCTCCAGCACACTGCGCCTGCCCGAATCACTGGGTCCTGTCAGGAAGGTCAGGGAAGCAAGGGGTGCAGCGGCTTCTGCACAGCTTTTGAAGTTTTTGATGAGCAGTGATGACAGCATAGGTCTTCCGTCGGGTCAGTCTGCAGGGCAAAAAAGACCCGCTCCAGGGGGCGGCAGTGTCTGCCGCACTGTCCCCCTGAAACGGGCCTGCCTGCATCTTATGGCTACTGGGCTGCCTTCTGCATGGAGGCAGGCGGCTCGCCGTAGAAGGCCTTGCGGTAGAGCTCCTTGAGCTCCTCAACCAGGGGGTAGCGGGGGTTGGCGCCGGTGCACTGGTCGTCAAAGGCGCGCACGGACATGTCGTCCAGCCTGGCCAGGAAGTCGGATTCCTTGACGCCTGCTTCCTGCATGGAGCCCGGCAGGCCCACATCCTTCTTGAGCTGCTCTATGGCCTGCACAAGGCGCTGCATCTTTTTGGTGCGGGCCTCGGAGGTGTCGCCCTCGATGTCGTCCGCCAGGTGCAGCATGTCGGCTATGCGGGCATAGCGCCCCTTGACCCAGGGGTACTTGTACTGCGGCAGCATGCCCTGCTTGGTGGGGTTGTCCGTGCCGTTGTACTCAATGACGTAGGACAGCATGAGGGCGTTGGCCAGGCCGTGCGCCAGATGGAAGGTGGAGCCTAAGGAGTGCGCCAGGGAGTGGCAGACCCCTAAGAAGGCATTGGCAAAGGCCATGCCGGCAATGGTGGCTGCATAGTGCATCTTCTCGCGCGCCGTCACCCAGTTTCCTTCCTTGTTGACGGATGCCTTCAGGTACTTGAAGACCAGGCGTATGGCCTCCATGGCCTGCCCGTCGGCATAGTTGCTGGCCATGACCGAGGTGTAGGCCTCGATGGCGTGGGTCAGAACGTCCAGGCCTGCGGCTGCTGCCAGGGACTTGGGCTGGTTCATGACGAAGTCGGGATCCACGATGGCCATGTCGGGCGTTAAGGCATAGTCCGTGACCGGGTACTTGAAGCCTGTCTTCTCGTCGGTGATGACGGCAAAGGGCGTGACCTCGGATCCTGTGCCCGAGGTCGTGGGGATGCAGACCATCTCGGCCTTGCGGCCAAGCTCGGGGAAGGAGACGATGCGCTTGCGGATGTCCATGAAGCGCAGGGCGAGGTCGTCCAGGTGCATGCCCGGCACTTCATACAGAAGCCACACAATCTTGGCGGCATCCATGGGGGATCCGCCGCCAAGGGCCACAATGAGGTCCGGCTCAAAGCTGTTGGCAAGGCTCAAGGCAAGCTCTGCCGTCGCCATGTCGGGGTCGGGGCGCACCTCGCTGAACACCCTGCAGTCCAGCCCAAGATCCTCCAGCACTTCCTCAACCTTGGCAACGTACCCTAGGTTCACCATGGTGTTGTCGGTGATGATGAGGGCGCGCTTCTTGTTGTTGTACTCGCTGAGGGCCGGGCGCAGGCAGCCGAGCTTGAAGTAGATTTTGCGGGGAACGCGGAACCAGAGCATGTTTTCCCTGCGGCAGGCGACGGTCTTGATGTTCATGAGATGCTTCACCCCGATGTTTTCGCTGACGGAGTTGCCGCCCCAGCTGCCGCAGCCAAGGGTCAGGGACGGCGCCATGCGGAAGTTGTAGACGTCGCCTATGGCTCCCTGGGAGGCCGGCATGTTGATGAGCGTGCGCCCGGTGGGCATGCTGCTCTGGAAGAGGGCGATGCGGTCCTGGCAGGCCTCCTCGTTGGTGTAGAGGGCCGAGGTGTGCCCTGCGCCGCCAAGGTAGATGAGCTTCTTGGCCATCTCGACGGCTGCGGCAAAGTCAGGGGCCCTGTAGAAGCCAAGGACGGGGGAGAGCTTTTCATGGGCAAAGGGATCAGTCGCCTCAATGGACTTTCTCTCGCCTATCAGGACCTTGGTGAGGGGATCCACCTCAATGCCCGCCATGGCTGCAATCTTATGGGCGGGCTGGCCGACGATGGCCGCGTTGAGGGATCCGTTCTTGAAGATGACGGCGGCAAGCTTTTCCGCCTCCTCCTCGGTGGCAAAGAAGGCGCCGTGGCGCAGGAACTCCTGGCGCACGGCTTCTGCTGCGGAGTCCAGCACGATGACGGACTGCTCGGAGGCGCAGATCATGCCGTTGTCAAAGGTCTTGCTGATGAGGATGGAGTTGACTGCGGTGCGGATGTCGGCCTTGTCGTCGATGATGACAGGGGTGTTGCCGGCGCCAACGCCTATGGCCGGGGTGCCTGAGCTGTAGGCCGAGTGCACCATGCCGGGACCTCCTGTTGCCAGGATGAGGGCTATGCCCTTGTGGCTCATGAGATGCTTTGAGGCCGTCATGGAGGGCGTGTCCAGGCAGGCGAGGATGTCCTCGGGAGCCCCTGCCTCCACGGCTGCCTTGAGGATGAGCATGACCGCGGCCTTGGTGCTTTTGACGGCACGGGGGTGGGGGGAGAAGACGGCGCCGTTGCGGGTCTTGAGGCAGATGAGCGCCTTGAAGATGGCCGTCGAGGTGGGGTTGGTGGTCGGCACGATGCAGGCCACAACGCCCAGAGGAGCCGCTATCTCGCGGTAGCCGTCCACGGGATCGTCGGTGATGACGCCGCAGGTGCGGACGTCCTTGTACTTGTTGTAGATGTATTCGGCAGCAAAGTGGTTCTTGATGACCTTGTCTTCCATGACGCCCATGCCGGTCTCTTCCACTGCCAGGCGGGCAAGGTCGATGCTGCGGGCTGTGGCGGCGGCTGCTGCATGATGGAAGATGGCGTCGACCTGCTCCTGGGAGTAGGAGGCATACTTGCGCTGGGCTGCGACAACACGCTCAATCATGG
>CAZWGJ010000064.1:0-6181 GCA_964633375.1 uncultured Desulfovibrio sp.
GCCGCGCCCGTGCGCAAGCTCAGAGAGAAAGCCCCTGACCACATCGTGATCCTGCCCAGGCGCTGCAGCCTCCCTGCCTTGCTCTTCATTGGTTGTGATCCGGCTTTCCACGCGCATCCTCTTCTTCAAAGTGCTTTGACGTCCCGGCGTCCAGGGCGCTGCAGCGCATTTTGCGCAGGGCACTGAACGGGTTGTGCAATGAGCAGATGATAGTCCTTCCAGGGCATGGTGTGAAGGACTGCCTGCCGGCATCCCCCGCCTGTCCGGGAAGCGCGGATCGGGAAGTGAAAAAAAATTGAAACAAGCCGCTGGATATGGTACTTCTTACTGCCATAGAGTCGCTCTCTTTGCAGCGGCGGTGGCGGGGAACATAAGTAAAGACAAGGGACCTTGCTGCACGTCTTTTGCAGACGCCTCAAAGGTCCTAAACAGACAGGAGTCGAGTATGAATATTGTCTTGCTGGAAGGGCTTGGCGTGTCAAAGGAGATCATTGACAAGCATGCTGCCAAGCTGGCTGAAATGGGACACACCTTTGCAGCCTATGACAAAAATACGGACGCCGGCGTCCAGCTTGAGAGAAGCAGGGATGCCGATGTCGTCATGATTGCCAACATGCCCCTGGCCAAGCGCGTGGTCGAGGAGTCGGCAAACCTCAAATACATCGACGTCGCCTTCACCGGCGTCGACCATATTCCTGTGGCTGAGGCCAAGGCCCGCGGCATTGCCGTTTCCAATGCCTCCGGCTATGCCACCCAGGCCGTGGCAGAGCTCTGCATCTGCTTCATGATTGAGCTTCTGCGCAAGGTGCCCCAGGCTGAGGCCAAGTGCCGCGCCTCCGGGACCAAGGACGGCTTGAACTTCCGCCTCCTTGCCGGCAAGACCGTCGGCATCGTCGGCTGCGGCGCCATCGGCAAGAGGACGGCCGCCCTGTGCAGGGCCTTTGGCGCCCATGTCATCGGCTTCAACAGAAGCAAGGTCACAGACCCCGTCATCGAGGAGCAGGTGTCCTTGGAAGAGCTCTTGAAGAGGGCCGACATCGTCTCCCTGCACACGCCCCTGACCCCTGAGACCAGGGGCATGATCAGCACCAAGCAGCTCGCCCTCATGCAGCCTTCCGCCTACCTCATCAACACCGCCCGCGGCGGCGTGGTGGACCAGGACGCCCTGGCTGCAGCCCTTCTCAAAGGTCAGATTGCCGGCGCAGCCCTGGACGTCTTCTATGAAGAGCCGCCCCTGCCTGCCAATCATCCCCTGCTGGGCATCCCCAACACCATTGTGACGCCGCACATGGCCTTCAGCTCCGTTGAGTCCATGGAAGAGAGATGCACCATCGTCTTTGACAACCTCTATTCCTGGCTTGCCGGCACGCAGCTCAACAAAATCTGCTAACTGGCCGCAAGAGCGGGCTTCCCTCTTTCAAGCCTGCTTTTAGGCGCTTTTTCCTTCCTCTGCCAGTCCCTCAGGGTGCCTGCACCTTTTGGGACTGGCTTTCCATTTTTTTTGCGCAGCTCCCTGCGAAAAAAAGCGCAAACTTGCTATTCCCTGTGAAACTTTCTACTGTCTGCAATAGACAGGAAACTGTTTCCTGTCCGGCTTGAAAAGGCGCCCGCTGCCTTGCTCCAAGCCCGTTGCCTGTCCCATTCTAAAGCACTTCACTTTCCTTGCAGCAAAAACTTCCTGGCAGGCTGCCAGCATGTTGATGAGGATATCATGGAAAAATCTTGTCTTGTTGTTGTCGATATGCAGAACGATTTTGTCACCGGCGCTCTTGGCAGCCCCATGGCGCAGGCCATAGTGCCGGCGCTGCTGGAAAGGGTGCGCCGGCATGACGGGCCTGTCTTCTTTACCAGGGACACGCATTATACGGACTATCTGGCAACCAGGGAGGGCAGGATGCTTCCGGTTGAGCACTGCCTGGAAGGAAGCGAAGGCTGGGAGATAGTGGACCCGCTTGACGCCTTCCGCGAAGAGCATGGCTGCCCTGTCTTTGACAAGGAGACCTTCGGCAGCGTGGAGCTGGCAAAGGCCGCAGCCTGCGGGGCAAAGGACGGCAGCTTCACAAAGCTTGTCCTGACCGGCGTCTGCACGGACATCTGCGTGGTCTCCAATGCCCTGCTCATCAGGAGCTTTGCCCCCGAGCTGGACGTCTTTGTCGACGCCTCCCTTTGCGCCGGCACAAGCCCTGAGGCGCATAAGGCGGCCCTGAAGACCATGGCCAGCTGCCAGGTCAGCATATTGAACGAGAAGGAGGGAGCGTAATAATGAGCCTCTTTGCCGCACGCAACCTGTCTTTGGTTATGGATCTTTATGAAATGACCATGGCCAGCGGCTATGCCCAGGAAGAGTCTTTGAACGGCTCCCAAAACGACTGGGCCTGCTTCGACGTCTTCTACCGCCACAACCCCGACAAGGGCGGCTTCACCATTTTTGCAGGCTTGGAGCAGGTGGTGGACTTTCTGGAAGGCATGCACTTTGCAGAGGACGACATCGCCTATCTGCACTCCTTGAACATCTTCCCCGACTCCTTCCTGGACAGGCTGGCGCACTTCCGCTTCTCAGGGGACATCGACGCCTTTCCCGAAGGGACCATCATGTACCCCAATGAGCCTGTGCTCACCGTGCATGCCCCGCTCATAGACGCACAATTGGTTGAGACGGCCATCTTGACCGAGCTCAACCACCAGTCCCTCATCGCCACCAAGGCCAGGCGCATCGTGCACGGCGCCAGGGGCAGGGCGGTGGCCGACTTCGGCGCCAGGCGCGCCCACAACATGGATGCGGCGGTCTACGGCGCCAGGGCTGCCTACATAGGCGGCGTTGCCAGCACGGCGACCGTGCTGGCCGGCAAGATGTTCGGCATCCCCGTGACCGGCACCATGGCGCATTCCTGGGTGATGTACCACAAGGACGAGTACACCGCCTTCCGCCGCTACGCAGAGACCTATCCAGACTGCGCCGTGCTGCTGGTGGACACCTACAACGTGCTCTACTCGGGCATCCCCAACGCCATCCGCGTGGCCAAGGAGGTGCTTGAGCCCATGGGCAAGCGCTTGAAGGGCGTGCGCATCGACTCAGGCGACCTGGCCTACCTCTCCAAGAAGGCCAGGGTGCTGCTGGATGAGGCGGGACTTAACGACTGCACCATCTCCGTTTCCAACTCCCTTGACGAGTACACCATCACCTCCCTTATTGATCAGGGCGGCTGCATAGACAGCTTCGGCGTCGGCGAGCGCCTGATCACCGCCAAGTCTGAGCCTGTCTTCGGTGCTGTCTACAAGCTTGTGAGCGTGGAGCACCAGGACGGGCGCATCGATCCTGTGATCAAGATTTCGGAGACTGTGGAAAAGATCACCAACCCCGGGCGCAAGAAGGTCTACCGCGTCTACAATCCGGAAGGACACGCCATAGCCGACCTCATCACCAAGTATGAGGAAAAGCCCAATGCCTCCGCCCCCTACCGCTATGTGGATCCGGAAAAGCCCTGGCGCAGCCGCAGCTTTGAAGGCTGCACCTTCAAGGAGCTGCAGCAGCCCGTCATGAGGGCGGGCAAGAGGGTTGCCGAACTGCCTGCACTTGCCGACATCCGCAGCTACGTCGTGCGCCAGCTCGACAAGGAAATCTGGGAGGAGGAGCAGCGCTTTGAAAATCCCCATCTGCACAAGCTTGTCATGAGCCCGTCCTACTATGAATCCAAGATGGATCTGCTCTACAGGTACGCCGAGGAGAACAACCACAGGCGCAGGCAGGAAGCGGATCTGTAGGAAAGGGCAGCAGGGAGTTTAGGCAGTGAACAGGCAGTTTTCCTTCTTCCACGTCGGCTGCGGGCGTCTGCGCACGCAGATAGGAAGCACCCGCGCCAATGTGCAGGCAATGATCAAGCTGATGGAAAGGGCGCATCAGAACACAGCCGGGGATCTGGATGTGCTGCTCTTTCCTGAGCTGGCCGTGACAGGCTACACCTGCGGGGATCTCTTTCTGCAGCCTGCCTTCATCAGGAGGGCTGAGGAGGCCTTGGGAGAGTTCCTTGCCGTGCAGGAGCATAAGGCCAGGGGCCTGATCGTCTGCATGGGGATCCCCGTGCTGCAGGGCGACAGGCTGTTCAATGCCGCAGCCATCATGCAGAACGGGCGCATCCTTGGCGTGGTTCCCAAGTCCTTTCTGCCCAACTCCTGGGAGTACTATGAGAAGCGCTGGTTTGCGCCGGCTGCCTTCAGGCGGGGGGACAGCATCATTCTCTGCGGGCAGACCGTGCCCTTTGCGCCGGACCTGCTTGTTGAGACGCCGTCCGGCCTCTGCATAGCCTGCGAGCTCTGCGAGGACTTGTGGGCGCCCATGCCGCCCAGCTCAAGGCATGCCGTCATGGGAGCCAACCTCATCCTCAACCCCTCCGCCTCCAATGAGGTGGCCACCAAGTCTGCCTGGCGCAGGGATCTGGTGCGCATGCAGTCGGGGCGCTGCCTTTGCGCCTATGCCTACCAGTCGGCAGGCGGGGGCGAGAGCAGTACGGACCTTGTCTTCAGCGGGCACAGCATCCTCTCCGTCAACGGCAGGATCCTGGCTGAGGGCAGGGACGGGGCAGGGCTTTCAGCAGACATCATTTCAGGCATCGTCGACATAGAGCGCCTGCAAAGCGAAAGGCTGCATGCAACAAGCTTTGCCCAGTCCCCGGCAGAAAGCTCCTCCTATATCCGTGTGCAGGCAGAAGACCCGGCAGAGACAGGGCTCATGCCGGAGCATGTCGAGAGCATGCCCTTTGTGCCCAGGGCGCAGGATGAGCGGGCGCAGCGCTGCCGGGAAATCCTGCACCTGCAGGCGGCAGGACTTGTGCAGCGCCTAAGAGCAACCGGGCTGCACCGCCTTGTCATCGGCATTTCAGGGGGGCTGGACAGCACGCTGGCGCTGCTTGTCTCCTGTGCTGCCTGCGACATGCTGCATGAGCCAAGAACCAGCATCCACGGCATCACCATGCCGGGCTTCGGGACCACAGACCACACCCTGCACAATGCCTGCACCCTGATGGAGCAGCTTGGGGTCAGGCAGGGCAAAGTGGACATCCAGGCAGCCTGCCGCCAGCATTTTAAGGACATAGGGCAGGCGGCTGACTGCTATGACGTAACCTTTGAAAACGCCCAGGCAAGGGAGCGCACCCAGATATTGATGGATACGGCCAACAAGGAAGGCGCGCTGGTGGTTGGGACTGGCGACATGTCGGAGCTGGCACTGGGCTGGGCCACCTACAACGGCGACCACATGTCCATGTATGCCGTCAATGCCGGCGTGCCCAAGACTTTGGTCCGCTTTCTGGTGGAGGAGTACGGCAGGCAGCACTATGATGTGCAGGACGTTCTGGCCTCCATCTGCGCCACGGAGATCAGCCCCGAGCTTCTGCCGCCTGATGCCGCAGGCAACCGCCAGTCCACGGAAGGAACCATCGGCAGGTACGTCCTGCACGACTTCTTCCTCTACCACTTCGTCCGCTTCGGCTTTTCAAAGGAGAAGCTGCGCGCGCTTGCCTGCACAGCCTTTCCTCATGAGGAGGAGGCCGTGGACAAGACGCTGGCTGTCTTTTTCAAGCGCTTCTTCTCCCAGCAGTACAAGCGCAGCTGCCTGCCGGACGGCCCCAAGGTGGGCACTGTGTCCCTGTCCCCCAGGGGGGACTGGCGCATGCCCTCAGACTGCCGGGGCAGCGAGTGGCAGTGAGAGGCAGCGGACTGCGGCAGGCGCCTGCCGCTTCAGCGGGGGCTGTCCAAAGCCGTGCCGGGGCTGTGATCCCGTGCTGCAGTGTGGTACAAAAATCTTGACAGTTTGTTCGCAGACAGTATACTTTGCTTATGTGGAGTGGAGAGCTTTTTGCAAGGAAAGGTCTTCATTTTGGGATGCTGCCTTTTCCTCCAGTCCTCATCACTACTACCGGAATTCTTAGTTCATATTGTAGACAAGGACAGTGTGTGCCGCCATGGGCAGCTCAACATATATTCTTCTTATGACCCTCTTTCTGACTGAGGGAGGCACTCTTGAAGCCGAGCAGGACACGCAGGCTGCCACACTGAAAGAATGCAACCTTGAGGCAAAGCAGCAGCAGGAAGCCCTGAGGCAGGAATTTGCCATGTCCAGGGAGGAGCGCGGCATGTGTCCCTTCAGGGACGTCAAGATTGTCTGCAGGAAAAAGACAGACTAGCG
>CAZWGJ010000064.1:6281-10003 GCA_964633375.1 uncultured Desulfovibrio sp.
AAAGGCAGGCGGCATCTGGCGTCTTGCCCATTGAATAATTAGTGCTTATCTTCCACACAATGGACTGTCACTGGTCTGGCTGCGGCCCTGCCGCACCATGCAGCCTGTGGCTTTTTTTTATTGGATTTAGGCTGGGACATCCTGCCGCTAGAGGAATGAGATGAGCACTCTTAAGCCCCGTGAAATCGTAGCGGAACTTGACAAGTATATCATAGGCCAGGAGAACGCCAAGCGCATGGTTGCCGTAGCCATACGCAACCGCTGGCGCAGGCAGCAGCTGCCGGACAACCTGCGCGATGAGGTCGCCCCCAAGAACATCATCATGATGGGGCCTACAGGCGTGGGCAAGACTGAGATAGCCCGCCGCCTGGCGCGCCTGAGCCAGGCGCCCTTCATCAAGGTGGAGGCCACCAAGTATACTGAAGTGGGCTATGTCGGGCGCGACGTCGAGTCCATGATCCGCGACCTCGTGGAAATAGCCATCTCCCTGGTCAGGGAGGAAGAGCTTGCCAAGGTGAAGGAAAAGGCCGAGAAGGCTGCCGAGACCAGGCTTATCGACCTGCTTCTGCCTGCCTCCTTCAGCTCCGAGCGCACCGAGACCAAGGAAAAGCTGCGCCAGCAGTGGCGCCTTGGCGTCCTGAACGACCGCGAGATAGAAATAGACGTCACCGAGCAGTCCCAGCCGGGCATAGACATGCTGTCCATGCCCGGCATGGAAGGGGTGGGCGACAGGCTGAAGAGCCTATTCAAGAACTCCTTCCCGCCCAAGACGGCGCGCCGCAAGGTCAAGGTCAAGGACGCCTTCAAGATCTTGGTGCAGGAAGAGAGCGACAAGCTCATTGACGAGGACAAGCTGATCCAGATGGCAAAGACCCGTGCCGAGCAGGTGGGCATTGTCTTTATTGATGAAATAGACAAGATTGCCAGCTCATCTGCGCAGACACGCCAGTCTGACATCTCCAGGGAAGGCGTGCAAAGGGACCTTCTGCCCATCGTTGAGGGAAGCTCCGTCAAGACCAAGTACGGCATGGTGCAGACCGACCACATTCTGTTCATTGCAGCCGGCGCCTTCCACTTCTCCAAGCCAAGCGACCTGATTCCTGAGCTGCAGGGGCGCTTCCCCCTGCGCGTGGAGCTGCAGCCTCTGGGGCGCGACGAGTTCCTGCGCATCCTGCAGGAGCCTGACAATGCGCTCACAAGGCAGTATTCAGCCCTGCTTGAGACTGAGAATGTGCGTCTGACCTTCAGCCAGGACGGGCTGGAGGAGATTGCCGCCTTTGCTGAGGATGTGAACAGGCAGAGCGAGGACATAGGCGCAAGGCGGCTGTACACCATCATGGAGAAGATCCTGGCTGACATATCCTTTGAGGCGCCGGAAATGCCTGGTGCGCAGATAGTGATCAACAAGGAGTATGTGCAGGAGCATCTGACCGACGTCAGGGCCAGCCAGGACTTGAGCCAGTACATTTTGTAGGCAGGTGCAAGGGTGATGGCAGTGCCTTTGCCCTTGTCTACTGCAAGGTGCTTGCCTGGGCTTTCAGCAGGATTTCCCGGCTCTTTGCAGTTTTTGGCAGTGCATCTGTGCATGCTTCATCGTGAGGTGAAGATTGCAGTGATCCTGAAGGACCTCAAGGTGCATCTTCCTTGTGAAGGCTGAAGATGTGGGGGCAGCCGTAGCCATCCGCTATGCGCTGCCCCACGAAGAGCCAAAAAGATCTTGCTTGACAATCTGCTTTTTAGTATCGTAGCCAAGGTTTGTTTAGTATTAGATGTCATTTAAGGACCTTCTATGTATACTTTTTTCAGCTTGTTTGAAAGGGGGTCTTCCTGGGCTCTTACCACTGTATAGTCTAAGAGTGTATTTATAGATAGTTTCTAAGTGCGGCTTATAAGTATGGCTTAATGGAGAGGCAACAAGTGGTTAGCAGAGAAACACTACAGGAACTGGCAGAATTCAAATTCGATCCCATGAATGATGTTGCTTTCAAGTTCCTTTCCTTTTTGGCAGTGAAAAACGCAAACAGATAACGCTGGCTTTTCTAAATGCGGTTCTGGAGCCATGGCTTGGGCGCACCATCAAGGATTTGAAGTTTCAGCCAACAGAAATGGTTCCGGATAGCGACAGCGGCAAACTGACCAGACTGGATGTTGTCTGCGATTTGGATGATTGCGAGACTGTCAATGTGGAGGTTCAGGTAGTAAATTACAAGGACATGGACCACCGCACACTATACTATTGGGCTCAGCTTTTTCTAAAGGCTCTTAGAAAAGCCGGTCGATATCGTAATTTAAAGCCGGTCATCACCATCAATATTCTGAGCTTTAATTTATTCCCAGAGCCAGATGATGATCCCCATGACGTATATAGTATTTGCAGCCTAAAGTCCCACAGGCGCATGAACAGGGATATGGAGTTACATTTTTTAGAGCTTCCTAAATATCGTAACTACCGTAAGAAAAAGAAAAATTCCGTAGCAGAAATGAGCAGCCTGGAACGCTGGCTGGCTTTTTTTGCCAACAATCTGAACATTGATGAGCAGGAGGAATTGGTTATGGCTGATGCAGCAATTAACACTGCACTGGAGGAATCCAGAATATTTTTAAGTGATACTGCAGAGCAGCTCAATTATCTCAATCGGCAGATGGCTATTTTTGAGTATAACTCTCGAATGGCTGATTCTTTTGATGATGGCCTGGAAAAAGGCCTGGAAAAAGGCATGAAAAAAGGAGAGAAAAAAGGTAGAGAATTAGAAAAAAAAGAATTCGTCATCGCTATGTTAAAAAATAAAGCACCTTTGGAGACTATACAGCTTTATACAAATTTATCACAAGCTCAAATAGAACAAATTGCAAAGGATAACAATCTCATGTAACAACATGTGCATAAGTTTAGAGGCGTCAGAAAACACCCATTTGTAACTGACTGAAGCCAAAGTACTGCCATACCGGGCAGATACTGCATCAGTCAAATGGCAAAGGACAGAAAGTTGTCCATGAGCGGCACAAAGCTGCACTTCGTTCAGATTAGCCTGTCCATGGTGCCTGCAAATGACATTGCAGGTCCCAGCTCTGACGCTGTGGCAGTGTCTTTGCAGAGGTTGTCCCAGGATAGCTCAAGGCTGTGCGCAAGCCTTTTCTAGTGCACCGGCAAACCAGCCGTTTAGGCAGCGGGGCAGGCTTTGCAAAGCCCGCTTTCATGAGCGGCCAGTTTCGGATGTTGCTTTTCTGTGACCAGATAGACTGGTGGTTGACGTGGGCTTGGGCATATCCTGTCTGCAGTTATACCGGTCGGGAGTCACTCTTCTGTCCTATGCCTGCTGCAGTCGGTACAGGACAGGTAGATGTCTGAAAAAAGGCAGTACATTGGGGGAAAGGAAGACCTTTCATATCTTTGACCCGTACCAGTGAAAGCGAGGCAGTGCCAGGCAGTAACGCATTGGTGGGGCACTGCCTTAGGGGATTATCTGGCTGGTGAAGTGCCAATCCCTAAAGAAAACCGCAATAGCAGAACTGAGCAGTGTAGAACGTTTGACAGCATATTGTTCTTCAATTAAAACATTGATGAAAAGGAGAAGCTGGTTATGGTTTATTACAATAAAGCAGAGGAAACAAGAATACAGTTAAGCGAGTTTGCAGAGCAGCTCAACTACATCAATCGCCAGATGGCCGTCTTTGATTATAACTCTCGAATGGCTGATGCTTATGATGATGGAATTGAAGAT
>CAZWGJ010000065.1:0-9636 GCA_964633375.1 uncultured Desulfovibrio sp.
CATCCATAAAAAGCGGATTGATGACCTTCAGGATGTTTTCCTCTGAGGTGTAGTGCGCGCCCATGTCATGGCGCTTTTTTTCGTCCATGACGCCCTGGAACATGGCGCCGAAGATGGCAGGAGAGATGTAGCGCCAGTCAAAGTGGCAGGCATCTATCAGCTGCTGGCGCATTTTGGCGTCAAATTCTGCCTGGGGCAGCAGCTCGGCAAAAAGATGGCCGTTGACGTAGGCAAACTGCCGAAGGTCCGCTGAGAGCAGTATTCTTCTCTCCCGCTCTTCAGGCGGCATATTGAGGACTTCAAACAGCTTGGTCAGCCTGCATGACAAATCCGACCCGTCTTCCTTGGAGTTTTCCAGGTAGTTTAAAAAGGCGTCCTTGGGGAAAATCAGGGTGTCCTGGGCAAAAAGGCAGAAGAGGATGCGCACCAGATAGACCTGCAGCTCATGCCCACCATAACCGAACTTTTCCATGGCATTGTGCAGCCTGGCCATTTTCTCGGAGGCGCGCACGTTGACCTGCGCCTGCTCTGCATAGGAGCGCACGGTCTCATAGCCGGCAAGCTCTGCAAAGAGCCGCACTTTCTTTGCCAGGTCCTTTGTCCTGAATTTGACCTGGGTGCCGTCTGTCCTGCTGTACAGCCAGATGTTCTGGAAGTCGCAGACCATAAGGAGGTTCGGCATGTCCTTGGCGTCCAGATGAAGGACGTACTCCTTAAGCTGCGAATACGCCTGCTTGAGGTCCTCGCCGGTCGACTTCATCTCGACGGCTATTTTGCCAGGCCAGAGGTAGTCGATATAGCCTGTGTGATTTTCGTCCATGCTGACGCGGTGCTCAAAGGAGCCGACGTCGTTTGCATAAACACCCCTGAAGACTGCCAGCAGGTCCCTGACAAAAGTCTGTGCCTCTGCTCTTTCCCTGCCTTCATGCAGTGCCCATTTGATGCTGAAGGCTGCTGCATTCGTTGTTATCTCTGTCCAGTTGAGCTGCATATTGTCCCCTTTGTTCTGCGATGCGTTCCTACGGTATCCTGTAGTACTCCGTTTACTATAGAGGGGAAACGCTCTTTTTGTCCAGTCGTGAGCGCAGCAGACAAGATGTGTGTGCCGATACAGGGAGCCCTGGACGGACACCCTATTCTTCGTGATGCGAGACTGTGCGCATGGAACGGCAGCCGCGTCCTGCAGGCTTCTGCATGGACACGCCGGCTTCCTTCTGCAGGCGTATGTTGACCTGCATAATTGCCGTCGCCAGCTCATTGCGCAGCTTCTGCAGGTCCATGCCCAACCTCGGCAGGCTGTCCGCATCAGCGCTTGTTGAGTAGGTGATGTCGTTCAGCTCGTTCATTTTGAGCGCAATGCGCTTTTCTATGCTCTGCAGCCCGGGGAGCGACTCCTGCACTATCTCCCTGGCTTTGTCCTGCTTTTCCTGCGGCAGGCCGTCAATATTGCTGTACAGGATTTCCCAGTTGCGGCAGTCAGGCTGCACGTCCCCTTCCTCATACGTTCTGCATCCGTCATGAGCCTGATGCGCCTGGGCCGCTGCAACAGGCAGGATAACTAGCGCTGCGGGGAACAAGAAAAGAAACGGTCTGGACATGGCCTTTCCTATGAAAACATCAAGAATGGGCAAAGCATTTGCACTTTTACTTCACTGCGACAAGAAAAGTAAACTGTGATCAGGTGCATCATACAGACAGGGGGCAGATGAAGGGGGCGTTCACAAAGGCACCAGTCCCCTCCCCTTTTGGATAAGCACAAAATGTGCCATACCGGTTCAATCCTTCCAACCGCATGGAATTATGGACTTTCCCCTGTCCTGTTCAATCTGGCATGTGTCAACAAGGTATCCAATCTGCATAATTTTTCAACAGGTGCCGCTGCCTGTCAGCCCTGGCCCTGCCGCATCCTGTAACATTTCTTCTTGCGCCTTTGCGGGGTGCTGACGTACAAATCTGCCTTGCATTTGCGTCTCTTTTTTTGCGGGGGTTGTTCTCTTATGAGTCTTCTTGAGGTGCTAGCAATAGCTGTCGCTTTGTCCATGGATGCCTTTGCAGTCTGCGTCACCACCGGCGTCACCCTGCGCAGGCCGGCACTCGGACCGTTCATCCGCATGCCCCTGGCCTTTGGCGTCTTCCAGTGCGTCATGCCGCTTCTCGGCTGGTTCATGGGAGCCAACATCCTGCACTGGGTTGAGAAGTGGGACCACTGGCTGGCCTGCGGACTGCTGGTCTTTGTCGGCGGCAAGCTCATCTGGGAAACCATCAACGACTCTGAAGGCGATGAAAAGCAGGTCGATCCGACCTCAGGCTGGACCATCGTCCTTTTGGCCGTTGCGACCAGCATTGATGCGCTTGCCGTAGGCTTTTCCTTTGCCATGCTTCAGCAGGCAATCGTCTGGCCGTCCGTCGTTATCGGCATCGTCTGCACCCTTATCAGCCTGGGCGGCATGTTCCTTGGCTGCTGCATAGGAAAGGTCGAGACCATCCGGAAGGTCAGCGGCATTGCCGGCGGCATCGCCCTCTTCCTGATAGGCGTCTTCATTCTCCGCGACCACGGCGTCTTTTAAGAGCCAGGGCTGCCGCTGAATGCCTGCGCCCCTCCGGCGCCTGCGGCATGCTCTTCTCATGATTTTCTAAAACAGAAAAGGAAGTTCTGACTGCAAAGCCAGAGCTTCCTTTCTCTTTTCAAGACAGGCTGCGCTGAGGCGCTGCCGCACAGGCTGCTATTCAGGGTCTTCCTGCGGGAGCCAGGAGCTGAGCACCGTGATGATCTTGCGCGCCTGCTCGGGGCTTGAAATGTTGAATTTGGTCTGCGCCCTGTATTCGCCGTTCACCTTCTTGTAGCGGCGTATCGTATATTTGTCCGGACCGTAGTCATCAGACGCAGCGCGGTATTCCTGGTAGCGGAACAGGATTGTTGTCCACGCTCCGCGCGACAGAACAGCCTTGTCCAGCTCCTTGACGACAACATTGCCGTTGTCGTCCTCATAATTGACGGTCAAGTCATCAATAGATTCATTCATTGGGAACTCCGAAAACTTCCGGGAACTTCTGACAGGCACAGTGCAGGACAGGACGTCGTCCTGAATGCCTCCCGCCGGCACTTTCTGCCGCACTGCAGCGCACAGCTGCGTGAGAGGCCCGCAAAATGCCGGCCGTCCTGGCAAAGAAAGGCTGGCTTATACCATTATGCCGAAAGACAGACAAATTACTTGACGACATTCTATTTTGCTTGATACTATAAAACTGTAATTCAGTTTGACTCAATTCGTCAAAAACAGCTTTATGCTTGCCGCAGCTATGCCAAAGATTCTTGTTGCTTCTTCCCCCAAAATGCAATTTGCAAAAGACTCCTTCCTTCGTTAAGATGATTCATAGGTGAAATGGCACTTTGCAAAGAACAGATTAAATTTCTAATTATGCCGACTAGTAAAATTATTTCATAGCAATTTAGTACGCTTTCTCCTTGACAAAAACAGCTGTTTTCAGTACGCAACAAGTAAGGAAAACTTTCTATCTTGGGATTTTTCGAGGAGAGGTTTATGGCAAAAGAAGCTTCCGTTGCCCCAAAGGAACGTGTCAATATAGTCTATCGTCCCGCAACAGGCGATGCTCAAGAAGAGGTGGAACTTCCTCTTAAGCTCATGGTGCTGGGAGACTTCACCCAGAGAGCTGACGACCGTCCCATTGAAGACAGGAGTCCCGTCTCCGTAGACAAGGACAACTTCAATGACGTCATGAAAGCCCAGCAGCTTTCCCTCAACATCAACGTTCCGAACAAGCTTTCAGACGATCCGGATGCTCAAATGGGCGTCAAGCTGAACTTTGAAAAAATCAGTGACTTTTCTCCTGACTCCGTGGCAGCACAGGTGCCTGAAATGGCAAAACTGCTCGAGCTGCGTGAAGCGCTGAAAGCCCTCAAGGGGCCTTTGGCCAACGTTCCCGACTTCCGTCGCAAGGTTCAGGAAATAGTGAGCAGCGAGTCCGCCCGCAAGGCTCTTCTCGAAGAGCTGGGGCTGGACGACAAGTAGCATCAGCTTCCTGGCAGAGAAGCGACTATCAGGCAAAGGTAGGGAATGAGCATGAACGAAGCACAAGGTGAAGCGACTGAAGCCAAATCAGCTGAAGCAGCAGTCAGTCTGCTGGACGAAATTGTTGAAGCCAGCAGGCTCAAGCCAGGCGAGGAAGGGTTCTCAGCCACCAAAAACGGCCTGCGGGCCTTTCTGAAAGAGCTTGTCACTGAAGACGGAAGCGTCAAGGTTTCAACAGCCCTTGTTGACAAGATGATGACCGAGCTGGACGCCAAGCTGTCGGCACAGACCAACGTCATCATGCACAGCAAGGAGTTCCAGGCGCTGGAGTCGGCGTGGCGCGGGATGAAGTTCCTCATCGACCGCACCGACTTCCGCCAGAACATCAAAATTGAATTCATCAACGCCTCCAAGGAAGACCTGCTGGACGATTTTGAGGATGCTCCAGAAATCACCCGCTCAGGCCTGTACAAGAACGTCTACACCGCCGAATACGGGCAGTTCGGCGGACAGCCGGTAGGCGTCATCCTTGGCAACTACGAATTTGGCCCTGGCACGCAGGACATGGCCCTCCTGCAGAACATAGCCGCAGTGTCAGCTATGTCCCATGCACCCTTCATCAGTGCAGCCAGCAAGAGCTTCTTTGGAATAGACTCCTGGGAAAAGCTGCCCAACCTCAAGGACATCAAGTCTATTTTGGAGATGCCGCAGTACACCAAATGGCGTTCCTTCCGCGAAAGCGAGAACGCCCGCTATGTCGGACTTACCCTGCCCCGCTTCCTGCTCCGCGTCCCCTTCGGGTCGGAGACCGTCCCGGCCAAGTCCTTCACCTTTGAAGAAGAGGCCGTTGACTCCGATGACTTCTGCTGGGGCAACACAGCCTTCGCTTTCGGAAGCCGCCTGACAGAAAGCTTTGCCAAGTACCGCTGGTGCGCCAACATCATCGGTCCCCAGGGCGGGGGCGCCGTCGAGAACCTCCCCGTGTACAACTTTGAGTCCATGGGGCAGATTCAGACCAGGATTCCCACTGAAGTGCTCATCTCCGAACGCCGTGAATACGAGCTGTCTGAAGAAGGATTCATTGCCCTGACCATGCGCAAGGGCGCCGACAACGCAGCCTTCTTCTCAGCCAACTCCTGCCAGAAGGCAAAGACCTTCGCCAACACGCCGGAAGGAAAGGAAGCCGAACTGAACTACAGGCTCTCCACACAGCTGCCGTACATGATGATCATGAACAGGCTGGCCCACTACATCAAGGTTATCCAGCGCGAGAACATCGGAACGTGGAAGGAGCGTGCCGACTTAAACCGCGAGCTCAACAAGTGGATCAGCCAGTACGTAACTGAAATGGACGATCCTGATCCCGTAACAAGAAGCAAACGCCCATTACGCATGGCCAAGATTGAAGTTAATGATGTTGCCGGCGAACCCGGATGGTACAGCGTGAATATCCTGGCCAGACCGCACTTTAAATACATGGGTGCCAGCTTTACCCTGTCTTTGGTAGGGAAGCTGGACAAAGATTAGAAAAGACTGATTGTCTCTTCTTCCAAAGCACGTGCCGCTTAAAGGCACAATGAATAACTTTATAGAGAGGTTTTTTTAGTATGGCTCTTACTGCTTACATGAAAGTTGAAGGCAAAACACAGGGCGAGATCAAGGGTGACTGCCCCCAGGGCGGCGACAAAAAGGACAAGGTTCTTGTCTACGCCATCGACCACCTGGTCGAGATCCCCAAGGACACCCACACCGGCCTTCCCACCGGACAGCGCATCCATCATCCCCTGACCGTCACCAAACATTTGGACCAGGCTACCCCCAAGCTGTACAAGGCTTGCTGCACCGGTGAAACCTGCACTGTTACCATCGACCATTACCGCATCGGCGCTGACGGCACGGAACAGAAGTATTTCACCATCAAGCTGGAAGACGCCATCGTGGTTTCTGTCAGCAAGAACACCCCCCTCACCTTCCTGCCTGAGAACAAGCCCTACACGGACATGGAGTCCGTCAGCTTCACCTACTCCAAGATCACCTGGACATACAACGACGGCAACATCGAGTATGTCGATGACTGGAAGAAGTAGCCTCTAGCGGGTCTTTCCCTCTAAAAAGTGTCGTGGATGCCGTGCGGGCTTCAAGTCCGCAGGGCATCCACATTTCTCATATTATCTGGCCGGCAAAAGAGGAGGGCGCATGGAAGAGCGTCTGCTGGAGCGCCTTATGCGCGCCCAAAAAGGAGAAAAGCAGACTGAAGGGAGTTCCCTGTCCCGCCATGTCGCCTCCATAGGCCACTACCTAGGGCTGCTTCTCAACACCAAGCAGGGCAATTCCCAGGCAAATCCTGATCTGGGCATGCCGGATCTCACCAACTTTGCGCACTTCGGCGGCGCAGAGGTGGAATCGCTTGAGGCTGTCATGAGCGCAACCATCAGCCGCTACGAGCCCCGCCTCCACAATGTGGAGGTGCACTACGTGCCTGAGCAGAACACCACCTTTGACATGGCCTTTTCCCTCTCTGCCAACATCCTGCATGAGGGCACGTTCATTCCCGTCCTCTTTGAGACCATCCTGCTTCCGGACGGACGCATTGAAATCAGGGGCTACGCATGATCCTCGACTACTACCAGCATGAAATCGATCTGCTCCGCAACCGCAGCAAGGTGTTTGCCACCCTGCATCCGGCGCTCGCCCACATGCTTTCAGAGGAAAGCACGGATCCTGATGTCGAGCGCATCCTGGAAGGGTGCGCCTACTTGTCAGCCAACATCCGCCAGAAGCTGGACGACGAGCTGCCTGAGCTCATCCATTCCCTGCTCAACATCGTAGCTCCCCACTATCTGTGCCCCCAGCCATCGGCCACCATCATAGCCTTCACGCCCAGAAGAGGCCTGAACGAATGCCTGACCATTCCCCGCAAAACGCAGCTCAACTCCGTAGAAATTGAAGGCGTCGCCTGCCCCTTTACGACCTGCTCTGATGTCGAGATAGCCCCGCTGGAGCTGGAATCCGTTGAAAGCCTCTATGAGAAGAACGAAAGGGGCATGCTGAAGCTCCGCTTCCATACGCTCAACAATCTGCCGCTCAGCATTGCAGCGCCCAAAAGGCTGCGCCTCTACTGCACAGGTCCCTACTCAGAGGCAGCCAGGCGCGTCATGCTCATCTGCCAGCACGCAAAGCATGTGCGCATAATCCCAGAGGAAAACACAGGCGGGCAGGCTGTCACCCTGCCCGGCAGCACCATACGCATGGTGGGCTTTGATGAGGAGGACTCCCTCATCCCCTATCCTGTCCATTCCTTCACGGGCTTCCGCTACCTGCAGGAGTTCTTCCTTCTGCCGGAGCGCTTCTGCCAGCTGGAAATAACCGGCTTTGCAAACTGGAAGGCCAGAGGCGAGGGGCAGGGCTTCACCATTGAGATTGCCCTGGACAGCCTTCCTGCCGACCCGCCGTCTGTCACAGCGGACCATCTGCGCCTCTTCGTCACCCCGGCAGTCAACATCTTTCCCATGGACGGCAAGCCCATCCGCCTCGACCACCGCAAGGAGAAATACAACATCTTTCCTGCCGGCGGGCGCAATTCGGATCAGTACGTCGTCTACAGCGTGGAGAAAATCACCGGCATGCGCCAGGGGGAGAGCACGCCGCATGAATACCGCCGCTTCATCCACTTGAACCCCGGCTCATCGCCTCAGCCCGTCTACTCCCTGTCCTGCGGCATCGACCCCTACCAAGGGCTGGTTATCAAGCTGTCCGTAGGGCAGCTCTCCGATGAAAAGGACGCGGTGCCCGAGGTCCTTTCCCTAAACCTGCTCTGCACCAACGGACGCCTCCCTGAAAAGCTCCATGCCGGAGACATCTGCAGGCCGACAGACACCTCCCCGCAGCTTGCCGACTTCACCAATCTCAGGGTGCCGACGCTGTCCGCACTGCCGCCTCTGGGAGACAACACCCTCTGGCGCCTGCTCTCGCACCTTTTCCTGAACTACCTCTCCGTCGCCACGCCGGAAAACCTGCGCAGCATCCTCAAGCTCTACATCTTCAACAGGGCCGGCGACAACTCAACCCAGGTCTCGCACATCGGCCGCGTCGAGGGGATTAAGGATCTGCGCATCAACCAGACGCAGAAGCTGGTCCACGGCGAAATGCTCAGGGGCATGAGCCTCAACCTGACGCTCAAGACGGAAAACTATGCCAACGACGGCGACATGTACGTCTTCTCATCCGTCCTGAACGCCTTTCTCAGCACCTATGCGTCCGTCAACACCTTCACCGCCCTGCACATGAAGGACACCAACGGCCGCATTGATGCCTCCTGGCCGGCGCGGCTGGGTACAAGGGCGCTGCTGTGAGAAAGAACTCCGCCTTGCTGAAGGATTTGTTTGAGAATCCCCAGAACTATTCCTTTGTCCAGGTCACCCGCATCCTGCACCATTTTTACGGCAGGACACTGAGATACGGGCAGTTCCTCACCAACTACGTGCGCATCATGCCGCACCTTTCCCTGGCGTTTCCCACGCACGACGTAGTCAGCCTGCACTACATCGACTTCAACGGGAACGTCCTGCCGGAGGAGCCTGAGGGTGAAGTCCCCTACTTCCTTGTCACAGTCAACATGCTGGGCCTCTACGGGACGAGCTCGCCCCTGCCGACCTTCTATACTGAGGAGCTCCTGGCTGAGGCCAGGGAAGACCTTTCAGGCATCCGCGACTTCCTTGCCATCCTCAACGCCCGCTTTTACGACCTCTTTCTCAGGGCCGGCTGGTTCCGCTACGCCCCCATGCGCGCCATCCTGGAGCAGGGCGACTATGCGCTGGGCGAAAAGGCCCTGGCTCTCGGCGGCCTGCCGCTCAGCTGCAACGACAACCTGCCCTACTCCATAGAGCACTTCCTCCCGCTGATCGGGCTCTTGAGCCTCTTTCCCCGCTCTGCCAAGGGGCTTGAATCCTATCTTAAAGTCTGCCTTGACTGCGACTGCAGCATCACCGAATGCGTCGCAGGATCAGACCCCATTCCGCCGGATCAGCAGTGCCGCTTAGGGATGGGCAGCTGCACGCTGGGGGACGACACGCTCTTGGGCTCCCTGAAGGAAAACACCTCAGGCCACATCAAGCTGACCCTGCACAATATGACAGAGACCCAGCTCCTGCGCTATTCCACCTCAAAAGGACGCATGCAGCTCTACAACAGCATCAACTTCTACTGCACTGAACCCTTCAATGTGGACATGGAATTTGAGCTGGACATGGAGCACTTTCACAGCGTCAGGCTGGGCAGGAAGGGTGAAATGCCCGCTGAAACGCCGGAGTTCCTGGTTGATGACTTCTCTGACGACTACAAGAAGAACTCCCTTTTCTTTGCCCATAACGAGGATTTGAAAAGAGTCCCTGCCAACCGCAATGAGATCAACCTCAATGAAGTTGCCCTTGACGAGATAGATTCCGACGGCATTCAGAATGCATCTCAGGATGCCACCCAGGGCATTTCCGAGTATGCCGCGCATCTGGCAGTCTGCCGCGACTCCCACCCCGGCGCCAAGTCTGTTGTCCAGTCCGCCTGCCGCCAGCTGTGCTTTCTGGGGCTGAACACCTGGCTTGGCTCGGAG
>CAZWGJ010000066.1:0-9552 GCA_964633375.1 uncultured Desulfovibrio sp.
CCGACCATGTCAGCCATCTGCGCCACCACGCCCAAATCGTGCGTGATCAGCAGGACGCTCATGCCCCTTGTCCTGCGCTGCTCGTCAATGACAGCCAGGATCTGCCCCTGGATGGTCGTATCCAGCGCCGTTGTCGGCTCGTCGGCAAGCAGGATGCGCGGCTCGCAGCTCATGGCCATGGCTATCATCACCCTCTGGCGCATGCCGCCCGAGAGCTGGTGCGGATACTCGTCACAGCGGCTGTCGGGCGAGGGGATGCCGACCATGGTGAAGAGCTCTATGACCTGGCTTCTGGCTTCAGCCCTGCTCAAGTGCCTGTGTACGACAAGCGGCTCAGCCGTCTGCTCTCCCACAGTCAGCACAGGGTTCAGGGCTGTCATGGGCTCCTGGAAGACCATGGCTATGGAGGAGCCTCTCAGCTCCCTCAAGTCCTTCTCCTTCAGGCCCAGAAGCTCCCTGTCCTCAAACTGAATGGAGCCCGATGCCTCAGCCCCCCTGGGAAGCAGGGAGAGGATCGCCCTGGCTGTCAGGCTCTTGCCGCAGCCGGACTCGCCCACAAGGCAGGTTATTTTGCCTTCTTCAAGCCCGAAGGAGACGTCCTGGACTGCGTGCAGCGGCTGCCCGTCCCTGTCCTTGAAGGACACGGACAGCTTGTTCAGCTCTAGAACATTTGCCATGGCAAGCGCACCGCCTAGCGGGCAACCTGTACCGCACGATGGCGCACGTAGGCTTCACGCATCATGATGTAGGGATCCACTGCCGCCTTCTTCAGCGACATATAGGTCGGCAGCACCGCATTCAGATCGTTGAAGAAGAAGCCTGCCTGGGCGCCTGAGGTCACATACCAGGGCTGGCTGAAGGCAAGCCCCACGATAAAGCCCGGGGAGGCAAAGTAGTCGCCGACCCTGCCCACGGTCTCCCTCACGGAGCTTGGGCCTATCAGGGGCCACACAAGGTAGCAGCCGTGCGGCACGCCCCAGTAGCCCAGCGTCTGGCCGAAGTCCTCGCCTTCCCTGTGCACGGGGACGATGGTCTTCTCCCTTTTGGCCACGTCAAAGAAGCCGCCAAGGCCGGCCGTTGAATTGATGATAAAGCGCCCGAACTCCACGCCGGCTTCCAGGAAGCGCAGCTGGAGGAGGTTGTTGGCAAAGCGCACAGGGAAGAGCAGATTGTGCCAGAAGTTGCTCAGCCCCTGGCGGAAGCACTCGGGAGTGATGAAAGCCCAGGCATCGTAGGCTGGCTTGGCGACATAGAGGTAGGCAATGTCGTTGAAGCCGAACCAGAAGCGGTTCCATTTCTCCAGGGGGTCGGGAATGGACTGGACCTGGACGTCGCTGTTGTAGTCGTCCAGCTCGTCCTCAAAGGCCTGGTCAACCGTCTTTTTCTCCCGCACGGTGATGCCGTCCATGGGCATGGCTTTGCCTGAGCCGTAGACGGCTGTGGGCGGCAGGCTGGTGGCAGGCTGCGCCACCACGTTGCGGCTGGTCACGGCCCCCTTGTTGGCGGGGGCAGGCGCCTGCGATGAGGCCGCATGCGCCGGAGGCATGGAGGCTGACAAAAGAAGCAGGCAAAGGACCAGCCCCAGTGCCTTCCAGCCAGTTTGTGCTACCTTATTGCGCTGAAGCATTGCTGCCAACCTCCTGAGCTCTCTGTCTGACCTTGGCAATCAGTTCATCCGGTGAAGAAGACATAAGAATCTGCTGGAACTGGGTGCGGTAGTTGCGCACCAGGCTGACGCCCTCCACAAAGACGTCGTAGACGACCCAGGTGCCGTTCTTGGGCATCAGGCGGTAGTTGATGGGTATGACCCGCCCGTCCTGCTTGGTCAGCTCCGTCGCAATGTCAAAACGCGTCCCGCTTTCATTGCTGCGCTCGCTGGTAAAGAAGACCTCTTCCCCGTTGTAGCCGTCGATCTGGCTCAAGTAGGTGGAGAAAAGCAGACTGGCAAAGGCGTCGGCAAACTGCTGCTTCTGGGAAGGCGTAAAGTTCTTCCATCCCTGCCCCACAGTGCGTGCCGAAAACTCCTCAAAGTCAAAGATATGGTAGACTTCGTCCTCTATCTGCAGCCGCAGGGGCTCCCTTGTCGCAGGATTGACGTAGTCGGGGTTCTTGATGAGCGAGAGGATGCGCGAGACGGAGAGCTGCAATGCCTGGCGGGCTTCACTGCTCCCTGCACAGAGCCCCTGGGCAGGATGAAGCAGGCAGAGCATCACCAGGCAGGTCAGGCACCAGCAAAAACGCCTGCAAAGGCTCCCCCAGACGGGATGAACCAGGCTGTTCCTAAAAGAGATGCGTTCAGACATTGTATACTCCTGACGGACCGGCATGCAGCACATCAGTATGGGGGGCACGATTTTTGCAAAAAACCTATTTCACGCTGCCAAAGGCGTACTTGCTGATGAGGGAGCCAAGATCAACGGAGGGCTCGGTGTCCGTGATGGTGTCCCCTGCCTGCAGAATCTCGGCAGATCCTCCCGGGGCCACCTCGATGAACTTGTCGCCTATCAGCCCTGCCGTGCGCACTGAGGCGATGGTGTCGTCAGGCAGGCTCAAGTCCTGGTTGAAGCGCAGCGTGACAATGGCTGAGGTTTCCTTGTCCGTGCGCTTGAGGTCGATGGCTGCAACCTTGCCCACCGGCACGCCGGCCATCTCGATGTCTGCGCCGACGCGCAGGCCGGACACGCTGGTGAAGCTGGCTTTCAGCTCAAAGCCCTGGCTGGAGAACAGCTCCATGCGCCCGAGCTTGACAGTCATATAGCCCACGCAGATGAGACCGATTAACACAAAGAAGCCGACAGCGGCGCTACGTGAAGTATTCATATATCTTCCATGCAGCGCCCGCAGCAGAAGCGGGCGCCTTTCAAGCTGAAGGGAAAGCCGATGGACAATTATTCATCAGCTGGCAAGCCAGGCGTCCAGCCTGGCACGTACTGACTGCGCCATGCCGGCATGGCTTTCCATGCCGCCTGCGCCCGACTGCCTCTGCAGAAACTGGACAAGATAGGGGTCCGTGCTTTCCTTGAGGCTTTTGGGGCTGCCGCAGAAGACGGACTGCCCGTCCCGAATGACCAGCACATTGTCCGCTATTGTCCAGACGCTGGCAAGGTCGTGGCTGACAACCACGGTTGTCATGTCGGGGAAGTGCCTGTTCATGGCGAGCAGAAGCTCGTCCATGCGGGCTGCGGTGATGGGATCGAGGCCTGAAGTCGGCTCGTCGCAGAGCAGAATTTTGGGCTCGGTGATGATGGCGCGCGCAAGGCCGGCACGCTTGCGCATGCCGCCTGAGAGCTCATTGGGATAGAAGTCGGCAAAGTCAGCCAGCCCCACCATTTCAAGCACGCGCATGGCCTCTGCCCTAAGCTCCTCCCTGGAGAGGGAGAGGTGCTCGGACAAGGGCAGGACGACGTTTTCCGCCAGGGTCAGGGCGCCAAGCAGCGCGCCGTCCTGGAAGAGCACGCCCATGTTGCGGCGCACCCTGCCAAACTCCCTGGAGCTCAGCTGCGTTATGTCCTTGTCGCCTACGATGAGCTCCCCTGCCATAGGATGCGAAAGCCCTATGATCTGCCGAAGCAGGGTGGACTTGCCGCAGCCGGATCCGCCCAGGATGACGGAGATGGATCCAGCAGGCAGGTCGCCTGTGACCGTGTCGAGGACGACGTGGTCGCCGTAGCCTGCCTTGAGCGCTTTAACGTGTATATCCCAGCCTGATGCCATAGACGGACCACCTACAGATAGACGCTGGTCAGCACATAGTCGGCTGCCAGGATGAGGATGCAGGCTATGACCACGGCGCTGGTGGTCGCATTGCCCACTGCCTCGGGCCCCACGCTGTCGCGGCGCGTATTGGCGTAATAGCCCTGGTGGCAGCAGATGGCGATGACAATGAGCCCGAAGACGACGGCCTTCACAAAGCCGCAGCTGACGTCGTTCATAGTGACGGAGGCGGCGATGCGGTAAAAGTACGTCCCCTGGTTCATGTCCAGGAGCGCCACTGCCGTCAGGTAGCCGCCTATGATGCCGACCACGTCAAAAACAGCCGTCAGCAGGGGAAAGGCTATCAGGGCTGCCACCAGCCTGGGGGAGACGAGATAGGACACGGAGTTGATGTCCATGACGTCAAGGGCGTCTATCTGGTCCGTGATGCGCATGACGCCTATCTCGGCGGTCATGCTGGATCCGGCCCTGCCTGTCAGCATGATGGCCGTGAGCACAGGGCCAAGCTCCCTGATAAGTGACAGGGAGACCACAGCCCCCAGAAAGCCCACAGCCCCAAACCTTGTCAGGGTGTAGTAGCCCTGCAGCCCCAGCACCATGCCGCAGAAAAGGGAAATCAGCGTAATCAGGAAGAGAGACTGCCAGCCTATGACGTAGACCTGGTGCATGCTCCGCCTGACAATGCGCGACGAGGTGAAGACCTGGCGCACGCCGTCGGCAAAGAAGAGGGCCGTCGAGCCCATAAAGCTGAGCATTTCCAGGAATGGCTTTCCGACCGCCTCAAGAATGTTGACTGCTTTCATGTCGTCCACAACGTACAGCGGATTTGCCGGCTTCCCTTAAAGAGCCGCCAAATCCGCCATAGAGTTAATTTGCCTTCCTGCCGACCCTTGCCGGCTGGGCCAGCCCCGCCTTCTTCACCTTGTTCAGGAACTGCTCGGCATCGGCGTCCGTGCCCTTAAACGTGCAGAAAAGCCCCCAGGTCTTGCCGGTGCTTTTGATGCTGGTCCTGACGCCCTTCTTGTCGTAGCGTTCCTGCTCCTTGCGGGCGTCGTCCCTGGTGCGCACGGTGGCCATGCGGTACACAAAGGTGTAGGGCGCCTTGGCAGCCTGCTCCTTGGCGGCGTTCTGCTGGGCCTTCTTGGCGTCTGCCGCCTGGCCTGCAGCATCAGCGCCGTCAGCCTGCTGGGTGCTGGGGAAGGTGGGGTAGCCCGGCACTGCCTGCGTCTGTCCAGGCTGGGCGCCCTGGGCAGTTCCCTGGACATTGGCCGTCTGGGCAGCCTCGGCTCCGGCAGCTTCCTGAGCCCCTTCCTGGGCTCCTTCAGCCTCTTTTGCCTGCCCGTCAGGCTGCTTTGCCTCGTCAGCCGGCTTTTCCTCAGACGAGAGGATGGACGTCATCTGGGCCAGATGCTCCTCGGGGTTCTGCCCCCTGCCAACCATAAAGCCAAAGTAAAAGCACCAGAAGAGCACGCTCACCAAAATGACCGCGCCAAAGGAAAGGACGGCGGGAGAGACATGGATCTGCATTCCGCCCCTGCCGCGTCCTTCCTGTTCATGCTTTCCCTGTGCAACAGTGTCCTGTGCCATGATTCTCTCTCCACGCCCGAAACAGGCAGTGAGCAGACGTACAAAAAGTCCCTACATGCGCTCGGGCGCAGAGACTCCCAGAAGATCCAGGCCGTTTGCCAGCACGACGGCGACGGCCCTGAGAAGAGCCAGGCGGGCCGTAGTGAGGGCGGCGTCCCCGGATCCCAGGATGGAATACTTGCCGTAGTAGCTGTGCAGAAGCTGGGCCAGATCCGTCAGGTAGTGGCTCACATGGTGCACGCCGAGGCTCTGGGCGGCCTGGGCTATCATGTCGGGGAACATTTCCATCTTGCGCAGCAGGGCCTTGTCCTCAGCGCTGGCCAGGGGGGCAAGCAGCTCGGGCGTGCTCTTTTCAGGAAGCACAGTGCCGTCCTCGCCTGCCCTGCGCAGCACGGCGCAGATGCGGGCATGAGCGTACTGCACATAGTAGACGGGGTTGTCCATGTTGCGCTGCTTGACTGCCTCAAGGTCAAAGTCCACGGCAGTGTCCGTCTTGCGGGACAGGAACATGAACCTGGCTGCATCGACGCCCACTTCCTTGACCACGTCGGCCAAGGTCTCAAAGGTGCCGGCCCTGGTGGACATGCCGACGGGCTTGCCCTGCACAAGCAGGTTGACCAGCTGGATGAGCACCACCTCAAAAGTGGACTGCTCCTTGCCCATGGCGGCGATGGCTGCGCGCATGCGGGGGACGTAGCCGTGGTGGTCGGCGCCCCACACGTCAATGAGGAAGTCAAAGCCGCGCTCATACTTGTCGTGGTGGTAGGCGATGTCCGACGCGAAATAGGTCAGAGAGCCGTCCTTCTTGCGCAGGACGCGGTCCTTGTCGTCGCCAAGGCGGCTGGTGGCAAACCAGAGGGCGCCGTCCTTTTCGTAGAGGTAGCCGGCCTTGTCCAGCGTCTCAAAGGCCTTGGCAACCTTGCCGCCGTCAACCAATGTCTTTTCGGAGAACCAGTTCTGGTGCTCCACCCTGAATTCGGCAAGGTCCTTCTTGATGCCGTCCAAAATGACCTGCTTGGCGTACTCATAGCAGCGGTTCTCGGCCTCGGCATCCTCCGCCTTGGCCAGGGAGGGATCCTGGTCCAGCATCTCCTTGGCTATGTCCTTGATGTACTCGCCCTTGTACCAGTCGGTGGGCTCTTCCATGGGGCGGTCCACCATCTGGCAGAGGCGGTACCAGACAGAGTGGCCAAGAAGGCGCATCTGGCGGCCTGCGTCGTTGATGTAGTACTCGGTGGTGACGTCATAGCCCGCCCTGCGCAGCAGGCGGGTCAGGCTGTCGCCGGCAGCGGCGCCTCTGCCGTGGCCCACGTGCAGGGGGCCGGTGGGGTTGGCGGAGACGTATTCCACCATGGTTTTGCGGCCCTTTCCTGTGTCGGTGCTGCCGTAGGCGGAGCCCTTGTCCTCAACCTCGGCCACCACGTGCTGCCAGAACTCAGGCTTGAAGGTGAGGTTCAAAAAGCCCGGGCCGGCAATGTCTGCCGCGGCAATGTCAGGGCAGGTCTTGAGCACATGATCGGCCAGCTCGGCTGCGACGTCGCGCGGCGCCCTGCCTAAAGGTTTTGCCAGCATCATGGCGATGTTGGTGGCCAGGTCCCCGTGCTTCGGATCCTTGGAAGGCTCAATGACTGCCTTGGCCGGCCACTCCAGGCCGCGCTCCTGCAGAAAGGAATCAACGGCCCCGTGGACAGTGCTGTATGCCTGCATAGTTCTCTTCACTCCTGGACGGCGCCAAAGCCGTCCCCAAAAATATGTTCTCCCTGCCGCATCAGGATGCAGCAGGGCAGAAAGCCGTAAAAAAAGAGGACAGGGCTCCTTGCTGAAGAAAAGCAGCCCTGCAAAAAATGTTATGCCAGCTCCTCGGCCTGGGCCAGCGTGCTGACGCAGGAGGAAGAATACTCCTCTGCCGGCGCATCGGCCAGGATGCGTCCGACCATCTTGCTGAGCACGGGCTTGGGGCCCACCTCAAGGAAGGCTCTCTGTCCGTCTGCGTACTGGGAGCGGATGATGTCAATCCAGCGCACAGAGGAGGTCATCTGCTTGAGCATGGCCTCGCGGATGCTCTCGCCGTCGGTGAGCGCACAGGCTGTGACATTGCTGTACACAGGGCAGACAGGCTTGTGCCAGACAACCTTGCGCATATAGGAGGCAAGCTTGTCGGCTGCCTCCTTCATGAGGGGGCTGTGGAAGGCGCCGCTCACAGCCAGCGGCAGGGCGCGGCCCTTGACGCCCTTGGCAAGGGCGCCTGCCATCTCCACGGCCTGCTTGTGGCCTGAGATGACGTACTGGCCGGGGGTGTTGTAGTTGGCAACAAGCAGCACCAGGCCGGTTTCCTTGGCAACGCCTGCCACGATCTCCTCGACCTTTTCCAGGGGCAGCTTGACGATGGCCGCCATGCTCCCTGCACCGTCGGGATCGCTTTCAGCCATGAGGGCGCCGCGGATGCTCACCAGCTTCAGGGCGCTTTCAACGTCCAGCGCACCGCTGGCGGCAAGGGCGGAGTACTCGCCAAGGCTGTGGCCGGCACAGGCTGCCGGGCGGACATGGCGGGACAGAGCCTGCCAGAGCGTCAGGCAGACAACCGTGAGCGCAGGCTGCAGGACCTTGGTGTCGGACATTGCCTTTTCATCGCCTTCCCAGCAGATCTCGCGCAGGGGCAGGCCGCTTACGGCCTCTGCCTTTTTCCACAATTCCATGGCGTCCTTGTCGGCATCAGCCACATCACGCCCCATGCCGGCAACCTGGGATCCCTGTCCGGGAAAGAGAAGAGACATCGCACGCATCGTTGCGCAACTCCTTAAGTTATTGCTTTATATAACAATAAAAGACCATTGAATGCTGTTCAAAATTGAGGCTGCGTGCCCTGTCCGTCTTCGCCAGACTTAGTTTACGGGAAAACGACAGGCGCCATAAGCGGCAGCAGGCTGTCATTATGGTCGCTATCCACGCAGGATACCTGTAGTGAAATACAGGATATCCGCCCTGCTGGCAAGTTTGCCAAAGGCGCCTGCGGGGGGCGCAGGCGGGGCAGAAGGCAGGCCGTGCGCCCCTATGGTGAGCGTGTTGCCAGCATTTGAAATACCGTATAAGTAACGGCTGGTTTGCACGCGGCAGATGCGGCTGTCTGCCGCCGGCATCTTCTCCTGCGCAGGCTGTGCCAGGCTGCCTGAAGGGAAGGCAAAAAGCCTGGCTGGAAATTCAAGAAGCAGCTTATGGGAAATGATCGGAAAGCGGCCGGCAGGCGGCCGGACAAGAACCGCCGGCAGGGGCCGGCAAAAGCGGCCGGCAGCGAATCTCGCGCGTCCACACAAAAGACCAAGCAGAAGCAGCGCCAGGAGTGCACCCCCGCCTCCCTGGCTCAAGTCTTCAGCAGCATAAACTGCCCCTGCCCTGAAGGTGCCCTGGCAGGGCTTGCCTCCTACATCAACATGCTCATGCGCTGGAACCGCGTCATGAACCTGGTCGGCGCCCGCACCTGGCAGGATGCAGCCAAAGACCTTGTTGCCGACTGCCTCCACCTGGCAGTCTTCCTTGATGGCCTGCAGCTTCCGGACAATCCCCTGACCTGGGATCCAGGCGCTGGCGCAGGGCTGCCGGGCATACCGCTGCGCCTTGTCTGGCAGAAGGGAAGCTACCACATGGTGGAAATCAGGCAGAAAAGGGCGCTCTTCCTCTCCCAGGCCTTGGGGACGCTGTCCCTGCCCGAAACCTATGCGCACAACATGGACATCAACGCCTTTATGGGAACAGAGAAGGCAGACCTTGTGATCAGCCGCGCCTTCATGCCCTGGGACAAGGTGCTGGCCCTCTTCTCAGACCATCTGGCTGACAATGGGCAGATAGTCTTCATGGCAAGCAGGATGCCGGATGCAGACGACTTCGCGGCACATGCTTCATCCTACAAACTGGTTGCAGAACACGCCTATCAGAGCGGCAGCACCAGCAGGTGCTTTTTTGCAGTGCAGAAGGACACGCGCATCTAACTATGACCGGCCAGGCACAGCTGAACGCCTATGGGGCCCGCCCCTTCAGGGGGATGCTGCCCGTCGTGTGCAGGGGCCTTTTCTGGATACTCGTCACTGTCGCCCTGGCCTTTGCCCTGCGCATGCTTGAGTGGCCGAGCTGGAAGGATCCGGAGTTCAGCCTGCACGGCGAAATGCTGCTGGCCACCCACGACGCCTACCACTGGGTCGCCGGCGCGGAGGGCTACAGCTTTGGCGCCGGGCACCCCATGGCGGAAATGCTGCGCAT
>CAZWGJ010000067.1:0-9369 GCA_964633375.1 uncultured Desulfovibrio sp.
CAAAAAGAGGGGGCAGCATGAGAAACAGCCCCCTCCCAAAAGAAAGTTTGCTACACTGGATGGATTAGAAGGTGTAGGCGAAGATCAGCTGGGCCTTCCAGGCGTCGCGGTTCTCGTAGGTGTCGCCGTATCTGCCGCTGTTGGACTTCTTCCAGGTGTCATGGTCAAAGAAGTTGACCATGTAGCCCAGTTCCAGGTTGATCTCGAAGTTCTCGTACATCTGGTACTTGTTGATGAGGTTGAACTCGAGCAGGCTGTCGTTGGTGGTCAGATACAGGCTGTCGCTGGTGGAGCTGTCAAGCTGGTTGTTCCAGGAAATGGGGGAAGCAGCGTACTTGGCCATGCTGGGGGAGTTGGTGCCGGCCCAGTAGGCCACGCGGAAGGTGTGGGAGAGGTTTTCCAGGAAGGACATGTCCTTGATCTGGAGACCGACGCCCCAGGTGCCTGCGTAGTTCAGGGTCATGTCGTACCAGCTGCTGTTGGAGCCCCAGCCGAAGTTGTCGTCGCCCATCATAGAGGTGAAGTTGCCCTTGGCCTCGATGGCGGGCATGCGCTCGGAACCGTTCTTCGGGTTGTCGTCATCGCCTGTGCCGTACCAGCCGAAGATGCCGGGAGTGCCCCAGTCCATCTTGTATTCGACAAGGGCCTTGGCCAGGAATCCTTCACGCTTCAGGTCGGCACGCTTGGTGATTTCGTCGCCGGCTGCGCTCACCTTGGTCACATCGTAGCTGCCCATGCCTTCCATGTAGCCGTAGTTCAAATCGAGCTCGATGTTCAGCGGATCCCAGGCAGAGATGGCTGTGGCGATGCCGCCCCAGAAGGCGCTGCCGTAGGCCTTGGTGATATGCAGGTTGTTCAGGCCGGTCACGTCGTTCACAGCGAACATGTCCGTGGGTCCAACGTATTCGTTGTCGTCGTTGGTGGCCCTCAGTGCATTCTCGCCGACCATGCCGTACATGACCCAGGGAGTCACGTTCACGCCGTCAAAGGTCAGCGGCACGCTCAGGGCAATCAGATCGACGTTGTCCAGGTAGTTCTTGTCCCTGTTGCTGCGCCTTGCATTGCCGGCGTAGTTGTCATTGTAGGGACGGCCCCAGAACAGGGTGGCGCCGACATTTTCGTTGAACTGGTAGCTCATGGTCACGCCGGCCAGGGCGTCTGTGTTCAGGATGGAAGAGCCGCCGGCTGCGCTGGGCAGCTCAACGGGCTGGACGCCCATGCGGAACTTGAGATCTGTATCCGGCACTGCCCAGTCGAGGTAGGCATTGAGGACGCCGATGCACTGGTCGTCGGCACCAAGGGCGCCGCTGCCGCCGGTCTTGCCCCAGGTGGACTCCATTTCAAAGCGCACTGTGCCGGAGAGGTTCTCGCTGGCGATGGCTTCCAGCTGCAGACGGATACGCTGGGCAGCGGTGAACTTGTCGTTGGCGTTGGATCTGTTGTTGGCGCCGCCGGCTGTGCGGGACTTTTCAACCAGGTTGGAGTCACCCACACCAAAGCCGAACAGCCATTCGCCGGAAGCCTTGAAGTCAATAGCGCTGGCAGGCGTGGTGCTTGCAAAAACAAGCCCCGCAGCCAGAAGAAGCGTAACGAGCTTTTTCATAAGAGATACCTCTTGTTCAATTGTTAGGACGACGCAGATATATGTATCCGCCGACACTTTTGAGTTTTATTGAGCTTTTCACCCCTCACGCAGCCTTTAACGCCTTATCAAGCCTTAGCGGGCATGAGGGTCTTTTTGAGCTGGGGCGGGAGCTCGCTGCCGCCCGCCCCATTGAGGGAAAGAAATCAGTTTTAGGCGATGCCGTAGTAGGCCTTGGCCAGCCTGAAGGCGACGAAGCTGACCATGTACGCCAGGACGGTATTGAAGATCATGCTGAACACAAGCCAGCGCCAGCCGCCAGCCTCAGCCCTGATGACAACCAGTGCCACAAAGCAGGGGGAGTACATCAGGACAAAGAGGATGAGGGAGATGGCCACAGCCTTGTTGAACTCAGGATCCTTGGCAAGGAGCTGCGCCAGTGGCTCGGCTTCCTCAGGATCAACCTCGCCCATGCTGTAGGCGGTGCCCAGGGTGGCGACAACGGCTTCCTTGGCTGCGATGCCGGCAACGATGGCGATGTTGGTCTGCCAGTTGAAGCCGACAGGCTTGGTGATGGGTTCAAGGAAGATGCCGATGCGGCCGCCGTAGGAGTTCTTCAGGGCAAGCTCGTCCAGCTCATTCTGAAGATCGCCGGCCTTGCCTTCCAGAGCCTCAGCCTTTTCCTTGGCTTCGCCCGCCTGGGCCTTCATGGACACGTACTCATTGACAACAGCCTGATCCTCGGCATTGTCAGCCAGCAGGGCAGAGGCCTTGGCAAGCACGGCGTCTTCCTTGCTGCCAAAGTCAGCCTTTGCCTTTTCAACGTCTTCTTTCAGCTCATCAGCGCCTTCGGCTTCTTCGCCCATGGCTTCGAGCTTCTTCTCCAGGCCCTCAAGCTCAGACTTGGCGGCATTGGACTCGTCCGCAAGCTTCTTCAGGTCCGCGTCGGCCTTGGCCTTTTCAGCAACCTTGTCCATCACGGCGGCGGACTGGGCTTCCATCTTCTTTAAGAGCTCGTCGGCCTTGCCCTGCTCCTGATCCTTCTGGGCGTTCAGGGCTTCAATCTTTTCTTCATAGGGCCCGGAAACTGAAGGATCCAGCTCGGGATATTTCAGGCCGGCCCAGATGACCACGGAGATGGCCAGGATGACGGTGCCTGCCTTCTTCATGTACATCCAGCTGCGTTCCCACATGTGCAGGAGCACGGCAAAGAGGGTGGGCAGGCGGTACGGAGGCAGCTCCATGACAAAGGGGGTGGACTCGCCCTTGATGATGGTGTGGCGCAGAAGAAGGGCCACAAAGAGGGCGCACACCCAGCCGCAGATAAGAACCACAAAGAAGGCTGTGGTCGGATCTTCGGGGAAGAAGGCTGCGATCAAAAGCAGGAAGACGGGAACCTTTGCGCCGCAGGGCATGTAGGGCAGAGTCAGCAGGGTAGCCAGCTTTTCCTTGGGGCTGCGCAGCGTCCTGGTGGCCATGGCGCCGGGAATGGCGCAGCCGCCGGCAATGCCGCCGGCAACGACGTAGGGCATGACTGAGGCGCCGTGCAGGCCGAACATGCGGAAGATGCGGTCCATCATGTAGCAGATGCGCGCCATGTAGCCGCTGTCCTCAATGAAGGCAATCATGACGAACATGATGGCGATGAGGGGCACGAAGGACATAACGCTGCCCACGCCGCCGATGATGCCGTCGACGATGAGCGACTTCAGCTCGCCGTCAGGCAGCGCTCCGCCAATCAAATCAGCCAGCCAGCCAAAGAGGTCTTCAACCCAGCCCTGAGGATAGGCGCCGTACTCAATGGAGACATAGAAGATGGCGTAGAGGACGGCCAGCATGATGATGGGGCCCAGGACGACGTTGGTCAGAACCTTGTCCAGGGCATCGGAAAAGGCCAGGCGGTCCTTGCCGGCGTCCTGCTTCACGCAGCCCTTCAGAAGGCCGCGGATGAAGCCGTAGCGGGCATCGGTGATGACGGACTCGCAGCTCATGCGGGTGGTGTCCTTCACAAGGGAAGCCGTCTTTTCGCACTCAGCAAGAATCTCATCGCACAGCTTGGCATTGGCTTCACGGAAGGTCTTGATGACTTCTGTATCGCCTTCCAAAAGCTTAATGGCGGTCCAGCGGGGATGATACTGGTCTGTAAGCGCATGCTCTTCGGCAAGGCGCTTTTCCAGTTTTTCCAGGGCTGCGTCAATTTCGCGCCCGTAGGTCAGGCGCAGCGGCTCCTGGCGGCCCTTGCGGGCAACCTCGACAGCCTTTTCAAGGATGGCTTCAGCGCCTTCGCCGGAACGGGCGACCAGGGGCATAACGGGCATGTGCAGCTTGTCGCCAAGCTGCTTCATGTCGATGTGCAGGCCGGCCTTGCGCGCCTCGTCCATCATGTTGCAGGCAAAGACAATGGGCATGCCCATTTCCATCATCTGCACAGTGAGGATCAGGTTGCGCTCCAGGGCGGAAGCATCAGCAATGTCGATGACTGCATCCACCATGCCGAAGGACAGTTCGCTTCTGGCGACAAGCTCTTCCATGGAATACGCAGTCAGGGAGTAGGTGCCGGGGATGTCGACCAGGGTCAGTTCCTGGCCGTTGACAACCTTCTCGCCTTCCTTCCTGTCGACGGTTACGCCGGGATAGTTGCCGACGTGCTGGCGGGCGCCTGTATAGTGGTTGAACAGCGTGGTTTTACCGCAGTTCGGATTGCCGGCAAGAGCAATACGGAGCCTGTCCTTTCCGGCTTCAGGCGCACCTGTGGCAGCAGGTGCGCTTCCGCCTTTCTCAGCTCCGCTGCACTGGCAGCAGCATTGTTCAGTAGCCATACCCCCTCCTTCGATAACCACTTCAACGGGGCAGCATGAAGCGGACATATTGCCGGCGCCTGCGCTGCACATGGTGTGCAATGCGGCCTGAATGGCAGTTTCAGGCGGCTTTCAGCAGGCCGTCCCAAGGCTGCAGGCAGCCGGGACTCCAGGCAAAGCAGGCAGGACGTCCTGCCTTCACAAGTATGGAAAATGCTTAAGTTAAGACATCTACACTGCGACAATCTTCTGATTAGCAATAATTACAAGACATTGGTCTCAGAAGGGCCGTTTGGAATACGCCTATGTAATTGAACTTCATTTTCATTGTCAACAATCTCAGTTCAAAAAATTTTCTTTGTTTCAGCTAATATTTCTGTTTTATCCTGCAAGGCATTGATACTTTTGTCAGACAGGCCTCTGCATTTTTTATACTGCCGCTTTGCTTATGCGAAAAACTGTCTGTTACAAAGACAACGGCAAAAAAACGGTCCGGCAAGGAAGCGCTTGACAAGGTGCAAAAATCAAAAATAATCCCTTGCTAGCCGCAGTATCAGGCGTTTTTTGCCAAAACGCAGGCTGGGCGTCCGTGCTCTGCCCGGCTTGTCCTTTCTCTTAACTCACAGGAGGCCGTCTCATATGTCAGCTCTACAAGAACTTCGCATCAGCAAGGCAGCGGCTGAGGCCTGGCAGGACACCTGCCTTGGCTGCCTTGAGTACGACTGCACTGTTCAGCAGGCAAATGATGCCGTCTGGCAGCTTTACCGCGATGAAGTTGAAGGAAGGCTCAAGCAGGCGCTTGCAGAAACGGAGCTCTCCGCCATGCCCAACCTGGGTGAGTCCCGCAAAGCCTGCAAGGCCTTCGGCATGAATCCCGGCAGATACCGCATCTCCTCTGAGGCGCTCTACCGCAGGATGCGCCAGGACAAGGAGCTCTACCGCATCAACACCGTCGTGGACGTCAACAACATCATCTCCGTCGAAACGGGCCTCTCCCTTGGCTCCTACGATCTGGACAAGATTTCAGGCGGCATCGAGCTGCGCATAGGAAAGGCCGGGGAATGCTATGCCGGCATAGGCAAGGGCAGCATCCCCCTCTGCGGCATGCCGCTCCTGGCTGATGCTCAGGGGCCGTTCGGCAGCCCTGTCAGCGACTCGCCGCGTGCCTGCATCAGCGAAAAGACAAGGCACGTGCTCACCGTCATCTACGGCTTCTCGGGCAGAGAAGCGGCAGAGGCTGCGCTTAAACTGGCAGCTGAGCGCTTCACCAGCCTTGCCGGCGCCGCAGCCCTTTCCTCAAGGCTTGTTCAAGCCTCAAACTAGCCGCCCGCAGCAGACCTTTACCCTCCGCCCAAACGCACCATGACAACATCCGACTCGACAACACAGGCTTCGGCAGCGCCGGCAGAAAAGCACCTCTATCTCGGCTTTTTCTACGCTGCCCTGGCTGCAGCGCTCTGGTCGTTAATCACGCCAGCATCCCGCCTCCTCTTTGCGATGAACTGCCCGCCCCTGGAAACCGCCTTCTGGCGCACCTGCATCGGGGGCATCTGCTTTGCCGCCTTTGCAGCCTGGCGCGGGGAGCTGAAAATCCCGCTCAAGGATGCCGCTGGGCTCATTGTCTATGGCGGCGTTCTCGGCCTGGTCCTGTTCGGCTCCTTCCAGTATGCCATCAGCTACAGCGGCGGCGCCACGGCAGTGGTTCTGCTCTATACCGCCCCTGCCTGGGTGGCGGTCCTGTCGCGCATCCTCTTCAGCGAAGCCATTTCCTGCACCAAGCTGGCAGCCATCGGGATTGCCATGGGCGGCGTTGTCATGGTGAGCATGGCCGGCGGCAGCATGGGCGGCGACGTTTCTGTCGTCGGCATCGCCTGCGGACTCGTCTCCGGCTTCAGCTACGCCTGCTTCTTTCCCTTCACCTACTACTATTCCCGCAGGTATTCGCCCCAGACCATCTACTGCTACGCCTTTTTAAGCACGACCCTGCTCTTCCTGCCCTTTACGCCGGACATCACCTTCGACAAGCCGGCGCTGCTCTGGGGCATCCTGCTGGCCATGGGCTTCTTTACCAGCTTTCTTGCCTACATCACCCTGGCTTTGAGCCTCAGGCACATCTCCCAGGTGCAGTCTGCCGTGGTCGGCAATGTCGAGCCGGTCTTAGGCTGCTTCTGGGTCTGGCTCTTCTTTCAGGAAAACTTCTCTCCAGCCGGGTGGATCGGCTGCCTTTTCATCATGCTTGCCGTCTTCATCCTCACGCTGGAGAAGAAGCCGGCCCCCGGCAAAAGGCAATAAAAAAGCACGGCCTTTCTGTTACGACAAGCCATGCATATTTTTGCGAGATCCATAAACCATATCTGGTGCGCCCGGAGGGAATCGAACCCCCGACCAAGAGCTTAGAAGGCTCCTGCTCTATCCGACTGAGCTACGAGCGCACACGGGCAGATGGCGTACCAAGGTACGTCAACCTGCGCTGGCAATTTGGCACCATTCCAGCCGTTCTGTCAAGCACGTTTCCAAATTTGCCAGGACGCACCAAGCCTGCCTCATCCCCCGCTCCTTCCCTATCAAGACTATGACAAAGACATTCCGCACACCTGAAGAGCTGTCCCTCTATCTGGACAACCTGAACTTCTTCCACATGGACCTGTCCCTCGGCCGCATGGACAAGGTCCTGCACGCCATGAACCTTGCGCGCCCGCCCTATGCGGTCTGCCAGGTCGTCGGCACCAACGGCAAGGGCTCCACTGCAACCTTTCTTGCCTCCCTGCTGCAGGCCCACGGCGTAAACGTCGGGCTCTACACCTCCCCGCATTTCTACTCGCCGGCCGAACGCATTCAAATCAACGGACAGTGGACGGACATGGCAGACTGGCTTGACGCCGCCTCCGAGGCTGTCTCCATCTGCCCTGACCTGACCTACTTTGAGATACTGACCGTGGTGGCCCTTGCCCTGTTCAGAAAGAAGGGCGTCCAGGCCGCAGTGCTGGAAGCAGGGCTTGGGGCAGAGCACGATGCAACAACGGCGGCAGCCAATGATCTGGCTGTCTTCGCCCCTATTGCCCTCGATCACACCGCCCTGCTGGGGGCAACGGCAGAAGCCATTGCCAGGGAAAAGTCCCACGCTGTGCGCTCTCAGATACCCGTTGTGTCTGCCGAACAGGAGGACAGCGTCCTGGCTGTCCTAAACAAGCGAGCAGCACGCTTCGGCACTTCCGTCCAGGTTGCCCATCCGCTGCCAAGCACAACACATCTGGGGATGCTGGGCAGGCACCAGTTTGCCAATGCCGGAACTGCCCTGTGCGCCCTTAAGGCGCTGGCGCCTTCCCTTTCCCTCAGCATAACGCCCGAGGCTGCCGCAAAAGGCCTGGCCGATGCCTTCCTGCCCGGAAGGCTGCAAATCGTGCCGGCCAAAGATGCTGCAGGCCCAAACGCTGCCGCCAGGCCATGCTGCATGCTGGACGGCGCCCACAATCCGCACGGCATGGCGTCCCTGACAGCGGCGCTAAAAGAAGGCGTCTGCAAAAAGCCAGCCTCCGTTGTCTACAGCTGCCTGGCAGACAAAGACTGGCGCACAGGGCTGACAAGCCTGGCAAAGCAGGTCCCAGGCGCTTCATGGTACATTCCGCTGATTCCAGGAGAGCGCTCTGAAAAGCCTGAGAACATCATCGCCTTCCTGAACGGCTTGGGCGCCGCAAAGGCTGCGCCGTATCCTTCCCTGAAGGATGCCTTCCTGGCTATGGACAAGACAGCCTTGGAGAACATGTGCCTGGTGACGGGCTCCCTCTATCTTTTGGCTGAGTTCTATGCGGTCTGGCCGGACGCCCTTCACAAGCAGCACGTCTAAGGGAGCCTCCCCAGCCGGACAGCCCTGGAGAATTGAACCTCTTAATTGGATGTGATAGTCAGACTGACTGTTCAAACTAACAGGACAGAGACTTTGCCGTTTAGTAGAGCACTCTGTTCCCTTGGAATGTTTCCATAGGAGATACTATATGGAAAAGACTAAAAAGGATGATTTGGCATCATCCCCGCTCTATAAAGAAAAAAGCGCCTGGACCTTCTGCGACACTGAGGAGGAAAAGCCCCGCGTCAAGGCATTCTGCGACAGCTACCTGGACTTTCTGACCAGCTGCAAGACAGAGCGCGAGACCATCGGCTTTTGTGAAAAGTACCTGCGTGAACACGGCTTTTCCGATGATCCCGCCTCCGACGCCTACGTCACCACGCTGCGCGGCAAGGCGCTCTTCGCCTTCCGCAAGGGAACAGATCCTTTAAGCCAGGGCATCCACCTTGTGGCGGCGCATGCCGACTGCCCCCGCCTCGACTTCAAGCCGCAGCCCTTCATCGAGCAGTCCGGCTTTGCCCAGGCCAAGACCCATTACTACGGCGGACTGCGCAAGTACCAGTGGCTGGCAAGGCCCCTGGCCCTGCACGGCGTCATCTGCAAGGACAACGGCGAAGTTGTCACCGTTACCCTGGGCGAATCCGCCGACGAGCCCGTCTTCACCATCGCCGACCTTATGCCCCACCTTGCTCAGGAGCAGGTCGTCAAAAACGTCAAGGAAGCCTTTGAAGGCGAAAAGCTGAACGTCATGCTCGGCAGCAAGGCTCCCGAGAAAAAGGACGGCGACAAAGAGATTCCCGATCCCGTCAAGCTGGCCATCCTGAAGCTTCTGCAGCAGAAATACGGCGTGAAGGAGGAAGACTTCCTCAGCGCTGAGATAGAGGTGGTGCCGGCAGGACGTGCCAGCTATGTCGGCCTGGACAGCTCCCTTATCGGCGCCTACGGACAGGATGACCGCATCTGCGTCTACACCGGCCTCAGGGCTCTGTGCGACAGCAAGGCTGCCGGGAAAAACTGCGCCCTCATTCTCTGGGACAAGGAGGAAATCGGATCCGACGGCGCTTCCGGCGCTTCCTCCAGGTTTGTTTCCTACTGCATTGAGGACGTCCTGCGCGCCCATGAGCCTCAGACTGCCCTGGGCCATG
>CAZWGJ010000068.1:0-9283 GCA_964633375.1 uncultured Desulfovibrio sp.
CTGTCTACAACAAGGTCAACCCGGCAGACCCGCCGGTCATGACCCTGGCCCTTACCAGCGACAGACTGCCCATGACCCGCCTGGAGGATTTGGCCGACACCCGCATAGCCCAGAAGCTCTCGCAGCTCTCAGGCGTGGGCCTTGTGACCCTGTCCGGCGGCGAGCGCCCTGCCGTGCGCATCAAGGTCAATCCCAAGGCTCTGGCCCAGGCCAACCTCACCATCGACGACATCCGCACAGCCGTCACAGCAGCCAACGTCAACTCCTCCAAGGGCAGCCTGGACGGCCCTTTGCGCGCCTCATCCATTGACGCCAACGACCAGCTGGAAAGCCCTGAGGAATATGCCAGCACCATTATCGGCTACAAGAACGGGGCGCCCATACGCCTTGAGGACGTTGCAGCCGTCACGGAAGGCGCAGAAAACGCCCTGCTTGCAGCCTACACCGTGCACGCAGCAGAAGACGGCTCGCAGCAGAAGATACAGCCTGCCATCATCGTCTCCGTGCAGAGGCAGCCGGGCGCCAACGTCATAGCCGTGGCCGATGCCATAACCGAGCGCCTGGAAGCCCTGCAGGCCTCCCTTCCCGCCTCAGTCAAGGTGCAGGTGATAACCGACAGGACGGCCACCATCAGGGCGACTGTGGAGGACGTGCAGTTTGAGCTGATCCTGGCCGTCGTCATGGTCATCGCCGTCATCCTGCTCTTCCTGAGGAACCTGAGGGCCACCATCATCCCTGCCCTGGCGGTGCCCCTCTCATTGATAGGGACGCTGGGCGTCATGTACCTGGCGGACTTCTCCCTCAACAACTTAACGCTCATGGCGCTGGTCATCGCCTCGGGCTTCGTGGTGGACGACGCCATCGTGGTGATTGAGAACATCACCCGCTACCTTGAGCAGGGCATGCGCCCGGTCCAGGCAGCCCTGACAGGTGCAGGGCAGATAGGCTTCACCATCATCTCCCTGACGCTCTCCCTTGTCGCCGTCCTCATCCCCCTGCTCTTCATGGCCGACATCTCAGGGCGCCTGTTCAGGGAATTTGCCATCACCCTTGCCGTCACCATCCTCATCTCGGCCGTCATCTCGCTGACGCTGACGCCCATGCTCTGCGCCGTCCTGCTGAAAAGAGTGCCCAGAAAGAAGATTGCCGAGAATACGGAAAAAAGCGCCGAGGTCGCCATGGCGACGGAAGGAGAGGGCTTCTTTCCCGCCCTGCTGCGCTTCTACGACAAGTGCCTGACGGCAGTCCTCAACCATCAAAGGGCCATGCTCTGCGTAGCCCTGGGCAGCGTCGCAGTCACCGGGCTGCTCTATGTCTTCATTCCCAAGGGCTTCTTCCCTGTCCAGGACACGGGTCTTCTGCAGGGCATAGCCGAAGCGCCGCAGAATACATCCTTTGCAGCCATGGCCTCCCGCCAGCAAAGCCTGGCCAACCTGCTTTTGTCCGACCCTGCCGTCAAGCGCGTCGCCTTTTTTGTCGGCGTTGACGGCCAGAACCCAAGCCTGGCCACCTCAAGGCTGACTGTTGAGCTGAAAGCGCTTGATGAGCGCGGCGACAGGGCAAAGGACATCGCCCGCCGCCTCATGGACAGGGCCAGGGCAGAAATCCCGGGTGCTGTGCTCTACCTCAATCCCGTCCAGGACTTAACAATAGAGGACAGGACCTCCAGAACTATGTACCAGCTGACCATGGAGGCAGTCAGCCGCGACGATTTGGGGCTCTGGGAAGGGAAGCTGAAAAAAGCCCTGCAGCAGCGTCCTGAAATCTGCGATGTGGCCTCCGACCTCCTGCCCACGGGCACCATGGCCTACGTCAACGTCAACCGCGATGCCGCAAGCCGCCTTGGCGTCACCATGTCCGCCATAGACAACGCCCTCTACAGCTCCCTTGGGCAGAGGCTCATCTCCACCATCTTCACCCAGACCAACCAGTACAAGGTCGTGCTGGAGACGGCGGACAGCTTCCGCAAGGGCCCTGTGGACCTGGAAGCCGTCTATGTGCAGACAAGCTCAGGAACTGTCGTGCCCATTACCGCCGTGGCAACCATAGAGGAAAAGCCCGTGCAGCTTGGCATAGCCAGGCAGGGGCAGTTTCCTGCAGCCACCCTCTCCTTCAACGTGGCAGACGGCTTCCACCTTGGCGATGCAGTGAAGGGCGCCCACAAGGCTATAGACAGCCTTTCTCTGCCGGACTCGGTCCGCCTGGTCTTCCAGGGATCCGTCAAGGCCTTTGAGAACTCCTCAAGCAACCAGCTCTGGCTCATCCTGGCAGCCATTGCCACGGTCTACATCGTCCTTGGCGTGCTCTATGAAAGCTACGTCCATCCCATCACCATCATCTCCACCCTGCCCTCGGCAGGCATAGGCGCTCTGCTGGCTCTGGAGCTCTGCTCCATGGAGCTTGGCGTGGTTGGCATCATAGGCCTCATCCTGCTCATCGGCATCGTCAAGAAGAACGCCATCATGATGGTGGACTTTGCCCTGGAAGCCGAGACCAAGGAGGGCAAGGACAGCGTAACCGCCATCCATGAAGCCTGCCTTCTGCGCCTGCGCCCCATCCTCATGACCACCTTCTGCGCCCTCTTGAGCGCCCTGCCGCTCATGCTCGGCACCGGCATGGGGGCTGAGCTGCGCAGGCCGCTCGGCGTCACCATGGTGGGCGGGCTCATTTTCAGCCAGATGCTGACGCTCTTTACAACGCCCGTCGTCTACATCTGGTTTGACCAGTTCTCCCGCAAGAAGAAAGGGCAGGAAAAGCACGTTTCCTCCAGGGGCGGCAAGTAATGTCTGAGAACACAAGCTGGTGGAAGAAGCTGCTTGCCTTAGGCAGGAAGGCTGCCGCAGCCAAGGCTGGAAGCAAGCCTGACACCGTGCAGGATTTAGATGACGAGGACGGCGCAGAGGAAGAGGAGGTGCGCCAGGGGCCCCGCCGCCTTGGCCCCAAGTACCTTCCCTTCAACATCTCTGCCGTCTTCATCCGCCACCCTGTTGCTACAACGCTTTTAACCATAGCGCTCACCCTGGCAGGCTGCGTGGCCTTCAAGCTCCTGCCTGTTGCCCCGCTGCCGGAAATGGACTTTCCGGTGGTCTTTGTCCGCGCCAGCATGCCGGGCGCAGGCCCTGAGACCATGGCGACAACTGTTGCCACTCCTCTGGAAAGGGCCCTGGGGCGCATTGCCGGCATCAACGAGATGACCTCCACCAGCTCCCAGGGGAGCACGCATGTCATTCTGCAGTTTGATCTGGACCGCAACATCGACGGCGCAGCCAGGGACGTGCAGGCTGCCATCAATGCAGCCAGGTCCACCCTGCCCACCATGCCCTCCAACCCAAGCTACCGGAAGATCAACCCCTCCGGCATGCCCATCATTGTGCTGGCCTTAACCTCTGACACGCTCTCCAGCTACCAGATGTACGACATGGCCAACAATGTGCTGGCGCAGAAGATTGCCCAGATACAGGGCGTCGGCGAAGTCTCTGTCGGGGGCGGCGCCCTGCCTGCCATGCGGGTGGACGTCAACCCCGAGTCACTCTTCAGGAACGGCCTCACCATGCAGGACGTGGAGACGGCCATCAAGAATGCCACGGCCTACAAGCCGCGCGGCTTTCTGGCCAACCAGGCGCACTACTGGCTTGTCGGCATCAACGACCAGATGGAGGACGTGGAAGAGTACGAAAACCTCATCCTGGCCAGCAAGAACGGGCACGACGTGCGCCTGAAGGATGTCGCCTCCATCAGGAAGGGGCCGCAGGACGTGCGCTCCATGGCGCTCTACAACAGCAAGTCCGCCGTCCTGATCATGGTCTCCAAGTCCCAGGGCGCCAACATCATCGAGACCGTTGACGAAATTAAGGCGCTTCTGCCCGGCATGCGCCAGTGGGTCACCGAAGCCGTGGACCTGGACGTGACCATGGACAGGTCAACGACCATCAGAGCCTCCTTGAACGAGGTGGAAAAGAGCCTGGTGCTCTCTGTCGCCCTGGTCATCCTGGCGGTCTTCCTCTTCCTGCGCAACACCCGCGCCATGTCCATACCGGCAACGGCCGCCCCAGTGTCTTTGATAGGCACCTTTGCCGTCATGTATGTGGCAGGCTACACCCTGGACAACCTCTCGCTCATGGCATTGACCATAGCCACGGGCTTTGTGGTGGACGACGCCATCGTCGTTCTGGAAAACATCGTGCGCCGGCTTGAAAAGGGCATGACGCCCTTGAGGGCCGCACTCATAGGCTCAAGGGAAGTCTGCTTCACCATCATCTCCATCACCCTGTCCCTGGTTGCGGTCTTCATCCCCATCCTGCTTATGCCGGGAACCCTTGGCAGCATCTTCCGTGAATTTGCCGTGGTTTTGTCGTGCGCCGTGCTCATCTCCATGTGCGTCTCGCTCACAACCACGCCCACCATGTGCGCCTGCCTTCTGCAGTCAAAGGACAGCTACCTGGCAGAGCAGCTGCAGCACGCAGGGGAGACGGGGCTGCTTGCCAGGCTGCGCACGCTCTGGACAAGGCTGCTCGACGGCATTTCAGCCTTCCTGGATTTTGTGCGGGAAAAGTATGCAGCCAGCCTGCACATCGTAGTCGACCACCCGCGCATCACCATCTTTGTTTTCTTTTTAGTGCTGGCGCTCAACGTCTGGCTCTACATCTGCATTCCCAAAAGCTTCTTCCCCCAGCAGGATACAGGCATCCTCATGGGGCACCTGCGCTTTGACCAGAGCCTCTCCTTCCAGGCTGGTTCTGAAAAGCTCAGGCGCATCCAGAGCATAGTGAGGGCAGACCCTGCCGTAGACCAGGTCTCCACCCACTACTCAGGCGGACGCGGCTCTTCCGGCATGTTCATCACCTTGAAGCCGCTTGAGGAGCGCGGGCTCTCAGCCCAGCAGATCATAGGGCGCCTCAGACCCAAGCTGATGGCAGAGCCCGGCGTGCAGGTCTTTTTGCAGCCTGCCCAGGATCTGCATATGGGAGGGCGGTCTGCCAGAAGCCAGTACCAGTACACCCTGCAGGGCGACAACCTGGCAGAGCTTCGGACCTGGAGCCATAAGCTGAGCGATGAGCTGAAGAAAAGCCCCATCATGATGGACCTGGACTCGGACCTGGACGAGAAGGGGCTTGAGACGGAGGTCGTCGTCAACCGCGATTTGCTTGCACGCTGCGGCGTCAGCATGAAGGACGTGGACTCCGCCCTGGGGCTTGCCTTCGGACAGTCGCAGATAAGCACCATCTACAAGGAGAAGAACCAGTACAAGGTCGTCATAGGCTATGCCCAGGACTGGCTGCAGGATCCGGAAAAGCTGAAGGCCGTCCGCCTGCCCGGCAAGGACGGGCTGGTGCCGCTTTTGAGCGTTGCCGAAATCAAGTCCGGCTTCTCCTCGCTCTCCGTCGCCCACCAGGGGCAGTTTGCCGCCATCACCATCTCCTTCAACTTAAGCTCCGGGAAGACGCTGTCCGACGCCCAGAAGGAAATTTCTGAGGCGCAGGTGCGCATAGGCATGCCCAACACCGTCATCGGCAGCTTCCAGGGCACGGCCAAGCTCTTTGCCGAGACTGTCACAAACGAGATCATCCTCATCCTGACTGCCATTGTCGTGCTCTACGTGGTTTTGGGCATACTCTATGAGAGCCTGATCCATCCTCTGACCATCCTCTCCACCCTGCCGCCTGCAGGCGGAGGCGCCCTCATAGCCCTCATGCTCTGCGGAGCCGAGTTCAGCATCATCGCCCTGATCGGCGTGCTGCTGCTCTGCGGGCTGGTGAAGAAGAACGCCATATTGATGATCGACTTTGCCCTCACTGCCGAAAGGGACAGCCGCATGAAGCCCAAGGAAGCCATCCTGACGGCCTGCCGCCTGCGCTTCCGCCCCATCATGATGACGACCTTTGCCGCCATGTTCGGAGCCGTGCCGCTGGCCCTGGGGCAGGGGGACGGTGCGGAGCTGAGGCAGCCCCTTGGCATAGCCATTGTGGGCGGGCTTGCCTTCTCGCAGCTGCTCACCCTCTACACCACGCCCGTCATCTTCCTCACCCTGGACAACCTGCGCCACAAAACGATCTTCCGCCGCCTCAAAAAACGCTACGGCGAGAGGCGCGCCAGACTGCTGATGGCGTTGAGCTCCAGGATCTGACATATGGCGAAAAGCCATGCCCATGGCGCCTGTGAGCGGACAGAACAATTTGTATTTCCTTGAAATAACCCTGTCCTTTTGCTAAAGTCACCTAAAATTTCTTATCCCCATATTCAGTGAAAACAGGACGCCTCAGGCGGGCTGTTTCCTGGAGGCACAATGGCAAGCGACGAAAAAAGCATAGCTGCGAAAGTTGATCAGTTCCTTGACTTCATGACCAAAAACAAGATGAATACGACATCGCAGAGACGCCGTATCGCTGAAGCCTTCTTTGCCCTTCCAGGACACCACACGCTGGAGGAGTTCTACCAGCACATGCAGAAGCTGGACCCAAGCATTGGGCAGACAACGGTCTACAGGACGCTCAAGCTGCTCTGCGCTGCCGGGCTGGCCTCAGAAATCCATCTCACCGACAGCGTGGCCCACTACGAGACCGTCACAGAGGGGACGCACCACGACCACCTCATGTGCGTCAACTGCGGCAAGATCGTGGAAATCTACGACTCAGAGATCGAAGCCATGCAGAAGAGCATTGCCGCCGCCCACAACTTCACCCTGCTTGGCCACTACCATGTGCTCTACGGCCTCTGCCAGGAATGCAGGGATCTGGACAAGGACGAAGATCAGTACGACATCCCCAAGCTGATCCCCCATCAGAAATAACGAAGACGGTTTCAGGTATAAGCTGCGGCGCAAAGAGACTGCTGAAAAGCCATACTCTTTGCGCCTTTTCCTTTTACGGCACCCGCGGTTTTCAAGAGGCCGGCCGACATGAAAAACAAGACAACAGCAAAGGAAGGAACGATTATGTCTCCCGCCCTGGCAGCCCAGCTTGCCTTAAAGCGCGGCATGCCCTGGAGTCCCGCCAGGGATCTGCCCTGGACTGGGGCGTACCATTTTGCCGCCGCGCCCATCATAGTGCTGGCAAAGGACCTGCTTGCCGAACTGGGCTTTCCTAAAGCAGACCTTGACGCCGTCAAAAAGAGGGACCTGGCAGGGCTCTTTTTGACCTACCGAAGCCTTGGGCTTGAACCGCTGCTGCTGGCTGATGCGCTGCCTTTTGACAAGGCTGCGGGGGAAAAGCGCACAGGCCTTGAGAAGTTTGCCGCCTGGGCTCTGCGCCAGGGGGCAAGAGTCTCTCTTGCAAGCCCAATGAAAAGCCTCTGGCAGACTGTGTCAGAACTCTGTGCAGGCCCTGTCATCATGCATCCTGCCTGCCGTCCCTTTATGCGCAAAAGCGGCCTTGTGCTCTTGGTGCATGAAGCCTCCCTCCTGGCAGCAGCAACTAAGCACAGCCATGCTGGCTCTTCCCTTGGCGCATGCTGGTATGGGGAGCGGGGCTGGCCCTGCCTGCTGGATGGAGCAGACGTGCAGCGCCTGGCGCATCAGGACTGCAGATGGGAGAACTTTTACAGACAGCTTCCCCTCTTTGATGCTGCAGACAGCTTTGCCGTCAAAAAGGCAGAGGACGCCCTGCCAAAGAAAACTCCTTCCCTGGACGGCTTTGCAGACTCCCTGCAAAAGGACGGCACCTGGCTTGACAGGGACGAGGCGCTTAGGCTTCTGGAAATTGTCCATATGCCGCACACAACCTTTGCCCATGTGCTGGCAGTAAGCAGGGTGTCCTATGCCATAGCGCAGAGAATGCGCCTGGCAGGCTTTTCCGTGCAGCCTGAGCTTGCCGCCTCCTGCGGGCTTGTGCACGACATAGCCAAGGGCTATGCCCATCATGAAAAGACAGGGGCCATGCTGCTCAAGAGCCTGGGCCTGACCACGATGGCGCACTGCATTGAAAGCCACAGCGACCTTGCACTTCCTTTCGATCAGCCCGTGACGGAAAGGGAGATCGTCTATCTTGCCGACAAGTACTGCCTGGGCAGCTCCTTTGTGCCGCTTGAAGTCCGCTTCCGGCAGAAGAAGGAGCTCTACCAGGCGCTTGGCAAGTCGACTGCCGGCATTGAAAAGCGGCTTGCCAGAGCCCTGGCGCTAGAAAAACGGCTGGCAGAGGAACTCGCCTGCAGCCCGGAACACACAGCCCAAGCGGCATTATCATAAAGGAGATGTTATGACAGAATCTTCTTCCACTGCGAACGCAACGCCTGCACAGCAAGACTGCAGCAAGGCAAAGGGCATCTGGCTCTTCAACCATGCCAGCCTTGCTGCCAATACAGAGCAGCAGTTTATCGGGCAGAAGGACGTGGACCTGACCTCAGGCGGCAGGGCAGCCTGCGAGGCTTTGGCGCAGAAGTTTGTGGAAGGAATGGCCGGCCAGAAGCCTGAGGCCTTCTTCTGCTCGGATCTGCGGAGTGCCGTGACCTGTGCCGACATCCTGCGCAGGGCCTTCCGCCCTGCCGGCGGCACCATGCCGGTCATTGCCGACCCGGGCTTCCGCGAGCTGAACTACGGCGCCTGGGAGGGCCTGACAAGGGAAGACGTCGAAAAGCGCTACCCTGGCGCTTTGGATGAGCTGGCAAAGCATCCCACAGAGTATGCCCCCGCCGGCGGAGAAAGCCTCACCATGCTGAAGAGCCGCTCCCTTATGGCTGTGCTGCGTGCAAGGCTGCATACGCCTGACGGCATAATCGTCGTCCTGGGGCACACGGAGTTCAACCGCTGCCTATTGGCTGACTACCTGGCGCTGCCGCTTGAAGAGGCAGATCGTCTGCCCCAGCCCTGGCTTGCGCACAGCTTCCTGGAAAACCGTTAAGACAACCAGCCCTGCAAGGAGGCCGCATGCAGGGGCTTCGCAGGAGTTAAGGAGAGTTACATGTCCATGCTGACAAGCATCATCCAGGCACTTTCAGCCAAAAAACGTCTGGTCCTCATCAGCGTGATCAAGCGCCCGCTGGTGGCAAAGGGACAGGAATGCGCCCGCATGCTGGCAGGAGAGGAAGGCTGCCTTTATGGCAGCATAGGCGGAAGCCTCCTGGAAAGGCAGGCGCTTGAGAAGGCAAAGGAAGTCCTCGCCTCTGAGAGCTGCCAGTTCCTGGATGTCAGCCTTGCCTGCGAGCTGTCCTCAGCGGATGCGGGGAACGACGGCGGCATACGCCTCTTCCTGGAGCCGCTCCTGCCCGACGGACGCACGACAACGCTTTTTGAACGCCTCAAGGTCGCTGAGCGCATGGCAGACGACATGTTCGCCATCGTGCCGGTCACAGC
>CAZWGJ010000069.1:0-9184 GCA_964633375.1 uncultured Desulfovibrio sp.
GTGCAGTCGCCGAGTGAGGCGGCATTGGTGAGGGTGCAGTCAACGCCCTTGTCCGTGAGAAGGGCATTGATCTTCTCAGCGATGCTTTCGGTGTTGCCGGTGGTGGAGCCGAAAATGATTAGAACCTTGCTCATAGAAAAATACTCCTCATGAAAGTTGGATGCAGTAGGAAGGGAAAAAGCCTGGCAGGGCGCCAAAACCGTTGGGAGGCTTAAGGGCGCGGCAGGAAGCGCCGCAGGCGCCCGCCAGAAAGATCAAAATTTAGGCGGACTTTTTGTCCTTGCAGCAGGGGCCGCCCGTCACCTGGCAGCACTTGTCCCCGCATCTGCCGCCGCACGTGCATTTGTGCGGCCTTTGGGCAAAGCGCTTTTGGGCTGCCTCGTTTGCTGCATTCTGCCTGTCCCCGGCCTTTTTGAAGATCAGGACGCGGTTGCCTGAGCCTGCCAGGGCAAAGCCTGCCTCTCCCTTGAAATAGACGCTTTTTGCCGGCATGCGGCTCTTTTCCAGCACAGAGCGCATGGAGGACACAGTCTGCTGCGAGAGGCTTCCTGAAAGCTTTCTCACATCAAGAAAGAGCCTGTCCGTGTCGTTTTCATACTCCTTCAAAACGACGGACATGGACTGGAACATCCTCTGGTCCGGTTCCTTCTGAAAGCTGATATGCAGAATCTTTCCTGTACGGTGGAAGCAGAGGTCTTCTTCCGGAGTCGTCATAGCTGTCTTCTCCTTATGGGCAAAAAGCTCATGGCAAAGGGGGCTGTTTTTGTTCAACGTGGATAAAAGATAATGAAATTGAATTTCAAAGTCAATACACAATCCCCAAAAAAGCTGTCCAGAGCAGGGCACAGCCCAGAACACAGCCAAAGAGGGCGGCTTTCCCTCTTTGTGGCCACAAGGGAAAGCCGCCTAATCCTTCTTTCTTCCTGCCTCTTTTGGTCTTCCTGGCTCCTGTCCTGTGCTGCCTTCCGCCTGAAGTGGAGGTGCTGCCGGCCCGTCGCGACTTTGAAGCAGGCTGACACTCCCATTCCAAGACAAAGACAGCCCAGGGGCAGGGGGATGAACTCTCGAGGCGGCATACGTTCCGCCTTAAAAGCCCTTCCCAAGGAAGACGCGCCTCTATAGCCTATCCGGATTGGCATCAGAGGGCGGACCTGTTTTTCCTAGCGGCTGCGGCGCAGGCGGCGCTTGGCACGCTTTTTGGCTGCAGCATTTTTCCTGGCAGAGGCCTTGGCTGGCGCCCGGCTCTCAGGCTGCACTGCAGCCTGGTCCATGGAGCTGGCTGCCGCCATGGCAAGCCAGTCGCCGTCAGGCGTCCCCCAGTCTTCGCCAGCTGGTTCCTCCATTTTGCCGTCGGTTTCTTCAGGCTTTTCAGCAGGCACGGCAGGGGCAAAATCCTCCTGCACGGTCTCCTGCACGGCCTTCTGACCGGCCTCCTGCGCTGCCTTCAGCTCCGTCTTCTGTCCGGTCTTCTGCACTGCCTTCCGGCAGGTCTTCCGTCCGGACTTCTTCTCTGCCTTCTGTCCGGCATCCTGGCAGGCTTCCTGCACTTCGCTGTCTTCACAGTCTGCCTCGAGTCCGGCTATGCCGGCAAAAAGAGAGGTCTGCGTCCGCGGGGCAAGCTTGCGCCCCACCTTCTCGGCGCCCGCAACGAGGGCTTCCATCTGGACTGCAGCAGCATTGTCCTTGTCAGCCTTCCTTATCCTTCTTGCCCTGGCGATGTAGTCCTTCATCGTGCGTTCGGTGATGTTCACGCCCTGCCCGGCAAAGAAGTCCGCCACCTGCTTGATGGTGCCGCAGCGGTTGTGCAGGAAGTCCTCAATCTCATCCAGCATCAGCAGGACAATCTTCCCGGAGGAAAAGACGTCCGTGTTCAGCTGGACCTCGGCAGTGCGCACCTTGTCGCAGATGTTCAGCAGGACTGTCAGGCTGTATTTCTTTTTGTCCTGCCTTGTGTCTGCGGCAGAGCAGGAGCCTTCGGCCGGGGTTTCGGCAAGATCCTCATCGATCATTTCAGTGGTGTTCAAAAGGGTCCTCATTACTGTTCGTCCTCCTTTTCCTGCAGGAAGCCCTGCAGGCAGTTCACTTGTTCAGTTTTTGGATTCTGACCAGCGCTGGTCTGTGAAAACGGTATATACCTGCTCTTTCCCGTATGTCAACAACTTTCTCAAACTTTTTTTAACTTTCTTTAAAAAAGTTCAGCCAGGCGGCTTGATGCCGCCTGGCTGGCTGTTATCAAGGGTATTCTGCCGAGCGGCAGGCTAGAAGAAAAGTTTTGCCAAGGGGATGCCAAGAAAAATATCCACCAGCAATACGACCAGTGAGGCCAAAACGGCGTGCTTGGCCATCTGTCCCGGGGACACCCACTTCGTGTTGGCAAAGAGGAAGGCGGCAAAGGGGGAGGCTGCCGGGGTGCAGGCGCCAATCAGGACGGCAAACATGAAGCAGGCCATCATGGGCGCCGGGCTGAAGGAGAAGGCGCTGGCTACGGCAAGGACCACCGGGGTCACCATGATGCCCAGCACAACCGAGTTGCAGAAATTGGTCAGCACCAGCCCCAATGTTATGAGCACCATGGTCAGGGAGACGGCGTCCATGCCCTGCAGAAGGTCCCGCAGCACATACTCCAGGTACAGGGCGACATTGGTCTCCCTGCTGGTCATGAGGCTGCCCAGGAGCATGGCTACGGCCACAACCAGGAAGACGCGCCAGGGGAAGTAGGCGGCGGTCTTGGTGATGTCGACTGCGGGTCTGCCTTTGACCGGGATCATGGCCAGGGCGAGGACGGCAAAGATGGTCGCAGACATCTGGTTTTTGGAGCAGAAAAGCCCCACGGCATTGTCCGTGCCGATAATGGACGGCAGGGAAAGCCAGACTGCGTAGCCTATGAAGGTCCCAAGCACGATCTTCTGCATGCTGTTCAAGGGGGGAAGGGGCTCCTTCTTCATAAGCTCCACATTCAGGTTCTTGAGCCTGGAGACGTCAGCCTTGAAGACAAAGCGCATCAAAAGCAGGAGCAGGCCCAGGACCGCCAAAGACAAGATGACGGCGAACCCCAGGTAGCCAAGGAGGCTCAAGGTCGGGGCGTTGAGGGCTGACGCCTCGTCTCCTGCCAGGCCCTGCAGGTTGGCAAGCAGGTAGAAGGCTCCGCCCTTGAAGGGATCCGAGGCTGAGGAGAGCAGGATGGCTATGCAGACATAGACCGTCATCAGGGAGACGTACTGGTCGCCTTTTCTGTAGCCCACCTGCTCAAAGACCGAAAACAGCACCGGCCACATCAAAAAGCAGGTCGTGGTCTGGTCCAAAAAGGCCACAAAGTAGGTGGCAAAGAGCAGCACCGCCGTAAAGAGCCAGGGACGCCCGCTCAAAAAATCCCTGCTCATGGCAAACTGCGCCATCCATCTGGCAAGCCCTGAGGCGACGATGGCGCTGGCAAAAAGGTAGAGGAAGAAGACGGTGACCACGACCGGGCTGCCCAGAAACATGGACATGATCTTGGGCGGAGGCAGGACGCCTGAGCAGATGATGGCGCAGAGCCCCAAGAGGCCTGGCCAGACCGTGTCCACAAAGGTCCACAGATAGATGACGCCCAGAAAGGTCATGGTGACCACCATGCCGAAGTCGGTCACAGTAATCAGCACCCACCCGTCCTGCACCGGCAGCCCCAGGGCGAGGAGCTTGCTGCTGGCAGGCACTGCCTTGCTCAAATTGGGCAGAAACCAGCCTGAAAACATAAGGCAGAGCCCTGCCAGGATGTGGACAGGGGAGGGCGCAGGCTGGGCGGATGCCTGGGCATTGTCAGACGCGTTTTGGCTTTCCATAAATCTGTTCTCCTGTCCGGCTGTCTGCAGGGGCGGATGCAGGGCGCATCCCAAAAAGCAGCGCCAAAGGACATCCTAAAAAAAGACGTCCTTTGGCGCCGCAAAAATGGCAGGGCTGCCTGCTGGCTTGAGGCGAGCAGCCTGGCAAACACTGCCATCTGCCTGGCCTTTAGGTCAGGATCCGCCTTCCTGTACTTGAACTTGCAGCAGCTGTCTGGAAGATTTTCAAGGCAGTCTTCCAGGATGCGGGCAGCGCATCCAGTCAGTATGCCAAAATCTTTAGCATGACAGCCGCTTAAAAGCAAAAAAACTCTGGCGAACCGGCCGGAACTGGCATGCGGACTGCCGCCCCTGCACTGGCGCACTGGCATGCTGTGCTGACAAGGACACCTCTATGCAGGAGCTGCTCTGAACACGGGCTAACCATACATGAAGCCGCCCAGGGGTTTGCCGGAAAACGCAGAGGCATGGTACAAAGATCTGCCCCTTATTGTAAGCACTCCCGCATTCAAGGAGACCTGCCCATGCTCAAGACGCTTTTCTGCACTCTGCTTGTCCTGGCCTTAGGCTGGGCTGCGCCAGTTTATGCCGATCAAGTTGACGGCCGCCTCCAGGACGTCCTCAACGGGGAGCTGCAGCGCTCCCAGACAATGATTGAAAAGGCCTGCCAGAGAAGCGGCCTGCCCGTTCCAAGAAACATCATTGCCGCTGTCGTCCTGCGCCAGCAGGACAGGTGCCTCATCGCCCTGTACTTTTCTTCCTTTGTTCCTGCGGAAACTGTGCATCTGCTTTCCTGCAAGCTGGGCACTGCGTCCATTGTCACCCTTGACAGCCTCGGGCTGTCCTTTGCGCAGATGGAGAGGATGAAGTACAGCGTCTGCGTCATTCCCTTCAACATGGCCAACGACACGATGACGCCCTATGAAGCCGAACTGATCTACATGAAGAACAACGAGCCGGACGCCTACATCATCTCTGTAGACGCCATAAAGAGAGACCTGCTTTCAGACCAGGGCGTCTGGAACACGCTGGAAGGGACCTACTACGGACTGGCGCACTAATTGAAGCGCTGACCCGGATGCCATGAACCAGAAGCCATAAAAAAAGGACCGGCACACGCCGATCCTTTTTTGCTTCATGCGTCTAAACTCTGCCTGCAAAGGGCAGGGGGCAGCAGCTGCTACTTCATGGTGCTGTCCAGCCAGCGCGCCCACTCAATGCCCTTTTCAATAAGGGTGTCCTTGTCCAGCACCGAGGCGTCGTAGAGGATGAGGGCGGATCCGGCCTGGCTGTTGAGCTCAATGCCGGCAATGCCCTCCACAGCCTCCAGGCGGCTCTTTGCCTCTGCTGCTGTGCCCTCATGGGTGAGGGCGGGATGCCTCACCCTGACGCGGCCGGGAATAAAACTGCGCACATAGCGCACAAAAGAAGCCATTTCCAGCTTGCCTGGTTTAGCCATCCTTGGATCTCCTTAAAGCTTTGCTACTGGGGCAGGGCGTCCTGCCCTGCAGGTTCAGGCAGGTTGTTCTTCATGGCGCGCAGGGAAAGAAGAACAGTGGTCATGTTGTGCAGCAGGGCGGACAGGGCGGGCGAAAGAATAATGAAGATGCCGCCTGCCAAAAAGAGGCTGTTGAACACCATGGTGTAGACGTAGTTGCTGGTAATGCGCTCCATGGCGCGCAGGCCGAGCAGCTTGGCGGTCAAAATGCCTTCAAGGGAGCTCTGCGTCAAAAGCACGTTGGCAACGCCCTGCGCCAGGTCCGTGCCGTCCGTCATGGCCACGCCCACTGAGGCGGCTGAGAGCGCCGGGGCGTCGTTGATGCCGTCGCCGACCATCAAAACGTGCCTGCCTTCGTCAATCAGCTGCTGCACCACGTCCGACTTGTCCGTGGGCAGGACCTGCGCCCTGTACTCCGTGATGCCCAGGCGCGCGGCAATGGCCTTGGCCGTCCTTTCATCGTCGCCCGTGATCATGAGGATGCGGTCGACGCCCAGCTCCTTGAGCCCGCTGATGACGGCTCTGGCCTCGGCGCGCGGCGGATCCTCGATGGAGACAAGACCCGCGATTTTGCCGCCTTCGCCCACAAAGAGCAGGGATCTGCCAAGGGAGGTCTCCCTTTCAATCGACTCCTGCAGGGGCGACAGGTCAATGCCTTCGTCGCACTCCACGTAGTGGCGGCTGCCGACCACGACCTTCTTGCCCCTGAGCATGGAGCAGACGCCGTGCGCCACGATGTACTGCACCTTGTCGTGCTCTTCCGGATGGCCAAGCCCGCGCTCCTCTGCAGCCCGGCACACGGCCCTGGCCACAGGGTGGGGGAAGTGCTCCTCAAGGCAGGCCATGTCGCACAGAACCTGCTCTGCGTCGTAGCCGGGAGCCGGGACGACACTGGCAACATGGGGTGTCGCATTGGTCAGGGTGCCTGTCTTGTCAAAGACAACCGTGTCCACGTCGCGCAAAGCTTCCAGATACCTGCCGCCCTTGATGACGACGTTGTTCAGGGCGCCCTCGCGCATGGCTGCCAAAACGGTCAGCGGCGTGGTGAGCTTCAGGGCGCAGGAGTAGTCCACCAAGAGGACGGATGAGGCCCTGATGGGATCGCGGGTGAGCAGGAAGACAAGACCTGCCAGCGCAAAGGTGAAGGGCACGGCCATGTCCGCCATGCGCTCAAAGCGCCCCTGGATGCCGGCCTTGAGGGTCTCGGACTCCTCGATGAAGTTGACGATCTGCTTGAGGCGGGTCTCGTCGCCAAGCTTGGTGACGCGCACCAGAATTGTGCCTTCCTCAACCACGGTTCCGGCAAAGACCGAATGCCCTTCGGTGCGCACCACGCCCAAAGGCTCGCCGGTCATGGCGGACTGGTTGACGACGCCTTCGCCCTCGACGACTACGCCGTCCACCGGGATGATGGTGCCGGCATTGATGACGATGACGTCGTCTACGGAGAGGTCGTTGATGCCGACCTGGACGTCGGTGCCGTCCTTCTGGCGCACCCAGACCGTATCCGCGGTGATGTTGAGGCTGTCGCTCAAAGAGGCCAGGGACTTCTGCCTGGTCCAGGATTCCAAAGCGTCGCCTATGCCCAGAAGCAGGGTCAAAGTGCGGGACGTCCTGAAGTCGCGCCTGGCAAAGCAGACGGCCACGGCTGCGGCATCAAGCACGGCCACGTTCAATTTGCCCGAGAACAGCGCCTTGATGCCCTTTATGAGGTAGGGGATGCCGTGGAAGAGGGCGGAGGGAATGCTCCACCACCAGGGGATGAAGGGGCGCAGGGCGTAGAAGCGGACAATTTCCAGCGCCGCAGCCACAGGCCCCTCCGCCTTGGGGTACTGAAGGTCATCATCCTGCCAGCCGGGCAGCTTCCTGGCTTCGGTGAAGGCGTCCTGCGCTTTGGCAATCTCCTTCAGCGCCAGCAGCCTGGCCTCGTCATCCTGGTAGAAAAAGAGCGCGCTGCCAATGAACGGGTTCACCGAAACACCGACAACGCCGTCAACCGAGGCAATGGCGTCGGCCAGCGTGGTGGCCTCCTCCATTGTCAGCTTGATGCCGGCGCGGCACCGCATGCGCCCTGTGCAGGTTGCAGTCCCGTCGGAAAAGGTCCCGCGCACTTCATGGACGATAACAAAATTCACTTGCAACACCCCTTTGCCGTCTCGCATCCGCCAAGCCCCCGCCAGGGGGAAAAGCCATAAACGGCGTAAAAAGAACATTCAGCAGAGCCTGCCGCCCCTAAAGGACAGCAGGCCTGGAATGTTCCTGCATTGCTTTCCCCTTGATGGCGGAGAAAACAGCTAGGCTTCGGCAGCCTTGCGGTCAGCCTGCTCGGCACGGGCCTCGGCCATGAGGTCCTGGGCGTCTTCCTTTGCCTTTTCAACGGCATTGGCAATGGCGTCCTTGACGTCGAGGCCGCGGCTGATGATGCCGGAGGCAACGGGCTTCAAGTTGATGCAGCCGCGGTTGACCGCCATGGAAGCGATGACGCCGGCAGTTACGCCGCCGGCAAAGATAAGGCCGTACTTAAGAAATGAGTTCATATTACTTCCTCCAAATCAGGACAGGAAGCTGGACGTACTTTTTGAAAGAAACATTCAGTTTCTTTTTTACTTACATCGCCACAGTGATGTAGTCAGCTTCCTTATTGCGCAACATAATTGTAACTCCGGAAAGACGCAAGGCTACCGGATCCTGCAGGGGGGCACGGCCGACGACGGTCACGGTGGAGCCCGGAGTAAGTCCCATGTCCCTGATACGACGGTTTAATTCGCCTGGAGCCTCCACTGCGGCAATGGTTCCTGAGTCGCCGACCTTAAGGCTGCGCAAAGAGACAGACTGAGCCATGATAAATCTCCTTAATCACGGATGATTTTTGGTATAAATGAAAAAGCCTGGGGAAATTTTGGAAAAATTTCATTTTGTTGTAAAAAGTACTGTACTGCAGTACAAAACTAAAATGAAATTGAATTTACAATTTTCAAATTGCCAGCAGCCATATCCTGTGTTATAGTAAAAACTACAGTTGAAAGCCGCTCTGGACAGGACAAAACAGAAAATTTGACTTTAGTTTTCAAAAGTACAGTCGCTTTTGAAAGTGAAAGGCAGCTTCTGTTCAAGGCAGGGCTTTCAGCCAGCAGCCGCTCTCAAGCAAAGCATACGGAGGACCACATGATGACCCAAGCCATAGCCGCAGCCACATCCGCCTGCGTCGTCAGAAAGCACTTCAACGTCAAGCCCGGCAGCGCCATGCTGCTCGGCCTTCTGGGCGTAACCCTTGTCTCGGCCCTCACGGGCTCAAGGGCCTTCCACATCGGAGCCGGCCTGCTTCTGGCAGGCGGGATAGGGTACCACGCCTACAAGAGGCGCAAGGCGCTCTAAAAAGCCAAGGCGCGGAAGGCTGGGGGACGGCAGTGCCGTCCTTCAGCGTCCGCAGCCGCACCCGCAGCCGCATTTTTTGGACTTTGAGGCAGAGCCGGAACCGCAGCAGGAGCAGGACTTGCTCTTGATGCTCCTGCAAAAATGCACAAAAAGCCCAGCCACGCAGGCAATGAGGATGACGGCAACGATAATCTGCTGTTCCATGACAAAACTCCCTGAACCGCTGCGGGCTGCCCTCATGCCTTCAGCTCCATCATTACGACAGGCGCGGCAGGGGGACAGGCTGGCAGGCTGCATATCACGGACCGTAAAAAGAAATTAAATTTCGATTTACGATTCGCTGGTATTACCGGAAATGGAATTCGTTGTCAAAGTCATTTTCGGCTTCTGCCTGCCAAAAGACAGAAAGGAAGGGTGGACACGGCCTGCCGGCTTGTCCTATCAAAGCCCATGACGCACCCTGCCCATTGCGGCAGGGCGTCTTTTCACCGCC
>CAZWGJ010000070.1:0-2689 GCA_964633375.1 uncultured Desulfovibrio sp.
ACCATGTGACAGGATTGAATGGGCAGCCGTCCCAAGGGGAAATGCACCCTGCAGGGAGCGTCACAAACTGCTTCAGGACAGCCGTGCTATGTACATAATGTACATGCTGTGTTGAAATTTCTTTTCCAGGCAGAAAACAGCGTCCCTCCAGCAGGACAAACTGTCTTTATTGCCAGGGCAGCAGGCTTGCCGGCAGCCCGCAGGCATCTGCCTCAGTCTTCTTTACATCGTGCAATTATATCTTCATCTGTATATTTTGCACATTTTTCAACTGCTTTAAGCCTCACAGCATTCAAATCAATCACAGCGTCAGCTTGAGCAATTTCACCATTCATATATGAATCTATGAATCTATTTACATAGCTCTTCATATAACTGTCTACAAAACCTTCCCTAAATCCTTTTATTTTAGAGTGGTATATAAGGCAGTCAATTGCGTAATCCTGACTTAATACTGATCGCATAACGCTGTCCTCTTCAGCTGCTGATAAAGCTGTGCAGGTGCCAACGAACCCAGGACATCCAGGAAGGCACATCATTGCAACAAAGGCTCTTCGCGGCTTGCTGCCGGCAGGCTGCGCTTCCTTCTCCGCAGATGGAAATGACAATGAGTCTAAAGGAACTCAAGGCTCATCTCCTTCATGAAGGGAGAATATAGGGGCGCACCTTGCCGGCAGAGCACTCCGAAGAGCCGCAAAAGGACTATTGCGCCGCTATAGCGGCTAATTCTTCCGCTGTATAAATCCCTGATGCCTTTATATCCTCAAAGTTTGTTAAACCGCGCTGAATAAATACCCTAGCACTGTTTATTTTTTCTTCTTGCCTTCCTTCTTCTCTTCCTTCTTCTCTTCCTTCTTTTTTAGTATTATATATAAGATTATCAATTGCGGTATCCTGACTATATAATGTAGACATAATGCTTTCTACCTCCGAATGCTTGTCCTTTAAATAATCGCTTAATATATTATTCTTTATGCAAATATTTATTGCATTTTTTACTGCCTGTTCTGAATAGCCATGTTCCTTAAATTGCGCACTAATTATCCTGCAAAACATAATATACTGGCTGATAATATCATTATCGTTTTCATCATTTAAGAAGATAACCTTAACCTTGACTTCTACATCTCCGCACTGCCCATTAAAATACTCTTCATTAAGAGAAATAACATCAGGATAATTTCCTTTTTCTCCACTGTAAACAACATAAAGCTCAGGTCTGGGCAAAACTAGCTTCTTTGAACTGTACATGTCAGAATGTGTTTTCTCAAAATGCCTCTGATACGTGGTAGCGAGATACAACAACGCCCTGACTACGATGTTATAAGTCCATGTGCTTTGAGCCTCAACCAATATAATCAGTTTGTCCCCAACATTAAAACCTAAATCATTGTAAATGTCATTTACAAGAATACTGTCTAGGGTAACGACGTCCAAATCAGATTCCACTGTAAGCACATCCTCAGGATGCAGGCTCTGATACATTTGCAGCAGATACTTCCGTATGGAAAATATACTCCTGAAAACGGTGTCCTTGACTGTGCGCCTTGCCTGTTTCTCACTGTCTTTCTTGTTATCGTCCAATTCACTGCTCATGCGTCACCTCTTCTTGTATTTGCTTGTGTTCAGTTTATTGCAAATGACAAAGGATGCAATCCCTGCCATATGCTGCATATATATACGCCCTGATTCTTTCAATGGCAAACGAAAAGTTTCCACTTTCCCGCTTCACCAGCCAATCAGGGAGTCATTGCTGGAACTGTTCTCAGCCTGTGCGGACAGCACAAGCCAATACAAGGCAAGGAGCCATGCAATGCGCGGACTAAACGGAAGCCGCCGCCCCTTCACGCTTTGCAGCCGGCTGGCATGACAGATGCCGACAGCCGCTATGCCAGGCTGGCAAAGGCAGCCAGCAGCGTCTTTTCCACCTCAGCGCCGTTCACCTCCATGATGCGGCTGATGCCCTCAAAGTCCAGGGGCGGATGGTCTGCGCTCCAGCAGTCGTAGTCCGTCACCAGGGCGATGGCAGCATAGGGGATGCCAATCTCATTGGCCAGCAGGCACTCAGGGGCGACTGTCATGTTGATGATGTCGGCGCCCCAGATGCGGAACATGCGCGACTCAGCCCTCGTAGAGAAGCGGGGGCCTGTGATGCTGATGACCGTCCCGCCGTCATGCGCCTTCAGGCCGCAGGACTGAGCTCCCTTGAGCAGGCTTTCGCGCAGCCTGGGATCAAAGGGATCAGCCATGACGGTGTGCCTGATGTCCCCGTCCTTGAACTCGTCGAAGAAGGTCGTCGTCCTGCGGGTGAAGTCTATGAACTGGTCCGGCACCACCATGGTGCCGGGGACAAGGTCCTCCCGCAGGGAGCCGCAGGCAGAGCTGACCAGTATGGCGGAGCAGCCGGCATCCGCCAGGGCCTGGATGTTGGCCCTGTTGTTGATGCTGTGCGGAGGAAGGCTGTGCCCTGCCCCGTGCCTTGCCAGATGGACAACCTCGACATCAATGTCCTTGAAGCGCAAAAAGCACAGGGGGCTCGACGGCTTGCCCCACTGCGTTTTCACAAGCTTCGATTTCTCAGGTTCAAAAAGACTGGCAAAGTTCTGAATGCTGCCACCGATAAAGCCTATGCGCTTTGTCATACCTTTCTCCTTAAGGCTGAAGGACAGTGAAGCCGCCGCCAGCCCCC
>CAZWGJ010000070.1:2789-9134 GCA_964633375.1 uncultured Desulfovibrio sp.
CTTGACGTTGCGGCATGAGTAGAACATTGTACAGCCTGCCATTGCAGCCCTGGGGCTGTCTTGTGCACGGCATGTTCTGCTTTGCCTCTACTATATACGGTAGCTATTCTGATGGCAAACCGCCAAACGGACTTCATATGGTGACTCTAACTCTGGGGCTCATGACATTCTGCTCCCTGGCAGCCTTTATAGCCGGCTTTATCGACAGCATTGCCGGGGGCGGCGGACTCATAACCATGCCTGCCCTGCTTTTGTGCGGCATTCCGCCGCAGAACGCCCTTGGCACCAACAAGGTGCAGGCCTGCACAGGCACCCTGGTCTCGGTCTTCATGTTTGCCAGGGGCAACTTTGTCGTCTGGCGCATCGCCCTGCTCGGCATCCCCTTTGCACTGGCTGGCTCAGGCATAGGCTCCACCCTGGCGCTGTCCCTCAGCAGCGATGTCCTGGGAAAGGTCCTTCTGGGCATGCTCCCCTTTGCCATGTGCCTGACCATGATTCAGCCGGGAAAGGAGCCCCTCCAGGAAAGCCCCCTTGCCGGCACCCGCTTCTGGGTGCTCACGCCCTTGATCAGCGTCGTCATCGGCGCCTACGACGGCTTCTTCGGCCCAGGGACCGGCTGCTTCTTCATCCTGGCCTTCCACTGGCTTTTAAAGCGCTCCCTGGTGCAGGCATCAGCAACCACCAAGGTCCTCAACCTGTCCTCCAACTTCAGCGCCATGGTCGTCTTCATGACGTCGGGCGTCGTGCTCTGGCCGCTGGCACTCTGCATGCTTGCTGCCTCAGTCCTCGGCAACTGGCTTGGCTCAAGGACAGCCATGCGCGTCGGCACAAAGGCTGTGCGCTTCTTCTTAACCATCTCGCTCATCCTGCTTATGCTCACCCTTGTCTGGCGCTATTTTGTTGCGCCGGCCATGCAGTAGGTCAACAACCCTGAGCAATGTACAGATGAGCCTTCCTGGTGCTGGAACGCTTCCAGCATGACATCCCTTAAAAGGTGTCGGCAGATCAGCCTTCATCTGCTTCCGCTTCCAGCTGCCAGAGGTTTGCAAAGCTTGTGAAACGCAGACCGGCCGGAGAATGCGCAGTGCATCATCCGGCCGGCCTCTGTTTTTTGAAGGGGAATTGACAGGCGCTGCCCCTACCTTGCTGCCGTGAGGCAGAGGGAGCGGGCAAAGGGCAGTGCCGCCTGCATAAACTGCTTTTTGCTCATCCTGCGGGCGTCATAGGTCAGGAGAGCGGAGCCTGCCCTGGTGTTCCAGGTGCAGTGGATGCCCTTTTCCTCCAGCGCCCTGCGGATGGTGCTGGTCCCTGCAGCATGCTCCAGGGCTGGATGCCTGACGCGCACCCTGCCTGCCACAAAACTCTTTGTGCTCTGCTCCATGACCTGCATGGCAGCCATGTTTTCCAGAGCCAGGCGCTCTTCCCTGGTGAGGGCCTTTTTTGGGGCTGCAAGGGTCCCCTGCGCCTTTTCCTTCATAATGCTGGCAGCCTGATGCCAGCAGGATATGCGCAGCGCGGGACTGCAGGACACTGCAGAGCCGCTCCGTTCCTTTTTGCGCATCTCCTGCACAATCTTCAGGTAGTACTCGCTGATGCTGCCGTCCACAGACACCACCTTGGGAGCACCCACAAGGACCCTGCCCTTCTTCCTGGTGCCGGCTGCGGCTCTGCAGCCTGTCATGCTGTCCATCAGGGAAGCAGCCAAATCAGCCACAACCTGACCGCCTCTGCCGCCCGTGAGAAGGGTCTGCACCAGGCCTGAGCCAAGCAGGCTGGTGTAGGGAGCAAAGAGGCCCTTAGCCTGCATAGCTTCCTCCTTCATGGCGGTTCAGGGCGGCATCTTTCTGCATAAGGCACAAGGTCGCCGGCGGCAGGCCGGCATCAAGCTTCAGGCATCGCGACGTATGGCGTCTAAAACTGTGTCTCATAGCTTTGACCTCAATCCTGGACAGTCCGGACGCTGCCCTGCAAAGAAACGGCATAATTGAAACTGCAATTCAATTTTTATGTGCTTTTCCCCGGCAGGTCAAGGGGAAGACGGCAGATTTCTCCAAAATGCCGCCGTTCACGGGCGGCTGCAGCAGGCTCTGCAGGCCCCTGTGCAGGATTTTTCATTATTATGATCAATAGTGCCTCATTTTGCTTGCCAAAGGACAGATTATAAGCTATAGAAGCCGTTCGTGTCGCACTTGTGCGGGGCATCGTACCATTTGGTCATACTCTTCCGCACCTCTCTTTCTTTACGACACTGTCTCTGACATCAATTTTTTCTATATACAGGGAGGAAAATCCAATGAGCAAAGAGTGTGCCTTCTGTGGTAAAACCCCGCAGGTTGGCAATTTTGTCAGCCATTCCAACATCAAGACCAAGCGCCGCTTCAACCCCAACCTGCAGCGCGTCCGCCATCAGTTTGCCGACGGCACCGTTGCCACCATCAACGTGTGCACCCGCTGCCTGCGCTCCGGCTGTGTTGTGAAGCCCGCTGCTGGCAAGTAAGCATAAGGCGTTAATCTGGGAAGCAAGTTCCCGGTGCAATAGTTCCATAGAGTAAGGAAGGCATGCGTAAGAGTTTTGCGTGTGCCTTCTTTTTTGTCCTGCAAACTGACCCACTTTACATCGACATTTATGGCGGCACGTACAGCGGCACCATCTGCGCCGGCTGCATAAAGAAAAATTCAGCGTGCAGCCCGCACAAGATCTGCACACAAGCCCAAAGCAAAGCCCCCGCCGGTTTGCGGCAGGGGCTCTTTCTTTGCTTTGCTTTGCGATGCCGTCTACGCCTGCTCGGCGGCCTTTGCGGCACCCTTGCGGCCTATGCAGAAATAGGCAAAGCCGCGCCTGGCCATGGCCTTGGGCTCATACAGGTTGCGTCCGTCAAAGACGATGGGAGCCGTCAGAAGACCCTTGACGCGCTCAAAGTCGGGGTTGCGGAACTGGTTCCATTCCGTCACCACACAAAGTGCTTGGGCGCCCTTGCAGACTTCATACTGGTCGTCGCAGATGGTGACCAGCTTGTTGTCGGCCAAAATTCTGCGGCCGTTGTCCCTGGCAACAGGATCGTAGGCAACAATGCGCATGCCCTTGGCGGTCAGCTCGCGGATGATGTCCAGGGAGGCAGCCTCGCGCATGTCGTCGGTGTTGGACTTGAAGGCCAGCCCCCACAGGGCAATGGTCTTGCCCTCTACGCCGCCCTGGGGCTCATAGTAGTCCTCAATCATGCGGGCCAGATGCACCTTCTGGCGGACATTGACGTCGTTCACGGCATTGAGCAGGGGCGCTTCCATGCCAAAGTCCTTTGCCGTGCGGATCAAGGCCCTCACGTCCTTGGGGAAGCAGGAGCCGCCAAAGCCCACGCCGGGGTAGATGAACTGGTAGCCTATGCGGGAGTCTGAGCCTATGCCGGTGCGCACTTCCCTGACGTCGGCGCCCACCTCCTCGCAGAGGGTGGCGATTTCATTGATGAAGGAAATCTTGGTGGCCAGCATGCAGTTGGCTGCGTACTTGGTCATCTCGGCGCTGGGCACGCTCATCACAATGAGCTTTTCCCTGTCCCTGGCAAAGGGTGCGTAGAGCTCTCGCATAATGGTGGCGGAGCGCTCGCAGTCGGTGCCGATGACCACGCGGTCAGGCTTCATGAAGTCCTGAATGGCCGCGCCCTCCTTGAGGAACTCGGGGTTGGAGACCACGTCAAAGGGAATGTCCGCCCCGCGCTTCCTGAGCTCCGAGGACACCATGGCGCGCACGCGCTGGGCTGTGCCCACGGGCACAGTGGACTTGTCCACCACGATAAGCTCATTTGTCATGACCTGGCCCAGCTGCCTTGCCACAGCCTCGACGTACTGCAGGTCGGCGGATCCGTCCTCGTCGGAGGGAGTGCCCACGCAGATGAAGGCGACCTCGCAGCCGGGCATGGCGTCTGCCAGGCTGGTGGTGAAGATGAGCCTGCCCTCCTTGTAGGAGTGCTGCACCATCTGCGCCAGACCCGGCTCAAAGAAGTGCACAACGCCGCTCTTGAGCTTTTCGATGACCTTTTCATTGACATCAACGCAGGTGACGGTGTTGCCCATTTCTGCAAAGCAGGCAGCTGTCACAAGTCCTACATAGCCGGTTCCGATAATACAAATTTTCATAGCTTGTTCGTGTTCCCTGTCCGCACAAGGCGGATGATTGTCTGTTCACTGCTGCCTGCAAAAAGCCGGCACAAAGGATTGACTGCTTCTAGATCCCACCTGGCGGCAGCGGCGCAAGGATGCGCCAAAGCCACTAGAAGAGGTTCCTGCTCTCGACGCCCGAGCGGTCGACGCGGTCCTCGACCTCCACGCCCTTGGGAGGCGTAAAGCTGAAGGCTGAGGACTTCACCGAGGCATTGGGGATGAAGGAGGTGAAGCGCACGTCGTTTTCATTGCCGTAGAAGTCGGTGATGACGGCGCGCTGGATATAGCCCTTCTCAGGATCCACATAGAGCCTTGCCTCCACCAGGGTGGGGACGGGATCCTTGGGGTAGAGCTGCAGTATGACCAGCTTGCCTTCGGTTCCTGCCTGCTTCACGTCAAAGTCCTGGGAAAGCAGGGCCTGGCCCGTCACCACCTGGATGAGGGAGCGGGAGTCGTTGACCAGCTCCTTGGGGTAGCGGTAGCAGATGTTCTCATCGACGATGTAGTCCCAGATTTCCTTGCTGCTGATAACCAGCGTCTCCTCGGCAGGCTTCTTGGTCTGCCAGGAAATGAGCAGGGGCTTCTTGAAGACCAGCGTGCCCTCCCTCTTTTCCTTGGAGCCGCTCTCACGGTGCAGAAGGTACTGGGTAAACTCTGCCTGGAAGGTCTCCAGGGAGGCATAGCGGTCGCGTATGGTCACGGCGATGCCGTCATCGGCCTGCGCAGGCAGGCAGAAGGCTGCGCACAGCATAAGCATCAGGGCAAATGAGAAGACGGAAGAACGCATCCGTCCCAAAAAAGGCAAGTTCACTTCCTGCTCCTCCAAAAAAAATATACGCAGGGCTGCATTGCAGCCTGCTTTTCTTTCGCCCTGACTATCACATCCCCTTATGATCTTCAAATCAGGGCGCCCGCAGCATATTCCTGCACTTTCAGCGCATCAGCACGGGCCTTGGCTTGCCGGCGCCGGGAGAGGGGCCGACAAGACCGTCTGCATCAAGCTGGTCCATGTAGCGGGCAGCCTTGTTGTAGCCGATGTTGAACCTGCGCTGCAGAAGGGAGATGGAGACATTGCCCTTCTCCCTGATAAACTCCAGCACTTCCTGGTACATGGCGTCCTGGCTTGAGACGCCGCGCCCTGCCCCCCTGCCGGCGGGCTCAGCCTCATCCTCGCTCCAGGTGGAGAAGTCTACCTTGTAGTTGGGGCGGCACTGCTTCTTCCAGAACTCCACCACCGACTGCACCTCCTCGTCCTGCAGGTAGGGTCCGTGCAGCCTGGTCAGGTGCCCGCCGTTGGGATTGAAGAACATGTCGCCGTTGCCAAGCAGCTTTTCTGCGCCGGCAACGCCCAATGTCGTGATGCTGTCCTGGCGGGCGGACACGCGGAAGCAGATGCGGCAGGGGAAGTTGGCCTTGATGAGGCCTGTCACCACGTCCACGCTGGGGCGCTGGGTGGCGATAATCATGTGTATGCCGCAGGCCCTGGCCAGCTGCGCCAGGCGGATGATGCAGGGCTCGACGTCCTTGCGCGCCTGCAGCATCAAATCCGCCAGCTCGTCGATGACGATGACGATGTAGGGCATGGGCTCAAGGTCGGCCAGATCCGGCGGCAGGTTGCCCTTGTAGCTGGCAAGCTTTTCATTGTAGCCGGTGATGTTCTTGGTGTAGAGGCGCGCCATGCGGTTGTAGCGCTGGTCCATCTCAGCCACGGCCCACAAGAGGGCATTCTTGGCGTCGGAGACTTCCTTGACCACGGGGTGGACCAGATGGGACTCATCCTCGTACATGCCCATCTCCACGCGCTTTGGGTCCACAAGCAGCAGCTGCAGTTCCTGGGGCGTCTTGGAGATGAGCAGGCTGGTCAGCATGGCGTTGAGGCAGACGCTCTTGCCCTGCCCTGTGGCGCCGGCAACCAAGAGATGCGGCATGCGAGCCAGATCGCTCACATAGGGCTTGCCGGTCGTATCCTTGCCGATGATGAGAGGCAGGGCGCCCCTTGCCTCCTGGAAGGCGCGGGAGGCGGCAATCTCGCGGAAGTTGACCACGCAGCGGTTGCAGTTGGGGATGACGATGCCGACGGTGTCGGTCCCGGGCACAGGCGCCTGCACAAAGACGGACACGGCCATCAGGGACCTGGCTATATCCTCGGTGTGGCGGGTAAAGAGGCGGACTGAGACGCCGCGTGCCGGG
>CAZWGJ010000071.1:0-9131 GCA_964633375.1 uncultured Desulfovibrio sp.
CTTGGAGGACGTTTCCTGGGTGTATACCAACCTGCAGCTTGTCCTCATGGCGGACATTCTGCTTGTGCCGGCGCTCTATGTGCCGATTATGGATGCGCCGACCGTGGAGATGAGCAGGCTGAGGAATGAGATTGCCGGCCTTGCCATGTATATAGGCACGGCGGAGTCGCAGCTTTTGAACTTTGCCAATCCCCCGGACAAGACGCTGGCCCACTACCACAGTCTTCTGCCCTATGCAGTCGCCCTGGGGCTGGAAAAGGCCTGGGGCGAGCGCTTTGCCGCAGAGATTGCTGCTGCAGGCGCCGCTCTGCCGGAGGCTTTTTCCTCGCAGGGCAGTATTGAGAGAATAGTCAGGCAGACTGAGACCTGCACGACCTATGCTGTGTGCTGCCACAACAGCAGCGGAGGATCCTCTTTCAGAGGAGGCGGCGGCGGAGCCGGTTCAGGCGGCGGCGGAGGCGGCGGCAGGGCCTGTTGAGGCTAAAATCTGCTTCAAGAAGAAGTTGGCAGGACAAAAGGTCCTGCTGCGCAGCGTTGGGAAGAACAACTGGAGGAATAGGATGAAAAAAGGTTTGCTTGCAGCCCTTTGTGTTCTGTGTCTGGCTGTTTTCGCCGGGGCAGTGCCCTCTTTTGCCGGAACATCTGCCAAGGAGAAGGTTATCCTTGATACGGACATGGTGGAGATGTTCGACGACGGGCTGGCCCTGCTGATGCTGGCCAGATCCCCCAAGGTGGAACTTCTTGGCGTCACCTGCGTGACCGGAAACAGCTGGCAGGAGGAAGGCGTTGCCTATTCCCTTCGCCAGCTTGAGCTGGCAGGGATTTCAACGATACCTGTCTTTGAGGGAGCACGGTACCCGTTCCGCCCTCAGCGTCATGCCAACTTTGAGCTTGAGCGCAGGCAGTTCGGCATGGGGCACGACTCCTGGCTGGGCTCGTTGAGCATCCCTGAGCCGGCTTCCTGGGAGGAAGCCTACCAGAAGCTCTACAACAGCAAGCCGACATTGAAGCCGCAGCGCCAGCATGCCGTGCAGTTCATCATCGACACGGTGCGCAGGCATCCCCATGAGGTGACTATTGCGGAAATCGGCCCCTGCACCAACCTGGCCCTGGCCATCCGCCTGGCGCCTGACATCGTCCCTCTTGTGAAGCGTGTGGTCTATATGGGCGGGGCCTTCTTTCAGCCCGGCAATGTAACCCCGTGTGCTGAGTTTAACTGGTGGATTGACCCTGAGGCTGCCCAGATTGCCGTCCGCTCGGCCTTCAAGGAGCAGATCGTCTTTGGGCTGGATGTGTGTGAAAAGGTCGTCTTCCAGAAGAAGCACTACGACAGGATACTGAAGAGCGCAGGCGAGACCGCATTGTCCGCCATGCTGAAGAAGACCTTTGTCGGAACAAGCTTTGCCAAGGATCCCAGCTTCACCCACTATATCTGGGACGTGCTGGTTGCGGCTGCCATTATAGACCCCTCTGTGGTAACCCAGGAGAAGTCCGTGCCCATTGACGTCTGCACGCAGTTTGGCGTGGCGTATGGCCAGTCGCTGGGCTATGTGGGCCAGGGGCCTCTTGGCTGCCAGACAGCCCGCGTCATACTGGATGTGGACCAGAAGAAGGTCTGGGACATGATTAACGACAAGCTGTACTGGCAGGCGGCAAAAGAAAAGTAGCTGCTCTGCAGCTAGTTGACAATTTGCTGTTTTTTTTGAGTGGGAGGCGGAGTTTTCCGCCTCTTTTCCTTCGGGCGGGCTTTCAGGCAAGGGGCAGCAGGCGTCCGGCGACGACTAAAAAGACGCGGTCAGCTGCTTTGGCCAGCAGCTGGTTGGCCATGCCCAGTCCGTCGGCAAAGGCGCGGCTGAGCGCATCCTGGCCAATGCCGCCAAGACCTACTTCGCCTGAGACAAGAATCCAGCGCCAGGACGACGCCCGCATCACTGCAAGGAGCTCTTCTGCCTCCTTGCGGACGGCATCAAGGAAGCCGGCAAAATCGAGGGGCTCAGGCTGGTCCAAAAGGATGTTGGTGACCCAGAGGGTGACGCAGTCCAGCAGAATGGTCGGCGTCTGGCTCAACTCTTCCTTTGGCAGTGTCTTCACTGCCTTGGAAATGGCTGCGGCAGGGTGCCTTGGGCATTCAAGAGTGAGCCAGGTGTCCGGCCTGCGCAGCCTGTGCCTGCGTATGCGTTCGCACATGGCAGGATCATCGCTTTTCCTGGCGGTGGCAGCATAGAGCACAGGACCTTCTGCCTGCTGGAGTGCTTGCTCTTCTGCCTTCATGCTTTTGCCGCTGCTTGTGCCGCCAAGGTACAGTGTGAATTCTGCTTTATCCATAGTGCCTCCGTTGAGGGGAAAAACAGCCGAAAACGGCATCAGGAGCCAATACAGGCAGCTCCGGCGCCGTAAATCATCCGCAGCGGAGAGGCGCTGCGCTGAAACAGGACTGGCAGGCTGTCTGTTGTCAGCAGCCGGTTCTGTGTGCAAAGGGCAATAGTGCGGCATGTGCTGTACTTTTTGTATCTGCTCAGCTGTGCCAAGATTAGTAATAAATAGGTGCTAAGTTAGGGAAAATACACAATTTTTGCTTTGAAAGGAACTTTAAGAAGTGACTTAGCTGGCGCCTGGCAGGGCTGGGTACCTTACTGGCAGTATCTCTCCCAGGATTTTTGCAGGGCCTGGCAGGAGGACAGAAAGTCCTCGGTCTTGAAGACTTCCAATACTAAGGTTCCGTTGAACTGCTGCGCCCAGAGTGCGTGCATAACGTCGTCCAGGGCATCGTCCGGCATAAGGGCAAGGCTTTTGTGGTCAATGCGGCGCCTGTCAGGAGTGCTTCCAGGCAGAAGACCATGAAGATGCACAACCCGCACCCGCGGAAGCCAGGCGGAAAGGATGGAAAGCGGATCGCCTCCGTCCTTCCAGATGTGCCCTATATCCAGGCACCGTGAATAGGGGCTTTCTGCAAGCCAGGGGTCCAGGAAGGACAAGGGAAAGCCTTCCAGGTTTTCAAGGCAGAGCATGTCAGGCGAGGGAAGGCTTGCGGCGATTTCCCTGAGCGCCTCCTTTGTCCACAGGAGCTGCTCTCTTGCAGGCATGGTCGGGTGGTCTGCCGCATCCTTTTTGTGCAGGGCGGCAAAATCGACGTGCAGGACGAAGCTGTGCGGAGCAAGCGGGGCTGTCAGTTCAGCTATCTTCCTGACCTTGCGGACCATTCTTTGGGCATCGTCTTCAGTGTCGAAGAATACGTCGGTCGGCAGATGGATGTGGATGGAGGCACCTTCCCCGTCAAGGATCTTGGCCATTTCAGCTGTCTCCTGCCGCGAGGGCAGCCAGCAGTCGTTTTCTCCTGTTTCCAGCAGAAGAAGGGAGACGTCGTCGCACAATCCGGCTGTAAAGCGGACTGCCGGAACGTAGCTGTCGTGCAGAAGATAGGAGGTCGATCCCAGCTTGAGATGCGGAAGACGGAATTTAGGCAAGGCAAAGGGCTCCTGGCTGCGGAGAAAAGCGGCTATAAGGCGCAGCAGCCTATAAGGACGGTGCACTCCACAAGTTCGATAAGGCAGCCGAAGACGTCGCCTGTAACGCCGCCAAGCAGTTTCTTGGCTGCCCGCAGGAAGAGGCAGGAGACTGCTGCTGCAAGCAGGAGGGCGAGCAGCCCGCAAAAGCCGTTGACAAGGCAGAGCAGGAGGGCGGGGAGGAGAGACCAGGCAAGCTTCTTCTTGGTCAGTCCAACCTTTACTGCCTCGCCCAGTCCGCCAGGGCGGGCGGATGTGAGAAACATGGCCGGCAGCACGGCGCTTCTGGCAAGGCAGCCGGCAAGGCAGCACATCCCTGCCAGGGGGAAGAAGTCTGACAGGCCGGAGTGTGCACAGCGTTCTGCTAGGACGGCCAGGGCGGTGAACTTGGCTGCCAGCGCAAAGAAAAGGGCAGTCCCCCCAAAGGTGCCCAGCCTGGAATCCTTCATGACAGCCAGCCTTTTTTCAGGGGCAGCTTCCAGCAAGAGGCCGTCTGCGCAGTCGGCAAGACCGTCCAGATGGAGCCCGCCTGTAACAAAAGTCCAGGCAAAGCAGCCAGCCAGGCCGCAGACCTGCCATGGGAAAAAGAACGAGCAGAGGACCATGACGATGGCTGCAAGAAGACCTGTGATGATGCCTATGGCAGGAAGCCAGAAGCAGGTACCGTCAAGCGTCGTCGGCAGCGGGGCGCTGCCGACGGGCAGCCTTGTGTAGAAGGCAAGGGCGCAGCGGAAAATGGCAAGATGCTTGTGCAAGCCGGTCGTGTTCATGGAGTCTAGAGCCTGTGGGTGACGTCTGCTTTGGGCAGAGCATCAGTGTTCGCTGTTGCAGCGGTTGATGTGCAGTTCGGCCAGGCTGGTCATTTCCGTGAGGATGCGGACAGCGCTGTCGACAACAGGGAAGAACAAGGCAGCGCCTGCGCCTTCGCCCAGGTGCATGCCGAAGTTAAAGTAGGTGGGAATTTTCAGGTATTTCATCAGCAGGGCATGCCCCCTGGCTTTGGAGAGATGGGAGCCGACCAGCATGGAGCGGACTTCCTTTTTGATCCCCAGGGCTATGGCTGCGGCGGCAGCTGCGATGAAGCCGTCCAGCACGCAGGGGATGCGCAGGGAGGCTGCGCCCAGCATCATGCCTGCCATAGCGCCTATTTCAGCGCCGCCTACCTTTGCCAGCACGTCAACAGCGTCGTCGGGATTGGGGGCATTGCGCTCAATGCCCTGGCGTATCAGCTGTATTTTGCGCTGCACAAGTTCATCGCGTATGCCGGATCCCTTGTTGACGATCTGCTCCACGGGAGCTCCGGTCAAAACAGCGGTGATGGCTGAGGAGGGGGAGGTGTTGCCGACGCCCATTTCGCCGCAGGCAAGCAGAGTCACCCCTTTCTCTGCCTGGTCATAGGCCATCTCCACACCCGTCTGCAGGCAGCGCAGGGCTTCCTCATGCGTCAGGGCAGGACACTGGCTGAAGTCGCGTGCCGCATGCACAACCTTGCGCTGCACAAGTCCCGGTGCGTCCTTCAGGTCGTTCTTGATGCCGACATCGACCACGGTCAGTTCAGCACCTGCTGTGCGCAGAAAGGCGTTGATGGTGCCGCCTCCTGCCAGGAAGTTGCGGACCTGCTGCTCGGTCACTTCCTGACCCGAGGCGCTGACGTTGTGCAGGGCGATGTCGTGGTCGCCGGCAAAGAGGACGACGGCTTTTTTGGGGAAGGAGGGACAGGCTTTGCCGGTGATGCCTGCCAGGCGGATGGCAAGGTCCTCCAGAGAGCCGAGGCTGCCTGGAATCTTGGCCAGGGAGTTGAGCCTCTCCTGAGCTTTTTTGGCTGCCGCAGTGTCAAAGGCCGGTATGGCAGGGCAGGGAGCAGCAGCCTCTGCGCTTCCCATATCAGCGGAAGCTGCCTGCGCTTCAGCCTTGGCTGCCTGCGTATCAGCCGCAGCCGCTTGCGTGTTAGCCTCTGCGTCTTTTTTAGACGGGCGCCCGCGTCTCCCTGTGGAAACCATGTCTTTGTAATCACTGCTTCCCTGAGGGATTTTCCCTATCAACTGCTTTGATATTGTTCTGGTTTGCTGACGCTCATGATCGTATTGCGAGGTCTTCTCGTAAACGTAGGTCCATCCGTTGGCCTGCGGCACCCGCACCCTGCCTGCATGGATCGGGGGATTGGGATTTCTTGGTCTGCCCATAGTGGCTTCTCCTGTATCGGTCTATCAAGGGCGCTTACCTGTGCTGCAGGGGCAGGGCAGCCAGCACGGCGTCAGCGCAGCGGGCGGGCTCATCCAGCGTGGTGTCAACCACAAGCTGCCCTGGAAGGGGGCGGTGGATGCTTTGATGCTGTCTTAGCGCATGCTGCCAGTCAGGCGGGCGGTCCTTTCTGGCCAGCTCCCTTTTCTGCAGTTCATCCCTGCTGCAGGCGACCTGGACAGGCAGCACCGGGATGCCGCTAAGCCTTTTGCAGAAGTCCTCAACCCATGCCGCCTTTTCGCCTAGGACATGATCGGCGACAACGACGGCGCCAGCCCTGGCAGCCGCCTCAATGCAGGCATGAAAGCTCTCAATGAGGGGCAGGCGCGTCGCCTCAAGGCAGCTTAGGACGGTTGTGCAGCTTCCGTCTGCAGCCTTGAGGAACTGGTCTATGGAGAAAAGCAGGGAGTGGATGCCGTATTCTGCCAGCAGCTTGTCCTGCAGGGCTTTGCCAAGCGTCGTTTTGCCGGCGCTGGATGGACCGTTCAGGAGGATGACCTGTCCTTTGTGTGCAGCTCGTTCACGTCGTGCGTTTTGTCGTTCAGCGGATCGGAGTTGTGCCGCTTTGGGTTCCGCAAAATAGAGGTGCAGGTAGCCTGCCCGCACATTGCCGTCTGCAACACCGCATTCCTTTGGTCCTGAAGAAGCCGATTTTGCCCTGTACAAGGGGGCGTAGTCCTTGTGGAGCACAATGTCCGACCAGTGGAACTCATGGCCGCGCAGCGTCTGGTACGGAAGTCCGAACGGGGCGGGGTTCAGCAGGGAGGCCTCCCTGTAGCCCAAAGAGCGCAGCCGGCTGCCCATAACAGCCGTCGCATCCAGGACATTGCACATGGGATAGGACGTCGTCTTTTTTTTGTCGCCTGCATCGTCTGCCGCCGGCAGCTCAAGGCTGGTGCACAGGTACATGAAGCCGCCGCATTCGGCATAAATTTCGCCGCCGTCTTTGGCAAAGCCCTGGATGGCGGAGCGCATGGAGGCATTGGCAGAGAGCTCCCCGGCAAAGACCTCGGGATAGCCGCCGCCAAGGTAGAGCGCATCCAGGTTTTCAGGAAGCGTTTTGTCATGGAGCGGGGAGAAGGGAACAAGCGTCCAGCCGGCCTGTTCCAGGACGCGTTCATTTTCCTGGTAGTAGAAGCAGAATGCCTGATCCTTGGCTATGCCAAGCCTTTTCCCTGGACGTGCAGCCTCCATGGGGACCGCAGATGAGGCAGGGGGCGGGGCGGGCTTGGAGGCTTCGGGACGAAGGCAGAGCGTGCCGGCCAGCAGGCGGTCTATGTCAATGTGTTCTTCTGCACAGTCAGCCAGCGTATTCAGCCATTCCTCAGACAGGCGGGCTTCAGCATTGGGTATGAGCCCAAGCTGTCTTTGGGGAAGCGTCCATTCCTTGGTTCTGGGCAGGGCGCCAAGCAGGGGAGGCAGTCCCTCCTTTTCCAGCGCGTCAGCCAGAATCTTTGCGTGGCGCGGACTTCCTGCATTGTTGGCAATGACGCCGGCAAGGCGCACACCCATGCCCTCAGCCATGCGTTTGAAGCCGTCGACCAGGGCGGCTGCGGACCAGGCCATGCCGCGGGCGTTGAGGACAAGGATTACAGGTATGTTCAGCACTCGTGCGCAGTCTGCCGTGCTGCCGGCAGGCTCGCCTGGGCAGATGCTGTCAAAAAGCCCCATGACGCCTTCGGCGACGGCTGCGTCTGCGTGCCGGCAGCGGCTGCGCCAAAGCTCCCTGACGCCGTGCTCTCCCATCATCCAGGTGTCGATGCTGCAGGACGGGCGTCCTGCCGCCTCTGCGTGGAAGCCGGGGTCTATGTAGTCCGGGCCGCACTTGAAGCCCTGCACTGTCATTCCCCGCCTTGCCAAGGCCCGCATCAGGGCAATGCTGACGGTGGTCTTCCCCTCGCCTGACTTGGGCGCTGCCAGCAGGAAGGCATGGAAGGGTGTGTGTCCTGCACGCTGTTCAGGCATCGTCACATCCTACCCCTGGCGGTATTTGTCCATATAGCCCCTGGCTTCATACAGGATGCCGTCAGCAAGACAGGTGCGGGGGCCGCCGACAATGAGGAGCGTGGACATGTCTATGTCGTCGGCAGGAATATCGGCAAGCCTGCCTGTCCACTTGGCTTCGTCCTCCCTGCCGGCGTTTTTCACATAGGCGCAATAGACGCTGCCGCCCCTTTCCTCCTTGAAGATGGCGAGGGCTTCAGCAAGCAGGGCCCTGCGTTTGCGGCCTGCCGGGTTGTAGATGGCGGCAGGCAGCTTGGACTTGGCGATGCAGCGCACGTTTTCCCGCACTTCGTCTGTCGGAACCAGCAGGTCGGAGAGGCTGACGAGGGCGCAGCCGTTTTGCAGGGGTGCGCCCAGGGAGGCGGCTGCTATGCTGGCTGCGGTTATGCCGGGAAGGACGCGGATGGGGATGGCCTTGTACTGCGGATTTTCTGCCTTCAGCTCATAGAGCAGTCCTGCCATGGCCAGCAGACCGGGATCCCCTGAGCAGACCATGCAGACCTTTTTGCCCTGCACTGCCGCATCCAGGGCTGCCGTGCAGCGAGCCATTTCGCCCCGCATGCCGCTTTGGATGACTTCCTTGCCGGCAAGGCTTCCGCGTATGAAGTCCAGGTAGGTTGTGTAGCCTGCCACTATGTCGCAGCTTTTGAGGGCAAGCTCCACCTCAGGCGTAATGTGCCTGGCAGAGCCGGAGCCTATGCCTGCTACGATGACAGAGCCGTGATGAGGTTCGTTTCCGCAGCAGGCGGCATGGTGTTCTTCCTTGCTTGTGCCGTGGGGAATTTTGCTGAGGGCCAGCGTGACATTGCCGATGATGTGCTTGGGCACCTGGATGTGCGCACCCTGCCTTGTGCCGTATCCTGCGCAGAGCAGACTGGCTGCCTCTGAGACAGAGGGCGTCTTCAGCTTTTCCAGCACCTTGTCGGAGGGGGTAGGCACAGGAACTTGGGCGAGCTCTTCTGCACTGTAGTAGTGCAGAGGCTTCTGCCAGGCTTCTGCAAGGCGGGTTATCGCCTCTTCCTCTTTTTTGACGTCGCAGGTGGCAAGGGTGGCAATGTTGTCTGGTGTGAGCCCGTGGTCTGCCAGAAAGTGCTCTGCAGCGTTTAGCAGCTCTTCACTGGCAATGCCTTTGCGGCAGCCTATGCCCAGGGTGTGCGTGCGGCTTGTCAGACGCAGGGCTGTGACTGAGTCAGGAACTTCCTCCCCGCTGTCCCAGAGCACGGCATAGGCGGACGATGTCCCTGCCAGGCTTGTCTCATAGTGGATGGATGAAGCATCGGCAAAATAGGCGTCAAAGATTCTTTTTGGTCCAAGGAAGGCGATGTCCTTTCCGTCCAGCAGCGCACTGTTGAGCACCTTGATGGCGGAGGGATTCAGGACTCT
>CAZWGJ010000072.1:0-9017 GCA_964633375.1 uncultured Desulfovibrio sp.
TGCTTTGCCGCAGCGGGCGGACTGGAAGCTGGTGTGCCGGCAGGACCTGCACCGGCTGCGTTGGCGCCGGCTGCAGGACTGCCTGCAGGAGCGTCCGTTTTAGACGGCTGCTGCAGTGGAAGCGTCACGGCGCTGCCGGATGCCGGAGACTTTGCACTGCCTGCTGCAGGAATTGTTCCGGCAGAGGCTGCGCTGCCGGCATCCGTCTTCTTTTGCGGCTCAGGCGCCAGGGAAATGGCATTGGCAGCCCCAGGGCGCACTTCCTCGCATTTCTGGGCAGCTGCCCCTGAAGCTTTGCCAGCGGGGGCATCCGCAGCCGGCGCTGTCGGAATGGGGCCTGCCTTGGCAGGGGAAAGAGTGATGGTCTTCTCCTGCCAGCTGACCAGGATGTGCGTAGAGGTGGCTGAGGCCAGGCGCTGCATGACATCGTGCCAGCTGTCCTTTCTGCCCCAGGAGACGGCGGCCTTGTCCTGCCTTCCCAAAAGCCCTGTGCAGATGAAGCCCTGCGGGACAAGGAGGCGCAGCGCCTCAGAGGCGGAAGCTGATCCCTTTTTGGGCAGGGAGGGGACGGCAGCGGGTCTGCCCTTTTCCTCCAGGATAGGCAGGGAAGAGGCAGGATTTGCAGGCTGCTTCTTTTGTGCGGCTGAGCTTTGCTGCTTTGTGCTTTCCAGGTGCTCCTCATAGGAGGCGCAGGCCTTTATTGGTGCCAAAAGCGCCGTGCTTAAGGCAGCCTGGCAGAAGAGGACAAAAGCCAGGAGGGATGAAGGCAGCTTGCGCAGCAGCTGAAAGGTTTTTTGCTGTAGGGGTTTCATTGGGACAGTCTTCTCCGTTCTAAAAAGGTGGATGTGTTCTGCCTTGCTGCCGGCAGAAAGAGGGTGCGCAGGTAGCGGGCTGCGCAGGGGACCGTGATGCCCTGTCTTTCCAGCAGGACAAAGAAGGCCATGATGAAAAGAGAGAGAAAGAAGGTCGGCCAGCACATGTGCAGCATCCAGGCAAAGAAGCCTGAGCAGGCCCTGGCATCCAGAAAGCCTATGCGCACGGTCCTGGCAGAGTCGCGCCAGCAGTTTTGCTCCAGTGACATAGCTGCCTTCTCCTATTGCTGCGGGTTTGTCTGTTATTGGTGTCTGTCTTGTTTGGGCTGGTTTTGCGCGGCAGGAGCGCCGGGCATGGGATGCTGGCGGCGCCCGGGACCCATGCCGCCCATGCCCGGCATAAAGGCTGCCTGCCTTGGCTGGCGGCATCCGGCAGGATAGGGGGCCTGCGGGCTTGCGGAGGATTGATCCCTGGCAGCCGGCCTTGGGGCATATCCCCTTCCTGCAGCAGCCTTCCGCCTGGCCAGAAGATCGCCTGCAGCCGCATCGCCTTCCTGCTCGCGCACGACGGCCAGCAGCACGTCGTCGCCAATGAGGCCGTTCTGCCAGGCCGTCCTGGCATCAAGGCTTAAGCTGTGCCCATTCTGGCGCACCAGCTCGCGCAGCTCCTCTATGAGCCTGTGGGCAGGCAGGGTGTGCAGCAGGGTTCGGACGTCCTTGTCCACGATGAGGTACTCGCGCAGGGCGCATCGGCCGTACTGCGGCTGCTGTCTAAAGTCCCTGGAGGACGTCTGTGCAGTGGAGGGGCGTTTGTTTGACGGGACCAGGCGCTGGTGGATGAGGAGCCTTGAATTGGCAAAGAGCACAGCCATGGCGCCGTCGCGCTCCTCCTCGGGGAAGAGGTGGATGAGGCGGGTTAGCGTCTGGGGGACGTCCTGGGCATGTACGGTGGTGTAGGCCGTGACGCCCTGCTCAACGGTGGAGAGCAGCGAGGTGATGGTCTCCTTGTCGCGGCACTCGCCGACCATGACGACCTCGCCCTTGCGTCTGGTGAGGGAGCGCACGCCCATGCTCCAGCTCTCCACGTCGACGCCGATGGCGGACTGGGTGATGGGGGCGGATCTGGCCTGGTGGGGGATGACGGAAAAGTCGAACTCAACCGGATCTTCCAGGGTGAGGATCTGCCGCCCCAATCCTCCTGCCAGCACGGCCTTGTGCAGGGCGGCTGCAAGCAAAGTGGACTTGCCGGAGCCCATGACGCCCGAGACAACCACCAGCCCGGCGTCGGGGTAGAGCGCCTCAACAAGTTCTTCCGGCAGGTTCATGTCCTCCAGCCTTGGCAGCTCCCTGGGCAGGACTCTTAGGACTACGTAGAGCCCCTTGTTGGAGGAGGTGGCGTTGACGCGGAAGCGCTGGCGCAGGCTGCGCTCGCCCGGCACCCTGAGCCCGAAGGCGTAGTCCAGGCTGTGCCCGGCCCTGACGTAGCCCGCCCTGTTGGACTGGCCCGAGGTCAGGTTGACCATGTACTGGACTTCCGCGTCTGTGAGACAGCTGTCGGTAACTGCGTGCCACTGCCCGTCTTTTTGCAGCCAGACCTGGTCGTCCGGGCAGAGCACGATGTCGGAGGCGTTCTGGGCCACGCACCAGTTGAGCAGGTCTTCCAGCTGCTCCTGGTCGAGCTCATGGTGCAGGGGTTTGGGATAGTGCAGCGGTTCGGTCATAGTGTTGTGCCTCTTTTTTGCTGTTGGGTTTATGAACGGGGTTTTGCGGATGATGGTTTAAAGGTGCGTCCTGCTTCAGGCAGAGGGAGCGCCGTCTGCGGGATCGGCAGGAGCCGCCGCTTCTGCCAGGCCCGGCAGCAGGATGCCCTCCTTTCTTTTGGAGGTCTTCTTTGCCGCCGCCTTTCGGCTTTTTGCCGGGCGCGATTTTGGGATGCGCTTGACCTGCAGGGACTTGCGGCTGCGCCCGGGCGTTTTGCAGGGGGCGTAGTCCTTGCAGATGCCTGGCTGGCAGAGTCCCGGCAGGCAGAGCTCGTACTTTTTCTTCACAACAGTCCTCCTTTTGGTTTTTTCTTTAGCGGGGGTTGGCGGATGAGGGGCTTGCCTCTTACTCCCTTTTCTGCCGCTTCTTTCTTTTGCCCTTGTCCTTTGCGGCCTCCTTCAGCTCGTCGGGGTTCTGGAAGCTTGCCTGGGCAGTCAGGCGGAAGACGGTCTGGTTGAGGTCGAGGGTGTTTTTGCCCACGCGTATGGCCATGTGCCCTTCGGCAAGCCTGGGCAGGGAGACGTAGCCTCTTTTGTAGAGCATGGTGAACCTGAGCATGCCGCGGTAGTCGGCAAGAAGGCGGTCCATGTTCTGGGCGAAGACTTCGTCCGCCTGGGCTGTGCCCTCCTGCCAGCCCTCCCGGACAGCCTGCTGCCAGATGCTCTTTTCAGCCGAGGTCTTGGGCAGGAACTCGCGGCGGATGGAGAGGGCGTCAAAGTCCCTGGTCAGGTAGTCGCGCCAGGAAGGCGGGGATGAGACCAGGCGCGCCTGGGAGCGGATGGTGTAGGTCTCCTCCACAAAGGAGGCGCTGTCCTTGTCGTGCTGGGTGTGCACGTCCCCTGCCCAGGATAGGATGGGCGGCAGGATGTGCTCGTCTATCAAAAGCGCCTGGAAGTTGAAGATGCGGTTTAAGTTTGCAGCCCTTTCCTGGCAGGCCTCATTGAGCTTTGCGTAGCGCCAGGCAACGGCCTTCTGGAAGCTGAGCGTCCTGCCGCATTCGGCTATGAAGCGCTCCCTGAGCGAGGCTGTGCTTTCCTTTTCCTCTGCTGCAGTCCCTGTCCTGCCTTTTTCGTCCTCCTCCGCCATCTGCCTTTCCTTTCCTGCCTCAAGGTCCAGCAGGGCGGAAAGCCCGCTGTCCTTGTCCGTCTTCTTTGAAGCCTCCGCCATAAGCCCAGGGTAGATCAGTTCGTTGTCCTTGAGGGGATAGTCCGGGGCGGTGTACTCCTCGCACTGGCCGGCTGCGGGACTGTCAGCTGAAGTGCTGGCTGCGGCGGAAGCCTCCTGTGGAATCCCTGAAGCTGCGCCTATGGTCGGGGCAGAGAGGGTGAGGACAAGCAGGGGAAGGAGGAAGGGAAGAAGGAGGCTGAAGGCTGCCCTGGGCAGTGCCTTCCAGGAAGGGGAAGGCCTGAAGGCAGGGTCCTTCTTTTTGCGCCTGAAAGCTTTCTTTCTGGCGGATGCCTCCTGCCTGGAGCCGTTCTTCAGGCAGTCCATGGAGCCGGTTTTTAAGCAGTCCCTGAAGGTGCCTGGCCGGCAGTCCCGGCTGCAGCTGAACCTGGAAGCCTGTCCTTTCTTTTGCTGCGCCTTGTCTGCCGCTTCGCGCAGCTTTTCCCGGCTGCGGCGGAGGCGGTTTGCCCTGGCCAGGGAGAGGAGAAGCTGAAATTTTCTGCTCATGGTCTACTTCCTCCCTGCGTTTGCTTTGCTGTGTTCGCTGCCTTGTTCTTTGTCCAGGCGGATGAGTTCAATCAGCCCCAGCTGCTCGACGACCCTCAAGAGCTCCTGCTTTCCGGTCTGGGTGCCGATGTCGCGCAGAATCTCCAGGACGGGCGTCCTTTCTGCTGCCAGATGCACCATGGTCTGCGACCTTCCTGCTTTGCCGACAAGCGACAGTCTGAAGCCCGTGTAGGCGCAGATTTTTTCCAGCGCCTGCGGCAGCGGTCCTTCAAAGTGCAGGGTCATGGGCGTTGAGAGCGCCCTCTTGGGCGGCGAGGCGTCCAGCTGCTGGCCTGATCCGTTCAGGACGGCAAGGTCGGCGCTGATCTTCTTGGCCGCCCTGCTCAAACTGTCCTCCACCACTTCCTGCGGCTGGGCTGCCGGCACGTTTTTGCGGGCGGAGCAGGCGCAGAGGAAGGAGAGGATGAAGGACAAGAGAAGGATGAGGCAGAGCGCGGGACAAAGGGGCAGAGCACTTTTGTGCTGCTCATGATGTCCGGCTGACAGTTCAGGGTAAAAGGTCTCCTGGCTTTTGTAGTCCATAGGTTTTGCCTCTGTTTTAAGGGTTTCTTGGGGCAGGGCTTGCTGCCCCTCTTTCGCGGTTTTGACTTCGCTGCACTTTCAGTTTCAGCAGGGTCTTTTGCCGGAGCCTTCCCCCTTCCTCACCGGTGTGGGGAGGAGGGGGAAAGGCGGCAGAAGCCTTGTGAAGATGGCTTCTATCAAAACTTTTCTAGTGTGTCAACAAAAATCTGAAACTTTTTTTTCAAGCCTGGTGCAAAGGGCCCCAGGTCAGCTCTGGTAGGCGTTGAAGTGCGCCATGGCTGTCAGGTGGTCGTCCAGCATCTTGGCGACGGCGCAGACGATGTTCATGGAGGGAAGATTTTCGCAGGTCAGGATGCCCATGTCCTCTGCCAGCTTGCCGGCTGCTGCCAGAAGCGAGAAGAAGCTGATTGTCTGCATCATCTGCCCGTCGGGGCGTATGCCCTTGGGCGTGTAGAAGGCCTGGATGGGGCGGCGGTACATCTGCAGGACCTTGTAGAGGGAAGGGTCCCTGACAAAGCCCCCAAGGTAGGCGGCGGCAGCCTGCCCGCAGCAGGCTTTTGCCGCCTCGCCCGCAGTCCTGCAGAAGGCCTCCCTGGAGCCTGCCCCGTGCAGGTCCTCAAAGAGCCCGCAGCCGGCTCCGGCGTCGGCAGGCACCTCTATGACCTGGGCGGTGATGTCTGCCGGACAGTCTGCCTCTTCTTCCTGCAGCAGGTAGCCGCTGCGCCCGGTGAGGCAGCTTGTGCGGCAGCGGTTTAAAATGGCGTAGAGGTGCAGGTCCTCTTCGCAGCTTTCCCCATTCCCCTCGCCCAGGCAGAGCACGGTCAGCTCATGCTTCCTGGCGCAGGTCTCAAGGTCCTGCCCTATGCCGTAGAGGGACTTGATGTAGTCCTCAAAGCTGCCGGACTCGGCTGCGCTGCCCAGGGATTTGTCCTTGACTGTGCCGGTGGAGACGCCGGCGCACAACACTCTGGCAAGAGCCCGCTCCTCAGGGCTTCCGCCCACCAGGCAGAGCGTCCTGGCAGGAAGGCCTGCGCCCTCCCGCAAAAGGGCCATGAGCCCGAAGCAGAGCACCGTGGTCAGCCTGCTGTTGTTGTGCGCCAGCCTTACGACCGTTTCCTGCCATTCCCTGAGTGTTCCCTTTGTCTGCAAATAGATCTCAGCCATGCTGCGTTCCTCCCTGTGTCTGCTTTTTCCTTGTGTGGTGTCTGGCTTGTGCCGCCTCTATGCCGCCCCTTGGGGCAAGCCTGGTGCCTGCCCCAAAGGCTTGCGCTGCAGGCCCTGTTTTGACTTGCCCAACGCACTGCGGGCAGGGCCTGCAGCGTGCCTGCGCACGATGATGGGGCGCACGATGGGGTTTAAAAGAGGCTTTTGGCTGCGGCATCCGCAGCGCTGTTCTGGTGGGAATCGTCCTGAAAGGATTTGTCCTGGACTGGGCTGTCCTGGACCTGGAGGCTTTCACGTTCTGCTGCCTGAGGCTTTGGGGCTGCCTCATCACTCTTTGGTGCAGGGCTCAAATCCTGCTCCTGGACCGGCGTCTTTGCCGGGTGCGGTCTTCTGCCGGCTGGTCTGTTCTTTGCCGAGGGGCCTGCGGAGTACGTTTTGTCGTTTGGGCAGGATGCTGGGGCAGAGGAGAAGTGCCTGCCCGTTTCAGCAGGCTCCTGTCCGCTGAAGCGCGGGGCATAATGGGTCCGATCCTGCCGTGCAGAGCTGCTGCGGGCATGGTCTGTGCGTCCCCCAAAGGCTGCTTTGTCGGCTGCAGCCGTGCCGGCATAGGACCTGCGCGCCGAAGGATGCGTTTCGGACGGGCGCAGATTGGATGTGCGGGACCCGGTCCAGGGCTCAGGGCAGGGCTTTTGCGGGGCATGGCTGCGCTCCCAGAGGTAGGAGGCATAGGGCTGGCGCTTCTGCCAGTTGTGGACAAAGAATGCGCCGTCGGCATCCTTGTCCAGCAGGGCAAGATCTGTGAGCGCCTGCACAAAGTGGGCGCCGTTTCCCTTCCACTCCGCCACATAGGCGATGAAGTCCTCCTCGGCTGCGCCAAGGCGTCCGTCCGGGCGGCACTGCGCCGTCCAGAACCAGAGCCTGATGAGGCTGAAGACGGCCTTGCTGCCCAGCCTGCGCTCAAGCGTCCAGATTTTTTTGTTTTTGAAGAGATCGGTTGACAGTCTGATGTCTGCGGTCATGACGCAAGACTCCTTTTGCTCATTCCATAAGGGTTTACAAATAGGTTTGCTGCAGCAGGGGATGAGCCTGCTGCCAATAGGGTGCAGCCGCCTTTCTGGGCGGCCAAAGGGTTTAGCTGAGGCAGCTTTCAGGACGCCTGAAAGAGCCTTCCGGGCGCCGCATGCTGCGGCTGTCTGCTTTGCTGTCTTTTCTCAAACTTTTCATACACTTGAATGTGCTCTGCATGGTGCTCAAAATCCTGTGCGGTTAAAATGTTGTTGGGTTGCCAATGTAAACAAAACGACAAAAACTAAGGACACGCTGCGGAAGGAAAACGTTTTTTAAAGTCTGCCTTCCGGCTTGGTGGCGCAGGCTTATGAGCCTGGCACCTAGGGGTTTGCTGCTTTGGGTTCCTCCCTGAAATGCTGCGCAGGACGGCTTAAAACACCTGTCCTGCGTCTGTCTGGCAGGGGGCTGGGCGTGGTGTCTGCTTAGCCCCTTGCACAGGCCATTTGCCTGGGCTCAAAGCCCTGACAGGGAGAGGTGTAAAATTTTCCTGTGGGTATGTCAACAAAAAAGTTCGCTTTCTTCAAAAAAAGTTTCCGGAGCCGCCTTAGCTGGGCTTGCCGGGCGGCATATTGTCCGGTATCGTGTCCTTTGACCAGTTCGCAGGAAGCCGTCCGGCAGGGCAGGAATGATGCCGTGCCTGGGCAGAGGCGTTTTTTGCGAGCCAGGAAGACCCGTACAGCCGGCACAGGAGACGCCGGCAGCATGCACCGCAGCCGCTGGGCAAAAGCACAGCCAGCAGAGTAAAGGGAGGCAGGGAGTATGTATACGTTCACTTTTCGCGTCGGCTTAGACAAAAAAACATTTGATGAATTTCACTCTGAGTTTGAAATTGCTGCCGCTGATTACAATTCAGATGCAACTATAACAAAGAAGGATATCTATTTCTCATGGCTGGAGGATATCTGCCATTTCTGGCCGCGGCCGACAGTCCCTTGTCTGACTAGTTTTGATTTTTCAGAGCCGTTTTCCCCCGCCGAACTGTACTATGCTTTAAGCAACAGCGACCTCTATTTTGAAGTAGAGACAGATTATCAGGGAGACCTTACAAAAATGGTTGATGATTTGCCGTATCAAGACGCAAACGGGAATTATATTGTGTACTAAGCTGGATGCAGTGAGGACCTGCCAACGATAAAATATCAGTGCAGCCACGGGGAGCTTGCCCAGGTTTTTGAAGATTCCGGCACATCTGTGCAGGACGCAGCCGCTGCAAGACCATGACTGCAAAAGAGGCCGCCAAACCGCAATTCAAGGGGGTTGTATGCCATTGCCTTTACTGCCTGTCTTTATTGGACTGGGGTCTGCGATCGCCGCAGGCGTTGCTGCCGGCGTCAGCGGCAAATCGAAGCTGAACAAAGCCAAAGACATAGACGCCAGGGCACGGGACCGCTACAAGGAGATTCAGTGCCTGCTTGACAATGCGCGCAGCAGGACAAACCTGTCGCTGAACAATCTGGGCAGGAAGAAGCTGGACATCTTTGCCGGCGGATCGGCGGCAAAATTTCTTGAAGCTGCCGGCAGGCTGCAGAACATCCCCCCAAATGAACTTGACGGAGTGCTGGAGGAAGCCAGGCCTGCTGCCGTCATCCTTCAGGACATGAACGACATCCGGCTGCAGCTGCAGGAGATTGCCGGAGGACTGACTTCCGACAAAGCGCTGCCTGCCCTGGCTGCGCTGGGAGGAGTAAAGATCCTGGCAGCAGTGGGCGCCGGCAAAGCCATAGCCAGCCTTCACGGAGCGGCTGCGGCAAATGCGACGGTGTCGTGGCTGGGAGGGAGCCTGGCTGCCGGCGGTCTGGGTGCGGCCGGCGGCATGGTGATGATCGGCGGAATCACCGTTGCCCCGATGGTTTTGTGCGGGGGGCTCATCTTTGCCACCAAGGGGAAGAAAATCCTTGAGCAGGCCAAGGAAAACCAGTCCAAGGTGGAGGCTTTTGAAAAGGACGCCAAGGCAATCTG
>CAZWGJ010000073.1:0-8995 GCA_964633375.1 uncultured Desulfovibrio sp.
CCTGGTGAAGGCATCGACGCCTTCCAGCTCGCTTTGAAGCTCCCTGGACAGGGGGACAAGCTGTTCCAGCGTCACCTCCGGCCTGCGCAGGACCTCCGCCATGGTCTGTCCTGCGACCGAGGCGGTCTGGTTTTCCAGCTGGGTGCCGGCAGGAAGGCGCAGCCTTCCCAGAAGCTCTGCAGCCTGAAGGCACTTGTCGCGGCGCCTGAGGAAGGTCTCCCAGCGCTTGTCGTCCACAAGCCCAAGCTCGCGTCCTTTTGGGGTGAGGCGCATGTCTGCCGTGTCCTCGCGCAAAAGCAGCCTGTGCTCCGCCCTGGAGGTGAACATGCGGTAGGGCTCAAGCGTTCCTGAGGTGACAAGGTCGTCAACCAAAACTGCCATGTAGGCCTCGTCGCGGCGGGGCAGGAAGGGCGGAAGCTCCCTCAATGCGCAGGAAATGTTGAGGGCTGCCCACATGCCCTGGGCTGCCGCCTCCTCATAGCCTGAGGTGCCGTTGATCTGCCCTGCAAACCACAGACCTTCGCAGGCCTTGGTCTCCAGCGTTTTTTTGAGCTGGACAGGGTTGGCGTAGTCGTACTCGATGGCATAGCCGGGACGGGTGAGCACGGCGTGCTCAAGGCCCTTTACCGAGTGCAGCATGCGCGCCTGGATGTCGAGCGGCAGGCTGGTGGACAGACCGTTGCAGTAGTACTCGGCGTGATCAAGCCCTTCGGGCTCCAGAAAGACATGGTGGCGTTCACGGTCGGGAAAGCGGGCTATCTTGTCTTCTATGGACGGGCAGTAGCGGGCGCCCGTGCCCTTGATGACGCCGGTGAAGAGGGGGGATCTGTCAAAGCCCTCCCTGATGATTTCCTTGGTTTCCTCGTTGGTGTAGGCCACATAGCAGGCGGACATGGGCAGGGGAGGCTTTGGTCCGCAGAAGCTGAACTGGGGCAGCGGATCGTCGGAGTACTGCGCCTCAAGCTTGGAGAAGTCTATGCTGCGCCCAAGCAGGCGCGGGGTGGTGCCGGTCTTGAGCCGTCCAAGCTGGATGCCGAGCCCCATGAGGCTGTCCGAGAGCTCTGCGGCGGGCTCGTCGCCAAGGCGTCCTGCCGGCATGTTGATAAGGCCGATGTGGATGCGGCCTTTTAAGAAGGTGCCGGTGGTCAGGAGGACATTCTTTGCGGCAAAGGAGAGCCCCTGCCTGGTGCGCACGCCGGTTGCCCTTGAGTCCGAGCTGGTGATGGCCGTCACCTGGTCCTGCCAGATGGTCAGATGCTCCAGGGAAAAGAGGGTGGCTCTTACGGCCTTCATGTAGGAGGCCCTGTCCATCTGGCCGCGGGTGGCGCGCACTGCCGGCCCCTTGCTGGCATTGAGAACACGCATCTGTATGGCTGAGGCATCGGCCCAGAGCCCCATGCGCCCGCCCAGAGCGTCAATTTCACGCACCATGTGGGTCTTGGCCAGCCCCCCTATGGCGGGATTGCAGGAAAGATGCCCGAGGCGGTCTATGTTGCCTGTAATGAGCAGGGTGTTGTGCCCAAGGGAGGCAAGGCAGGCTGCGGCTTCGCAGCCCGCATGGCCTCCGCCCACTACGATGCAGTCAAATGTCGTGTTCACGTAGGGTGTCCTTAAAGAATGGAAGCGAAAAAAAGCAGGAAAAGGCGTCCGCCAGGGATATGGACTGGACAAGCCGGCTCCTGCCTGGAAAGGGCAGACGCAGGTTCCCTAGAGGGAGGCGTCCAGGGCCAGGCGGCTGAAGATGCGGGCGTCGGCAATGGTGTTGGCGATGGAGGAGTGCTCGTTCGGCTCATGGCAGCACTCGGCGATGGTGCTCCAGACGCAGGCGGGAATGCCTGCGTGGCGCAGTATGGCTGCCACAGTGCCGCCGCCGATGCCGATGAGATGGGGCGTCTTCCCCTCTTTTTCCAGCGTCCTTGCCAGGGCCTTGACCACGGGGGCTTCGGGGGACGTCCTGGAAGCCCTCTGCAGAAGGCCTTCCTCAACTTCAGCCGTGCAGCCGTGCTTTTTGGCGGCAGCCTGCACAAGCTCCGTCACCTTTGCCCTGACTTTTTCAGGAGCGACGGAGGGCAGCAGGCGGCAGTCTATCCAGAAGACGTCGCGCCCGGGCATGATGTTGATGCCTGCCACGTTGAGCTCATGGCGGGTGGGCGTAAAGGTTGAGCGGTCCGGCTCAAAGAGGGCGTCCCTTTCAGGGAAGGCTTTGTCCAGCTCCTTCAAGGAGAGGACAGCCTCTGCAGCGGCAAAGAGGGCGTTTGTGCCCTTGTCCGGCGTTGAGGCATGGCACTGGACGCCATTGATGCCGACCTTCAGCTGATAGATGCTCTTTTCTGCGACCAGGATGTCATTGCCGCTGGGGGATCCGCCGTCGGGGACGATGTAGAAGTCGTCCTTGGGAAAGAGGTCAGGCCTTTTGGCAACGACATAGTCCAGCCCCTTTTCGTTGCCGCACTCCTCGTCGCTCATAAAGACCAGCTTTACTGTGAGTTCAGGCTGCACCTGGCAGTGCGAGAGCCCCTCTGCCAGCAGGAGCATGGAGACCAGGGACTGCTGGTTGTCCTCGACGCCGCGCCCGATGAGGGTGTCTCCCTGGCGCTCCACCTGCCAGGGATTGGTCTTCCAGAGGGAGAGGTCCCCCTCAGGCACGACGTCCATGTGCGCAAAGAGCCAGAGTGCCTGCTTCCTTTTTCCTTGGATGGTGGCAATGAGGTTGGGGCGCACACCTCCTGGCACGCGGCTGTCTTCTGCATCGACGCGGATGATGTCCGTGATGCCGGCATCCTTCAGCAGCCCTTCAATATAGAGGGCCTTCTTCCCTTCGCCTTCGCCGCCGTTTTCGGGCCCGACGGCACGGGCGGCCGTCAAGTTTGTCTGGATGAGCTGCACGCGGTCTGCCTGCGCATCAAGGTGCGCCAGAAGTTCTGCAAGCTTTGTGCTGTCTTTTGTGTCTGCAATGTCGGAAGTCATGGTCTGAAGCCTCAAAAGAATCGTTGGAAAATCAGGTTGCAGCAGTACGTTCGGGTGCTCTTTTTGTCAGGATTTGCAAAAAAAAGAAAGACCCTGATCCGCCACGGCTGCAGGCGCCCTGCCGGGGCGTCCCCAAGGCAGGGCATTGATGCTGGAAAAGGCTGCCCTGGAGCCTTGTTTTGTCCAGGAATACGGCACTTGCAAGAATGGAGTGTAGTGCTTATCATAGCTAATTACTCATAGTCGATGCTTGTGCGCCTTCCTAAGTGAATTATGGGGCGCTGCAGGCTGTATTTTGTGGAGGCGTCCGCTCCTTTTTTGCGGATGCAGATCTGGCCGTATTGCAAGTCTGGTGGAAGGTAGTCTGAAAAGCCCTCTGGTGGATGGATGGTCGGAACTCCGATATGCCCGCCCCATTGCGGGGAATGTGGGTTGAAGCGTGGAGGTATCTCTTGTCTTTTATTACTGAAGCTTTCGCCATGGCTGGTCCTCAGGGTGCAGCCGGCGCTGCCGGAGCAACGCCCAGCGGAACGGATATGCTGATGCAGTTCCTTCCCCTCATCCTGATGTTCGTCATCTTCTACTTCCTTCTCATCCGTCCTCAGCAGAAGAGGGCAAAGGCGCACAAGGCAATGCTGAGCGCCCTGAAGAAGGGTGACTACATCATGACCTCCTCCGGCTTTTTGGGCCGCATCCTTGAACTGGACGACGAGACCGTGCTCATGGAGTGCGGCGAGGCCAAGCTCCGCCTGAGCCGCGGCGCCATCGGCGGCGTCGTGGACAAGGACGGCAAGGCAGTCGAGCCTGCAAAGAAGTAGACCTCTCCCCTCAAATGTTGAGCGCTTTCTGTTCCCCAGGCAATGAGGCAGAAAGCGCTTTTTGAATATGTTCACGGAAGGCTTGGCCGTCCGTGATGTTTGTTTTTCTTGGAGTGAACATGTTTCAAAAATGGCGTGTCCTCGTCATCCTGCTGGTCCTCCTGCTGTCGCTCGCCTATGTGCTCCCCAATGTCCCGGTTGTAGGGACTGCCCTGGCTCCGTACCTGCCGGACAGCAAAATCAGCCTGGGCCTTGACCTCAAGGGCGGCATCCACCTGACCCTTGGCGTGGAAGTGGACAAGGCGGTGACCAACTCCCTGGCCATTACCGGACAGGATTTGCGCCGCGAGGCGCAGGACAAAAAGATTACCGTTCTTCGCCCCCGCGTTGTGGGCGGCACGACCCTGGAATTTCTCGTGCCCCGTGCCTCCGATGAGCCGGCCCTGAAGGAACTGGTTTCCAAGCGCTTCCCGCAGCTCGTCCTAAACGAGCCGCAGAGGGGCGAGGCAGGGCAGCTGCGCTATGTCGGGCATCTCTCTGACCAGGAGGTCAAGCGCATCGAGGACATGGCCATGGACCAGGCCCTGCGCACCATCCGCAACCGTATCGACCAGTTCGGCGTGGCCGAGCCCGACATCCGCAAGCAGGCCGGCAACCGCATCCAGGTCCAGCTCCCCGGCCTCTCCGACCCCAGGCGCGCAGTGCAGCTCTTAGGGCAGACCGCCCACCTGGAATTCCACCTGGTGCGCGAGGACGTCGACACCTCCAAGCCCGTGCTGCCTGCCGGCGTCATAGCCCTGCCCATGCTGGAAAAGGGCGGCAGTGACGACGGCAAGGGCACCCGCACCATCGCCGTCGAGCGCGACGCCATGCTCACCGGCGAGGATGTGGCCGACGCCAGGCCGACCTTTGACCAGTTCAACCAGTCCACGGTGTCTTTGACCTTCAACAGCCGCGGCGCCGAAATCTTTGAGCGCGTCACCTCTGAAAACGTGGGCCGCGCCATGGCCATTGTGCTGGACGGCAAGGTGTACTCCGCCCCCAACATCCGCGAGAGGATCGGCGGCGGCAGGGCCTCCATCTCCGGCAGCTTCACCACCAGCGAAGCCCAGGACCTGGCCATCGTCCTGCGTGCAGGCTCCCTGCCCGCCCCTGTGACCGTCCTGGAAGAGCGCACTGTCGGTCCTTCCTTAGGCCAGGAATCCATTGACAGCGGCCTGACCGCAGGCCTTTTGGGTGCTGTGCTGGTTATGGTCTTTATGGCCGTCTACTACGGCAAGAGCGGCTTTATCGCCGACAGCATGCTCTGCTTTACGCTGCTCATTCTGCTTGCCGGCATGTCCGCCTTTGGCGCCACGCTCACCCTGCCCGGCATAGCCGGCATCGTTCTGACCGTCGGCATGGCCGTGGACGCCAACGTGCTCATCTATGAGCGCATAAGGGAAGAAGTCCGCATGGGCTTCACTCCGCTGGCTGCGGTCAAGAGCGGCTTTGACGCCGCCTCCGTGGCCATCATCGACTCGAACCTGACGACCATCATCACGGCAGTCATCCTCTACCAGTATGGCACCGGCCCCGTGCGCGGCTTTGCCGTGACCCTGACTCTGGGCATCATAGCCTCCATGTTTACGGCCGTCTTCGTGTCCCGTGTCATTTTTGAGCGCCTGGCCCGCACCTGCGGTCCCAAGGGCCTGAGCATCTAGCGGCGGAGGCACCCATGTCGTTTCATTTCATCAAACCCGACGTCAACATCAACTTCATCGGCAACCGCAAGGCAGGGTACACCGTCTTCGGCATCCTCCTGCTGCTGACTGTCGCCACCTGCTTCTTCGGCAACGGCATGAAGCTGGGCATCGACTTTGCAGGCGGCGTCAACGCCCAGGTGCGCTTTGCCCAGAACATCGACGACCAGACCTTGAAAAAGGGGCTGGACGTGCCCGAGCTGCCCGGCCTTTCCGTGCAGCGCTTCGGCGAGGTGGGCAGGGACTACCTTCTGCGCTTCAACTCCGAGGAATCCTCCACTTCCCTGCGCACCAAGCTTGAGCAGTCCCTTGCCAAGGCCTTCCCTGACAATCCGGCCAGCATGGAGAGGCTCGAGGTCGTAGGACCTAAAGTAGGCAAGGACCTGACGGAAAAGGGCTTAAGCGCCATTTTCTACGCCATTCTGACCATCGCCGTGTACATCTCAGGCCGCTTTGAGCAGCGCTGGATGGCTGCCGCCATCATGGCTGCCTGCCTGTGGGGCGCAACCTACCTGGTAGGCCTGACTGGCGTGTCCACCGGCATGCTGGTCTGCGTGGCCATGGCCATTACCCTGGGCGTCTGCTTCTTCCTGAAGCTGAACTTTGCCCTGGCGGCCGTAGTCAGCCTGATTGTGACCGTGTCGATAGCCGTGGGCGTTCTGTCCTTTCTGCAGATAGACATGGACCTGAACGTCCTGGCGGCCATCCTGACCATCATCGGCTACGCCCTGAACGATACGATCATCACCTTTGACCGTCTGCGTGAAAACCTGCGCCTGCATCCTGAGAAGAAGATCGGGGTGCTCATCAACATGAGCATCAACCAGACGCTGGCACGCACCGTCCTGACCTCCGGCACCACCATGATGGCCGCCCTTGCCCTGCTCATCCTTGGCGGCGGCGTCATCTACTCCTTTGCCCTGACCATGAGCGTCGGCGTCTTTGTGGGCACCTTCGCCACCATGTTCATCTCCTGCCCGCTTCTGCTGGCTCTTGGCGACAGCGAGTTCTACATCAAGTCAACCAAGAAGCAGGAATACGAGAAGCCCGGCGAGCACGGCATGGTGTAGCGTCTGATGCGGCCCTGAATAGGGGCTGATTAAATTGCAAGGACCGTCTCTTTAAGGGGCGGTCTTTTTTTATGAATTCTGCAGGATGCGCTCTAGCGGATAAAAGTCCAGTGAGCGGAGGCAGCTCAGAGGGCTGAACTGAGTGAACAGACAATCTGGTTTTTGACAATATTTATTTTAATCGCGTACATAGATCGTTTAAGTAGCCCTTATAGGTAAATGAATGGTTCTCCCCCCCCCCCTTCCTGCGTGCATGCTATGAGTGCCTGCGAGCAGGAATGAACCGTTCAGAATTGGTACGTCTTTTTAGATACGGCTTCCTCTTGCGGTTTAAGCAATAGATGCAAGGATTAAATTAACATGTTAATAAACGCTGTCTCCCCCCGCTGTGTTAAAATTAGCAATGGCAACAATCAGTTAAGTGTAAAAAGACGGACTATCGTCCTCAATAAGAGACCAAAAGAGGAAAACAGCTCTTTCGATAAACACGGGCTGCTTGGCCGTGCTGTTTTGTTCAGCGCCCTCATCTGCTCCCTGCAGGCTGCCTCAGCAGCGGACTCCTTTGCGGAGGATAGTGCTGCTGAGCCTGCAGTTTTTATTGGCAGCGGTGAAGGCAGCAGCACTGGAAAAACATCAGGCTGTGATTACGACAGCTCCAAGGATGGAGCACCGGATGCCGTTTCCTATGATCAAATCTATGGCGGAAAGTCAGAGCATGACAGCAGCGCAAAGGCATCAGGAAATACAATTACGCTTGGTTCAGGGCATAAACTAAATGACTACGGTGAACTGTACGGAGGCTATGCCGCTGGAACAGAAGGCAGCGCAGAGACAGCAGAAGCCAGCAATAACAGCGTACAGCTTCTCGATGGAGTGGAAATTGGGGACGCTGCTTCCATTTGGGGCGGGTGTGCCCGCGGCATTAACTCTGCCGCAGTCAGCGAAAGCAGCGTCCAGCTTGAGAAGGTGACAATTTCTGGTTCCAATGCCGGCATTTCTATTATGGGCGGCCAGTCCGTGATAGAATACGGCGACAACAGTGAGGGCTCTGTCAGCAAAAGCAGCATACAGCTTAAGGATGTCACGTTTTCTGCTGAGAATGCAGGAAATTGCTTAGCCGGCGGCTACACTCTCGTAGCCCAAGGCTCTGCCGCAGTCAGCGAAAACAGCGTACTGTTTAACAGCGTAACTTTCTCAGGGAAAAGTTCTGTCAATTATGTTTATGGAGGCTATGCTTTTGCGAGCCTTGGCTCCGCCTCTGCTGAGAAAAACAGCATTGAGCTCAACAAGGCAGTTTTCGATAAGAACACTGTAAACAAAGTCCGCGGCGGCTACGCAAAAGCAAACCAAGGCTCAGCCGCAGCCAGCGGAAACAATGTGCAGCTCAGCGGCGTCACCTTCAAGAGCACTAACAGCAGCATTTGGGGCGGCGACACCATAGCAGACGGGTATGGCATCGACTATGTTAAGCCCGAAATAGGCAACGCAGATACAGAAAAAACGGGCAGTGCCGCGTCTTCAAACAACACGCTCACTCTGTCCGATACGGAGATTTCCGGCACCGTTTACGGAGGCAGTGCCAGGGTGCTGCTTTCCGGCAAGGCAGTAACCTCCGGCAATACTGCTGCCCTTTACGGCGGCACCTATTCAGGGGCAGTTTATGCAGGCTACAGCAGCGTACAATCCGGCACAGCCGAATCAACTGGCAACACTGTTTCGCTTTGGACGTACAATAATGCAGGGCCTGATCTTGAAAAAGCTGTTGTCTGGGGCGGACGAGCCCTTGTAAATGGTGAGGACACCGGGACAGTCAGCGGCGGCAGACTTGAATTCCATCAGGTTCAAGCTCTGAAGGCTGTCAATATCAAGAACTTTGCCGCTCTGGCCTATGAGCTGCCAGACATGAAGGCAGGCGCAACTGTCCTGACCCTGAGCGGCAGCTATACTGACTATACTGAATATAATGGTTATGACGACGATGAGAGCGGCGGCATCATGCCAGCTTCAGCTGCTGCTGCAAACGTACAGTCAGTCGAAGAATCGGCAGGCTCTGGCAGCGGCGCAGCCGCATCTGACGCTGTTGAGAATGAAAAGACAGATCTCTCAGGCGCCGCAATAGACGTGCAATGGATCGGGAAGCTGACAGGATCTGACGGCGGTGAATTTGGACTCAACGACAGGATCAATCTGCTGTACAACCCAAACGGGATTGTGTTTGATGGTGAAACCACCACCGTCAAAACGGTGAATTACCAAAAGGGTATTTCCCTCGAATACCCCATGACTGTCGAACATGATGAGAAATCCGTCTATCTCACACGTGCTGGCGAACCCAGAGTCCTGCCGGGCACCAAGGCCATTGCCGAGGGGGCTGCCGCAGGGCTTGCCCTGGTTAATG
>CAZWGJ010000074.1:0-8729 GCA_964633375.1 uncultured Desulfovibrio sp.
CCGCCGTTATGCCACCGTTGGCGACATCATCATGGTTTCCGTGAAGGAAGCCATTCCGCATAGTAAGGTTAAGAAGGGCGACGTTATGCGTGCAGTCATTGTGCGCACCGCTAAGGAAGTGCGCCGCCCCGACGGCAGCTACATCAAGTTCGACGGCAATGCCGCCGTCCTGATTGGCACCAATGGCGAACCCGTGGGCACCCGTATCTTCGGACCCGTCGCCAGAGAGCTGCGTGCAGCCAACTTTATGAAGATTGTCTCTCTCGCCCCTGAAGTGCTGTAAGGAGTCATACAATGACGAATGTTCGTATTCACAAGGGCGACAAGGTCATGATCATAACCGGCAAGGACGCCGGCAAGATCGGCAAGGTCCTGAAGGTCATCCAGAAGCACAACACTGTGCTGGTGGAGAAGGCCAACGTAGCCAAGAGGCACACCCGTGCCAATCCCTATACCCGTCAGCCCGGTGGCATCGTTGACAAGGCTATGCCTGTTCACATTTCCAATGTGATGATCGTCTGCTCCGCCTGCGCGGAAGCCACCCGTGTTGGCTACAGGTATGTGGAGCTGGCGGACGGCAAGCAGAAAAAAGTGCGCTTCTGCAAGAAGTGCAACGAAGTCATGGAGTAAGTGGTAGCTATGACCCGCCTCGAAAAAATATACAAGGAAAAGGTTGTCCCTGCTCTGCAGAAGGAATTTAACTACAAATCTCCTATGCAGATGCCTGGTATAACCAAGATTTCCCTCAACATTGGCCTCGGTGCTGCCACCTCTAACAGTAAGATCATGGAAGAGGCTGTGGCTGAGCTGACGGCTATTGCCGGCCAGAAGGCTGTTGTGACCCGTGCGCGCAAGTCCATCGCTAACTTCAAGTTGCGTGAAGGCATGCCGATTGGTGTCCGCGTGACCCTGAGAAAGGATCTCATGTGGGACTTCCTTGACAAGTTCATGAACTTCGCTCTGCCCCGCGTTCGTGACTTCCGCGGCATTGTTGACCGTGGCTTTGACGGCCGCGGCAACTTCACCGTCGGCATCAAGGAACACACCATCTTCCCCGAAATGGAAGCTGACCGTGTGGAAAATCCCAAGGGCATGAATATCACCATAGTGACTACGGCTAAGACCGACCGAGAGGGCAAGATGCTTCTTGACCAGCTTGGCATGCCGTTCCGCAAGTAAGAGGTTACAATGGCCCGTCTCGCTCTTAAGATTAAAGCAACCCGCAAGCCCAAGTTCAGCACCCGTGCGTACAACCGCTGCCCTATCTGCGGCCGTCCCCGTGCGTTCCTGCGCGACTTCGGCCTGTGCCGTATCTGCTTCAGGAATATGGCGCTGCGTGGTGAGCTTCCCGGTGTTCGTAAGTCCAGCTGGTAGTCCAGCAGGATAATTCCATAGCATTTGACCGTTGCAGGCTTCGGTGCGCACGTCGCGCCGGGACTTGCAACGGTATTTTTTTTGTGATAGGGAACCTGGTTCATTCCACATGGCAGGGCTTGTCCCTGTCCTTATTACAATCCGGTTTCAGGAGTTTTTCATGGTCACAGATCCTATTGCGGACATGCTGGCGCGTATCCGCAACGCACATTTGGCCCTGCACAAGGAAGTAAATGTGCCGCGCTCGAAGATGAAAGCGTCCTTGGCCAACATCCTCAAGCAGGAAGGCTACGTCGAGGATGTAGCCATCGATGATGGCGGCATCAAGATCACCCTTAAGTATCGGAACGGCAAACCAGCCATCACCGGACTGCGCCGCATCTCCACCCCCGGCCGCCGCGTCTACGTCGGCGCCACCGAGATTCCCCGCGTCCAGAATGGCCTTGGCATCTGCATTCTGACCACCTCCCGCGGCGTTATGGACGGCTGTGCCGCCCGTGCGCAGAAGGTTGGTGGCGAACTTCTCTGTGAAATCTGGTAGGCGGTGCAATCATGTCTCGAATTGGAAAAAAATCCATTGCCGTGCCTGCCAACGTTACAGTTACCATTGGTGCAGACACCATTGAAGTAAAGGGACCCAAGGGCACGGTTTCAACCCCTGTCTGCTCCCTTATTGAATACGAACAGAAAGACGGACACATCACCCTGACCCGCAAGGATGACAGCCGTCAGTCCAACGCCCAGCACGGCCTCCGCCGCACCCTGCTCAACAACTGCATCGTGGGCGTGACCGAAGGCTTCTCCAAGGACCTCGAAGTTATCGGCGTCGGCTACCGCGTTGCTGTCAAGGGCCCCATCATTGAGCTCCAGGTCGGCTTCTCCCATCCTGTGCTTATTGACGTCCCCGACGGCATCAATGCCTCCGTTGACGGCAACATTCTCAAGCTCACCGGCCCCGACAAGGAGCAGATCGGCGAATTCGCCGCTCAGATCCGTCGCATCCGCAAGCCTGAGCCTTACAAGGGCAAGGGCATCAAGTACACAACCGAGACCATCCGCCGCAAGGTCGGTAAGTCCGGCGGCAAGAAGTAGGGGTTGGTAATATGGCTATCAGCAAAAATGAAGCGCGCCTCAGCCGCAAGGTTCGTATTCGCCGCAAGGTTAATGGAACTGCGGATCGTCCCCGTCTGGTTGTGTTCCGCAGCAATGAGCATATCTATGCCCAGGTCGTCAATGACGAATCCGGCTTGACACTCGCCAGCGTTTCCACACTGAGCATCTCCCGTTCCCAGAACGGCGTGCACGGCAACAAGGAAGGCGCTGCCATGGTAGGACGTGAAATCGCCCGTCTGGCCAAGGAAAAAGACATCACCCGTGTTGTCTTTGACCGTAACGGATACCTTTACCACGGACGCATCAAGGCAGTAGCCGACGGTGCCCGCGAAGGCGGACTGGAGTTCTAATATGCGAGAGAAAGTCGAAGCTCCCGTGAATGAACTGGGAGAAATTGAGAAAGTCGTTGCACTGAATCGTGTGGCCAAGGTTGTGAAAGGCGGCCGCCGCTTCAGCTTCTCCGCCCTCGTTGTGGTGGGTGACGGCAAAGGTGGCGTTGGCTTTGGCCTTGGCAAGGCTCAGGAAGTTCCTGAGGCCCTGCGCAAAGCCACAGAATGTGCCCGCAAGAACCGCGTGCACATCCCCCTTGTGGACGGGACCCTTCCCTATGAGGTCCTCGGTCGTTTTGGTGCAGGACGCGTTCTGCTCAAGCCCGCTTCCGAAGGTACCGGCATCATCGCCGGCGGCGCTGTCCGCGCCATTATGGAAGCTGTAGGCGTCCGCGACGTCCTTTCCAAGGCTATTGGAACCAACAACCCCCACAATGTTCTGCGTGCCACCCTGCAGGGCCTTATGTCCCTGCGCAGTGCAGAAGAGGTCTCCGAACTTCGTGGCAAGCAGCTTGAAGCTCCGAGGAAGTAGTTATGGCAGAACAGATCACCATCATGCTCGTCCGCTCCCGCGCCGGCAAGACGCCTGCGCAGAAGAAGTGCCTTGATGCCCTCGGACTTAAGCGTCGTGAGGTTGCCAGGACAATTTCCGATACCCCCGCGGTCCGTGGCATTATCAACAAAATTCCGCACCTCGTGGCCATTATCAGCAAGTAACTGGCCAGTAATTAGGAGTCTTCAATGCAGCTGCATAACCTTTATCCCTTCCCGGAAGAGCGCAAGACCCGTCGTCGTGTGGGCCGTGGCGCAGGTTCCGGCCTGGGCTGCACTTCGGGCAAAGGCCACAAGGGCCAGAATGCCCGCGCCGGCGGCGGTGTGCGCCCCGGTTTTGAAGGCGGTCAGATGCCCCTCCAGCGTCGTCTGCCCAAGCATGGCTTCAAGAACTATCCCTTCAAGGTGACCTACGGCGTCGTCCATGTGGGCGACCTCATCGCCCGCTTCCCGGACGAAGAGAAGATCACCCTGGAGATGATTTATACTTTCGGGCTGTGCAAGCCTAATCTGCCTTGCAAGGTTCTGGCCGGCGGTGAAGTGACCAAGGCCGTTACCATCGAGGCCGACCGCTTCTCTGCCTCCGCTGCCGAACAGATTGAAAAGGCTGGCGGCAAGGCTCTTTCCCTGGAGCTGGGTCAGGTTGAGTAAACGTACCTAAAGGCGCTCTCCTTAAGGCTCTTCCTTAAGGAGCACATCCTTGCTTTTTTAACTGTATTGCGCCTTTGTCCAGGTTCATTCTCTGGACAAAGGCGTTTTAGGTACGTTGAATTCGTTTCGACAAACCACGAAGAAGGTTTATTCATGGCACAACCTCAGAATCTCACACCAGGGAATGTCAGCCTAGTCAAACGGCTGGGTTGGACCTTTTTCCTCCTCTGCTGCTACCGTGTCGGCGTTCATGTTCCGATTCCAGGTGTGGATGCCCAGGCCATTTCTTCATTCTTCCAGCAGATGAGCGGAACCATCTTCGCCCTGTTTGACATCTTTTCCGGCGGCGGCCTTTCCAACGTCTCCATCTTTGCCCTTGGCGTGATGCCCTACATCTCGGCCTCGATCATCATGCAGCTTCTGCAGGTGGTCAGCCCGGACATCAAGCGCATGTACAAGGAAGAGGGGCAGGCCGGGCGCCGCAAGATAACCCAGTACACCCGCTACCTGACTGTTGTCATCACCCTTATCCAGGGCTTTGGCATCGGTTTTGGCCTGCAGCAGATGAACAGCCCGTCAGGGCTGCCCGTCGTCATGCATCCTGGCACGGGCTTCCTCCTGACCACCATGCTGACATTCTGCGCCGGCTCAGTGCTCATTATGTGGATTGGTGAGCAGATTACCGACAAGGGCGTCGGCAACGGCATTTCGCTGATCATCTTCTGCGGCATCGTCGTCGGCATCCCCCGCGGCATCATTCAGTCCATTGAGCTCATCAAGACAGGCGACATCTCCATCTTCCTGGCTGTCTGCGTCATTCTTTTGATGGCAGTCGTGGTGGTGTTCATTGTCTTTGTCGAGCGCGCCCAGAGACGCATCCCCATCTCCTACGCCAAGCGCCAGATCGGCCGCCGCGTGATGGGCGGGCAGAACACGCATCTGCCGCTGCGCCTCAACACAGCAGGCGTCATTCCCCCCATCTTCGCCTCCTCCCTGCTGATCTTCCCGGCCACCATCGGCCAGTTCACGCAGAATGAGATGGTGAAGAGGGTGACGGAGATGTTCGCCCCCATGAGCGTGCTCTACAACGTCCTCTACGTCGCACTTATCTTCTTCTTCTGCTACTTCTACACCGCCATCATCTTTGACCCCAAGGACATGAGCGAGAACCTGAAGAAGAACGGCGGATTCATTCCCGGCATTCGTCCCGGCGAGAAGACGATGAACTACATCGACACTGTGCTGACCAGGCTGACCTTGTCAGGCGGCATCTACATTGCCGGTGTGTCCCTGCTTCCCATGCTTCTGATTTCCCAGTTCAACGTGCCCTTCTACTTTGGCGGCACAAGCCTGCTTATTCTCGTAGGCGTGGCTATGGACTTCATGAATCAGATTGAGTCCCATCTCATTTCCAGCCAGTATGGCCATCTGATGGAAAAGGCCCGCAAGACTGGACGTCTGGCGAAGTAGCCTTTTTTTTGCTGGCGCAACAGTCATGAGTTGTCCTGCCTGGCAGAGCGGACAGGAGAGTGTCCCCTCGCCAGGCAGGAATGCTGGAGAAGCCGTCCTGCCTCCTTCCCCTGCGGGAGAGGGCAGGGCGGATTTTAAGGGTAGAATAGAATGAAAAAGTACCAGGGTGTCTTTATCAAGAATGCTCGAGAGCTCGCAAACCTGCGTGAGGCCGACCGTATAACTGCCAATATTCTTGACGCTATCGGCGATGCTGTACGCCCTGGCATTCCGACCATGGAACTTGAGAACATTGCCAGACGGATGTGCGAGGAATACCACGTGCGTCCGGCTTTTCTCGGGTATGCCGGCTTCCCCTTTGCCATCTGCTGCTCTGTGAATGAAGTGGTTGTGCACGGATTTCCGTCAGAGACCGTCCTCCTGAAGGAAGGCGACATTGTCAGCGTTGACTTTGGCGTGGAATACGGCGGCATGGTCGGCGACTCTGCCCGCACTTTTCCAGTTGGCAAAATCAGCGAGGTGGCGGACAGGCTTCTGGCCGTCACCGAACAGGCCCTCTATATCGGCATCAACGAAGCCCAGCCCGGCCATGACGTGCACAGCATCGGCATAGCCGTGCAGAACTTTGTCGAGTCGAAGGGCTTTGGCGTCGTCCGCCGCTTCGTCGGTCACGGCGTCGGAGCCAACATGCATGAAAAGCCTGAGGTTCCCAACTTTGACCCAGGAACACGCGGCGTGATCCTGCAGAACGGCATGGCTATAGCCATTGAGCCCATGGTCACCGAGGGCACCTACGACGTCAGCATCCTGGCGGACAAGTGGACGACAGTTACCAGAGACGGCAAGCTGGCAGCCCACTTTGAGCACAGCGTAGCCATCACACCCCACGGTCCGCAGATCTTAAGCGAGAGCGACAGGGGGCTGGTCCGCTACAAGCCCCAGTATCCGCAGAATGTGATGTAGCAGGCCTGTAATCTAAATTCCTGCAATGATTTGACAGGAATGCGAAAAAAGGGTAGCAAATTTTGTTCACAGCCCGATCCGGTCAGTGACAATTAGCAGTCGTTTCCTCTTGACCATATTGTTCGGGTGTGGCCCTTATCGGTTCGCTGCGGCCCTGCCGCGGTGTACCTATGCCTGGATGGAAGAACTCTCTCCACCTTCCTTCTCGAAGGCACAAAAAATGGCAAGTGTTTACTCTATTTTAGGTTTGATAGGGATATTAACCAATGAAAGTTAGACCTTCTGTCAAGAAGATTTGCCCTAAGTGCAAGGTCATCAGACGTAAGGGTGTTCTTCGCGTGATCTGCGAGAACCCCAGGCACAAACAGCGTCAGGGATAGCAGGAGAACAACAGTGGCAAGAATTGCTGGCGTCGAGCTGCCCCGCAACAAGCGTGTGGATATCGCTCTGACGTATATTTATGGAATTGGCCGTACTACTGCCCTGAGCATCTGTGATACCGTGGGCATCAACTGGGAACGCAACATTGATGATCTCTCCGCCGATGAGATTAACGAGATCCGCAAGGAGCTCGAGTCCAATCACAAGGTGGAAGGCGATCTGCGCCGTGAAGTGAGCAGCAGCATCAAGCGTCTCATGGACATCGGCTGTTATCGTGGCCTTCGTCATCGTCGTGGTCTGCCTGTGCATGGTCAGCGTACTCATACCAACGCTCGCACCCGCAAGGGACCCCGCCGCACCATCGCTGGTAAGAAAAAATAACTTGGGGTGGCGCGCCGCCGGTCCAGCCAGGTTTTCCTGCCCTGCATCCGCTTGAAGCAGGATGCATTAGGGATGCAGGACCTGCAGAGCAGCCCTGGACCCCATTGTAGATATTTTTGGAGAAAAGATGGCCAGATCATCCAAGGTCAATCGCAAGAAGGAACGCAAGAACGTCTCTGTGGGCATCGTCCACATTGATGCGACCTTCAACAATACAATCATTACCTTCACCGACACACGCGGCAATGCTGTCAGCTGGGCTTCCGCTGGTCAGTCCGGCTTCAAGGGCTCCCGCAAGTCCACTCCTTTCGCCGCTCAGGTTGCTGCTGAGACAGCTGCCCGCAAGGCTCAGGACAATGGCATGCGTACTGTCGGCATTTATGTTAAGGGTCCGGGTTCAGGTCGTGAGCAGGCCATGCGTGCTGTCGCCAATGTCGGCATGCGCATCGCTTTCATCCGTGACATCACCCCCATCCCGCATAACGGCTGCCGCCCGCCCAAGCGTCGTCGCGTGTAGCTTCTAAGAAGGATTGAAAATTCATGGCTAGATATACTGAAGCCAAGTGCCGCATCTGCCGTCGTGAAGGGGCCAAGCTTTTTCTGAAAGGCGACCGCTGCTTTACCGTCAAATGCGCCATGGATCGCCCCCATCGTCCCCCGAGCGCTCCTGGACAGCACGGCCGTGCCCGCAAAAAGGTCAGTGAATATGCTCTTCAGCTCCGCGAGAAGCAGAAGACGCGCCGCACCTACGGCCTGCTGGAGCGCCAGTTCCACACCTACTTCGTGAAGGCAGACAAGCAGAAGGGCGTCACCGGCACCAACCTGCTGGTCATGCTGGAAAGCCGCCTGGACAACGTCATCTACCGTCTTGGCTTTGCCAATTCCCGCAACCAGGCCCGCCAGCTTGTCCGTCACGGCCTCTTCACCCTCAACGGCCACAAGGTCAACATTCCTTCCCTGCTGGTGAAGGTTGGCGACACCATTGAGATTCCTGAAAAGTACCGTGAGAAGAAGGTCTTTGCCGATGCTGCCGAGACCATCGGCCGCCGCGGCACCCCCAGCTGGCTTGAAGCTGACTACGCTGCTCACAAGGGCACAGTGAAGGCTATGCCCCAGCGTGATGAAATTCGCACTGAAGTCAACGAACAGCTTATTGTCGAACTCTACAGCAAGTAGTCTGGAGGAAGCATGCTAGTCAAACAGGGCGATCGCCTCATCAATGCGCTTAACTGGACTGAGCTGGTAAAGCCCACAAGGCTCGAGCGTGATGAGAAAGAGTCGGATGGCATGCATGGACGTTTCATCTGCGAACCCCTGGAACGCGGTTTTGGAACGACCATTGGTAACGCCCTGCGGCGTGTCCTGCTGTCCTCTCTTCAGGGCGCGGCTTTTACCTCCGTCAAAATCAATGGCGTGCAGCATGAATTCTCTACAATTCATGGCGTGCTCGAGGACGTGACTGACGTCATCCTCAACATCAAGCAGGTGCGCATGGCCATTGATACGGACGAACCG
>CAZWGJ010000075.1:0-8681 GCA_964633375.1 uncultured Desulfovibrio sp.
TCTGTTTTGGCAGGCGGGTCTTTTTTTTTGGCGCCCTTGGGAGGGCAGGGCGCAAACGGGGGGGCCAAAGTGAAAACTTGTAAAACAACCAGGATAAGGGTAGTCATTTCCTTCCCAGGCCTGAAACAAGACTTTTTGCTGCAGTTCCTTTATAGTGGGCTCCGCCGGCAGTTTTTTTGCCGGCTGGATTCTTGCCGCTTACCTTGAAAACAACTGACGCCTTATGGACAACATCACGACATCAAAGACCACTGCAGACGGGACGGCTGCCGAAAGCCTGGAGCAGATACTTGCTTCCATCGACAAGGCATTCCATGTCTCCTTTGCGCCGCTGAACTACGACGGCAAGACCAGCTACGAGATTTTGGACGTAGACAACATGACTGCCTACCTGGATGCGCTTGCCGCCTCGGCCAGGGTGAAGAACCCTTTGAAGGAACTGCCCATCTGGGCCAAGGTGTGGCCCGGGTCCTTTGTCCTGGAGACCTACCTGCGCAAAAAGGTTGAGTGCGCCGGCAAAACGATGCTTGAGCTTGGCGCAGGCGTGGGCGTCCTGTCCCTCCTGGCCTCAAGGCTCGGCTTTGCCCACATCACCGCCTCGGACGTGGAAGAGAACGCCCTGCTCTTCATGAAGGCCAATGTCCTGAAAAACCAGCTTGGGGACGTCATTGACGTGCTCTCCATAGACGTGACCAAGCCGGGGAAGGATCCGCGCCTGGAAAAGCCCTTTGACGTCGTCTGCGCCTCGGAGATCCTCTATCTTGACGAGCTGCACACGCCGCTGCTGAACTTCTTGGGAAGGCATATGGCGGAAGGCGGGCAGGCAGTCTTCTGCACGGACATGGCGCGCAGAAAGCCGCATTTTGCCAAGAAGGCCGCCAAGAAGTTCAAGGTGCAGGAGATGTACCTGCCCGGCTCCTTTACCGATCCTGAGGGCGAGGTGCACAAGCGCCTCTACTCCCTGCTGATCCTGCAGAAATAGCAGGACACGCGGATACGGAACAGACGGGACAAAAAAGACTATTCTCGGAGCATATATGGCGAGCGTACAGGAGCTTCCCCTCATTGAACTGCATTCCTGCCCCAAGGGCTACACCAAGGACAGCGACAAGGTCATGTCCCCTGAAAAGACGGTGGAGCAGGTGACAAACAAGCTTGCCCAGGCCAATCAGGACATCCTGCTTGAGATACGCAGGGTGGACGTGGGCCGCTTGGGCATACCCGTGTACCTGAGCGTCTGCGGCAGCGAGGCGCGCCGCATCATGCCCACCCGCAAGCAGATGGGGAAGGGTGCCTCCCCTGAGCAGGCAAGGGCCTCGGCATTGATGGAGCTTATGGAGCGCTATGCCTTCTTCACCTTCTGGGAGCGCGGGCCCTTTATGGTTGAGGCGACGTACTCTGAAGCCCTGGGCCGCTTTGGGGAGGACTGCCTGCCTTTGCAGGAGATCAACCGTTCAGTCCACGACGATCTTTCAGCAAATGCTGCCTTGTCTGTCATGAACTGCGTCAAATGGCGCTTTTACCCTGCGACCAACTTGGCGACAGGCAAAATAGTCTGGCTTCCTCTGGACTGGTTCAAGACCTTGAGCGAATTCAACGGCTCAAGCTGCGGGAACACGCAGGAAGAATCTTTGCTGCAGGGCATATGCGAGCTCATAGAGCGCCATGTCTGCGCCCTTGTGGACAGGGAGCACAAGGAGACTCCGACCATTGATCCGCAAAGCATTGAGAACCCTGTGCTTAAAGATCTTGTAAAGCGCTTCAAGGACCAGGGCATAGAGCTGGTCTTAAAGGACTTCTCCCTTGGCATGCCAGTGCCAACAGTGGGAGCCATAGCCTGGGATCCTGCGACCTTCCCTGAAAAAAGCGAAATCGTCTTTACGGCAGGGACTGCGTCGTCTCCGGTCAAGGCTGCCATCAGGGCCGTGACCGAGGTGGCCCAGCTGGCAGGGGACTTCTGCACCAATGCCTGCTATGAGGCCTCCGGCCTTCCCAAGTTCAATACCCTGGAGGAGTGCGCCTGGATCCTCAAAGGGGAGGGCATACGTCTTGATGAGCTGCCCTCCTGCGAGGCAGACGACATTGCCGACGAAGTGCGCGCCGTAGTGAAGGGGCTGTCTCCGCTCAATGTCTATGCCGTTGAGACAACCAATCCGCTTTTGAACGTGCCTGCCCACTATGTGGTCATCCCGGGACTTGCCTTCAGGGAGCGCGACAAGAACGAAAGCATAGGCCTTTTTGCCGGCCGCGTTGTCGCCGAGTCCCAGGACGTGGAGACAGCCAGGAGGCATCTTGAGAAAATCGCCCAGGCCTATCCTGTGGCACATTTCCTGCCCTTCTTTGCCGGCATGCTGGCCATGCGCGAGGAAAGGTGGGAGGAGGCATCCCACCTGTTCCAGGAAAGCATAGAGCGCCAGCCCGACGACATGGCAAAGGGGCTTGCCTCCTTTTACTGCGCCTACTGCCTTGCCATGCAGGGCGGCTGGGCAAAAGCCGAACCTTATTTTGCCAGGGCGGTGGCGTACTGCCCCGGCATGAAGGAATATACGAACTATTACGGAGTATCGCTGTTCAAGCAGGAAAAGTTTGCCGAGGCAAAGGAGGCCTTTAAGGCGTCCTTGGCCATCGACAAGGGATCCAGCATGGACCTGGCAAATCTTGGCATGTGCGAGCTGCGCCTAGGCGAGGCTGAAGCGGCAAAGGAGCACCTTGCCAGCGCCCTTGAGCTTGATCCCTCCATTGAATTTGCGCATAAGGCACTGGAGAGCCTGTGATGCAGATTGGACTGCGTCCCGGCCGGGCTGCCTTAAGCGGGAGCGCCTGGCCCAAAGGACATTTGGTCCCCTTCCTTTTCCTGCCGTACACCCCGTCTGCTTTTCGAGGAGACTAACTTATGTCATCTAACTCTCACCGCATCCTTTACCCCAGTATTGTGGTCGGGTGCCTGGTTCTGTTTATTGTGTACGTTATTTGTGTCGGCTGTTTCAGCCAGGTTTCAGACCAGGCCTATCGTGCTCCTGCAGAGGCGCCGCAGACAGACCAGCAGAGGGCGCAGGTTATGGCAGATGCCCTGACGCAGCCGCTGGAAGACGAGCTGGACAGCTTCTTTGGCTGGCTGCCCAATGACATCTTCTTTGTGCCGTCCATCATCGACAACAAGACCAACTACCAGCGCGGCGTCCTGTACGCCACGCGTTCTGCCAGTGACGTGCTTTCCCGCGCCATAGCAAGATACGGCGAGAGGGACACCATTCCCGCCCTGCTGGTTGACGCCACGTCCCAGGACTTTGCCTATGCCTCCGACGTCTGGGGCTACTGGGTGGTGTACGACAGTGAAAAGCGCTACCGTGCCGGCATCAAGAAATGGAAGACATGGGCCTCCGAGGTCGGCAGCGAGAACGCCAAAAAGTCGCAGGTCTACAATATGACCACCAACAACGTGGTGCAGATCACTGCCTGGGCCAGCGAGACCATGGAATACACCCTGGGCATCCTGAATGACGTCAAGGTCGGCCATTTCCAGAGCGACGACGTTGTCTACTATGTAAAGGGCGTCGCCAGGGTCGTTGACAATGTCATAGAGGGGCTTTCCCTGTGTGATGCCTCATTTATGGAGCGCGGCGGCAGGGAAAACATTGAGGAAGTCCTGAGCCGCTTCAAGATGATCAGCGAATTCAACCCCTCCTATGTGGTGGCAGGCTCCTACGGCGTGGGCGACAGCTTCTGGCCCAACCATATCGCCGCCCTGGCCCGTCACGTTGACATCGTCAGCAACCGTCTGAACGATATCTTAAGGACTATGGAAAAGTAGTTCAGCCCCTGTCTGGCTGAGCATTGTTTAATTTCAAGTAGGGCTTTCCTCCTGCAAGGGGGAAAGCCTGATTTTCACATGGAGGTTTCATCATGCAGCGCTTTGGCGCCCTGGTCCTGCTTATGGCAAGCTGCGCACTCTCCGGCTGCGGGCTTTTTGGCGGCTCGAAGATGCCCCAGGTCGCGGACAACCGCGAATATGCCAAAATGATACGCACGCTGCCCAAAACCATGCAGCAGCAGGGGCTGGCAGATGCCTCTCTGGCGTATGAAGACGCAGGGGCTCCCAACAAGGACTATGCCAGGATGATGTTCAAGCAGGTCTCTCCGGACTTCCTTTTTGAGGAAAAGCGCCATGAGGTCTACTTTGGCGACACCTTCCATGGAACGCTCACGCCCCAGAGCCATGAGTACATGGACAAGGACAGGCGCGGCTTCTACATCACCCATCCTTCCCAGAGGCTCTCCATGCGCATGCTGGCCAGGGTTGACTGGAACCAGGACGGCGAGTGGGACTGGCTTATGCTCTGCACTGTTGAGACGTACAGGGGCGGCAGGATCCGCAGCTACTATGTCCTGGCGCCGGAGCCCAACGATGGGGCCATGACGCACGGCGTCATCATCGCAGCCGTTACGGACAGGGGCGCTGCCAAGCCTGAGATTGAGCTCCGCGACATCAGCGACTACGGCAGGAAGGACAATATGGCTCCGACCAAGGTGACGGAAGGGCTTCCAGGCGAGATGTCTGTGACTGAGCCTCCGTCTGCAGACACGGACAAGGGAGGCCTTAAGGAGCGTGACATCTAAAAGGGAAAATGTTTTTGGCACCAGGGGAGGTCTTTTATGAAGCAGTACAGGCGTAAAAAAACGATAGGCTTTGCCGTCGCCTTCTGCCTTGCGGCTGCCCTGATCTGGGCCTGGCAGGTGAGGGTCGAGAAAGGTGCTGACACGACCCCTGTGGCAGGCGGCATGAGCGACGGGATCACGGGGCGCAAAAGCTTTGAGGATTCCGTCCGCCATGAGATCCGCAAGAACTTTGAGGCTGCGTGCGATGAACTCAACAAGGGCATCGCTGAAAAGAAGGAGCGGGAGCCTCTGGCCCTCACCTATGTCGAGGTGGGGGACGGTCCTTCCATGACCTATCTCTATACGGTCAGCAAGGAAGCCATGAACGGGTTCTCCAAGGAAAACATGCGGATCAAGCTGTCGTCCGCTGTCTGCGGGGTGCCTGAGATGCGCGACTACATGCAGTACGGCGTCTACTACACCTACGTGTATCAGGACGAAGACGGGAAGGGGCTCTTTCAGATGCGTGTGGATGACGAGCTCTGCACAAAGATAGAGCAGGAAGCTGCGGAATCTGACGGCAAAGGTGCTGCCGGCAGCCAGGCAAAGTAATCCCGTGACAATGGTGAAGGACAATGGAAAAGAAACTGATACGGCTGGATATTCAGGCGCCCGAAAGTGCCTATGAAGAGATAACTGGCCTTTTGACGCTGATGGTCTCCACAGGCTGGGAAGAGCAGAGCCTGCCTTCGGGGGATACGCTCTTCCGTGTGCACTGCGACAATGCCGCCCTCATCCACGATGTAGAGCAGGCTGTTGAGGCAAGGGTGCCTGAGGCTGGGTTCGAGCGCGGCAGCATTGTGGTGCAGGACTGGCTCAACTCCTGGAAGGAGTACTTTACGCCCGTGTGCTGCGGAAAGCGCTTTGTGGTGCTGCCTCCCTGGCTTGAGGAGCAGGGCAAAAAGGACTTTGCCGGCAGGAATCTGATCGTCATTGAGCCCAGGAGCGCCTTTGGCACGGGGCATCATGCAACGACTGCCCTCTGCCTTGGCGTCTTGTCCGATCTGCTTGATGAGGGTGCAATAAAGCCTGGGCAGACCTTCCTGGACCTTGGCACCGGATCCGGCGTGCTGGGCATAGGGCTCTGCCTCAGCGGGCTGAAGGGCGCAGGTCTTGACATAGACCCCCTGTCCATGGACAACGCCAGCGAAAACCGCGGCATCAACGGCATAGCAGAAGAGAACTTTACCCTGGATCTTGGCAGCGTGGAAAAGGCCGCCGGCAGAAAGTTTTCTGTGGTTGTGGCCAACATCCTGGCCAGACCGCTTATTGAGATGGCGAGGGATGTGACTGCCTGCCTGGAAGAAGGCGGCGTTTTGGTGCTTTCCGGCATCCTGGCCATCCAGGCTGACAAGGTTGCAAAGGCCTACATAGCCTGCGGTCTGCCCAAGCCTGAGCGCACCATCTCCGGCGAGTGGGCGTGCCTTTGCTGGCGCTGATGGCAGAACGGGTCTTCAAAAGACAATGAGTGAGTATGGCAGGGGCAGCAGTGTTCCTGCCATACTTTGTTTTGGCTGAATGATCGTCCTGGTTAAGGCTGGACTGCGGAAGCTGTGCCGCATCTTTTGTATTTTTGGTATCGGCTACTTGGCTTGTCCGGCAGCGTCCGTTCGACAAGCCCCTGCTCCAGTGCAGGGTTGAGATAGTTTTGGCGGAAGGTCTGCCTGTGCGACAGACCAAGCCTTGCCATAAGTTCTGCTGCTGAAAGGGTTTTGTCTCCAAGCGCGGAGAGAAGACGCTCTGCTGGTGTTTTAGCCTGGTCGCTGACTTGGTTGGCATCTTGGTCGGTATCTTGGTCGGTGTCTTGGTCGGCGCTGCAGCCAGCGGCGGCTTCTTCCAGGCTGCTGCGGATCGTTTCGAGCATGAACTCAACAAAGGCGGTGCTGTCAGCCAGGCTGTCGGCAGTATTGAGGGCAGCATAATAGCTCTGCCGTCTTGCCAGGATCAGCTCTTCAACAGGCAGCCAGAAGAAAAGCTCCCTCCAGCGGCCCAGCAGAAGAGAGTGCCACATCCGCCCCATGCGTCCGTTGCCGTCTGCAAAAGGATGAATGAACTCAAATTCGCAGTGGAAGACGGCGCTTTTGACAAGAGGGGAAGACCGGACTGCTGGTACCAGGCAAAAAGGTTGTGGACTTGCTCCGGCACTAATCTTGCGGGGGCGCCAGGTGGATGAGCTCGTTCCCCTTGAAAACGCCGACGCTGCCGGAACGAAACCTTCCGTTCTCAGGGACGAGGTCCTGCATCATCAGCCTGTGCGCCTTCAACAGATCGTCTATAGACATGGGGTTCAGCTGCGGCATCAGCTCGTAGGCATGGCTGGCGCTTTGAACCTCTTTTACCTCGTTCGGCTGCCAAGGATCCGCCTGCCGTTCAGGACTGCAGCGACCTAGGACAGAGAGAGGGAACTGCCCTCGATCGCCAGGGAGGCGTGGATGGAGCGGATGCGGTTTTGACGCTGGACGTGAGGGCGGAAAAGTTTCTTTTGCAGGACTGCCATCCGGCCGACCTGTTCGCAGGCATCTGCAAGCAGCGAAAGCATTTTGTCAGTCGTGTGGAATGGCGGCTGGTAGTTTGTCATAGCGGCTGAAGCCTGTAGGAGCATTGCGCAGGAAGGATCGGCCCTTCATGCGATGCTTGACAGAAAGACAATAAGAGTACTAAAGAATGCCGTTGGCGGGCCTATAGCTCAATTGGCAGAGCTTCCGGCTCATAACCGGCTGGTTCTAGGTTCAAGTCCTAGTGGGCCCACCAAACGCAAAGAAAACAACAAGCATCACAGAGAGTCTCTGCGATGCTTTTTTTGATCGTGGCTTTTGCTTCAGGGAAGACGTCTTTTACAGGTCTTCCAGGGCAGTGGCGGACATCTCCCCTCTGGCGTCCTTAAGAATCTTCAGCGCCTCATCCTTGGTCAGGATGCGTCCCCTGCACTTTTCATTCTGCAGCCTGTTCTCAGGGCAGTACCCAAGCTCCACGCAGGAGGGACCGGCGCCGGCAAAGAGATCCGGTGCAGCCTTCTTGCAGAGGCGGAGCATCTTCAGCGCCATGTCCCTGATCTCAGCCTGGGCATTGCGGCAGCAGCGGATGCGGAACCAGTCGCGCAGGGCATGTGCATTCATGCCGATGATGCCTTTGAACTCCGTCGCCTCGGGCTTTAGGTAGCGAAGGTCCTGCTCGGGCAGCCCCTTTTGCAGGCCTGCCTCATACCACTGGCGTGACAGCTCGGCCAAATCCCTGCCGCTGAGCGTGGCTTTGTGTCCGTCTGGCAGGGTGAGCTCTGCCGCAAAGCCGGCAACGCTTTCAGGGTACACCACAGAAAAGACGCGCTTGCCGCCAAGTTCTGCACGGCCGGACTTAATAAGGTAGGAAGCCATGCGCTTGCGGACAAGCTGGGTCTCCGTAATGCGGCTGTAGCCCTCGACGCCAAAGAGGAAGTAGTCAAATTCCAGGGCTGCGCTGTGTCCGCTGGAAAGGATGTTCTGCACGATCTGCTTTGAGTAGGGCGAGGCAATGATCTCTTCCAGGCTGCGTTCGGAACGAACAAAGCGTGCGGCAATGTCCGTATAGATGTGTCCGCCTCCGGCGAGCAGCAGAACCTTCCCTTGTCCGGTATAATTTTCTTTCAGCATGAATCCCTCCTGATGACATCTGTATGGCAAGAGCTACTAGACGTTTGCTCCGCTTTTGGCAAGGCAGAGCGGCAATGCCGGCAGGCAGGGCGAGGTCTTTGCCGGGTAAGCCGCGGGCGGCGGCAAAAGAAAAAGTAAAAAAAATTATACAAACACTTGCCAAAAGGGGAAGAAGCCACTAATCTACCCTTGAAGGCAGGAATGCCTTCACCTCTAAATGAGCCCATATTGACAATAAAGCGCCAGGCGGGTGCTTGTTGTAAGGAAAGAAAATCATGAGAAAGCTCGCTACACTTCTTATTGCCGCAGGCCTCGTGCTCGGCATGGCCCCCAAGGCTGATGCTATTGACTTCAAGGCCAAGGGCAACTGGATGATGGATTTTGAAGTCGGCAACAACG
>CAZWGJ010000076.1:0-8584 GCA_964633375.1 uncultured Desulfovibrio sp.
CTCAACATCAAGCAGGTGCGCATGGCCATTGACACGGACGAGCCGCAAAAGCTTACTCTGCACGTCAATAAGAAAGGTGCTGTGCTGGCAAATATGATCAACGAGAATCAGCACGTCGTTGTGCTGAATCCCGACCTGCATATTTGCACATTAACCGAAGATATCGATCTCGATATGGAGTTCGAAGTTCGCACAGGCAAGGGATATGTGCCGGCCAAGCATGAAGATTGCGAGCCCGGCGTCATCGCCCTTGATGCAAGCTTCTCCCCCATTCGCCGTGTCAGCTACGAAGTTCAGGCTGCCCGCGTTGGCCAGATGACCAACTACGACAAGCTTATTCTCGAAGTCTGGACCGATGGTTCAGTCAAGCCTGAAGATGCTATCGCCTACGCTGCCAAGATCATCAAGGACCAGATCAGCGTTTTCATCAACTTTGATGAGCGCGTAGGGTCTGACTACGGTCTGGGTGCCAGCGGCTCATCCGACGTGAATCCCAATCTGTTCATGTCTATCGATGAGCTCGAGCTCTCGGTTCGTGCAGCGAACTGCCTTCGCTCTGCCAACATCTCCATTGTCGGTGAGCTTGTGCAGCGCTCTGAAGGCGAGATGCTCAAGACCAAGAATTTCGGCCGCAAGTCCCTTGACGAAATCAAGGAGCATCTGCTTGGCCTCGGTCTTGACTTCGGCATGAAGATCGACAACTTCGAAAAGAAATATATGGACTGGAAGAAACAGAAGGAACAGCAAAATGAGGCATAGCAATTCCGGCCGCAAGCTTTCGCGGACCCCCTCGCATCGCAAGGCCTTGATGCGCAATCTTGCGAAAGCTCTCATCACTCACGGCAGAATCACCACAACAGAAATGAAGGCCAAGGAATTGCGCCGTGTTGTGGAGCCTATGGTGACCCTGGCCAAGTCCAACACCATTGCTGCTCGTCGTCAGGTTTACCGTGATTTGAACGACCTCAAACTCGTGAAGCGTCTCTTTGACGTCATTGGTCCCTGCTACGCTGGTGTGCCTGGTGGCTACACCCGCATTCTCAAGCTGGCCATGCCCCGCAAGGGCGACAACGCCCCCATGGCAGTCATCGAGTTTGTCAATGCAGGAGCTGAAGCCCCTGCCAAAGCCGCCGAGACTACGGTCGAGGCCTAATGTATCAAGTACTCAGGCATGACGGCCGTTCAGGCTGCAGCGCCTGAAGATGTATAGGGAAGGGAGGGATGTCGCAATCCTTCCCTTTCTTCTTTTACAGGCAAAAAAAGAACTTTGTCCTGGCACGGCATGCGGCTGTCCGGCCGGCTGCGCGGCGGACTTCTTCCTTGCCGTAAAAAAGAAAAGGGTATACAATAGTTTGCCTTGCGAAAGTGGCGGAATTGGTAGACGCACTGGATTTAGGATCCAGCGCCTTCGTGCGTGGGGGTTCAAGTCCCCCCTTTCGCACCATTAAGATTTGAAGGAGAATCCTGTGAAATACACCACGGAAGACCTTACTCCCTGCAGTAAGAAAATCCATGTCACCGTCAGCGCAGAGGAGGTCAATGCCGCTATTGCCTCTGCTCTTATGATGCAGCAGCAGGGATTGTCGCTTGCTGGTTTCCGTAAGGGACATGTGCCGCTGAACATCATTGAAAAGCGTTTCAAGGGCCAGATTTACGCCGATGCGGCTCAGGATTTGACCAACGTCCATCTCAATGAAATTCTCGGCGAGACCAAGGTGCGCCCCGTCTCCATGCTGAATGTGGATCCGACCCCCATCCAGCTGGTGCGTGATCAGGATTGCCATTATACGGTCAGCTTCGAGCATATGCCCACCTTTGACATGCCCGCCTACGACGGCATTGAAATGGTCGAGAAGCAGGCCGGCGACCCCTCTGAGGACAAGATCAAGGCCTGCATCGACCGCATGCGCGAAGAAAGGGCAAAGTACGAGCCCATCGAAGGCGAAGGTCCTGCCGTTGACGGCCAGCTCTGCAACATCGACCTGGACATCTTTGAAGGCGAGACCAACCTGCACAGCGTCCATGGCCAGGACTACGCCGTCGGCCAGTCCATTGCCAAGGAAATTGACGAGCTTGCCAAGTCCCTCAAGGTCGGCCAGACCGCTGAAAAAGAGGTGTCCTTCCCCGCTGACTTCCTGATGGAAGCCCTGCAGGGCAAGACCTGCCGCCTCGTCATGACCGTGCATGCCATCAAGGAAAAGAAGCTCCTTTCCGAGGAAGAGTTTGCCAAGGCTTCCAACCTGACCGGCGTTGAAGAGCTGCACACCAAGACTGCGGAGCTTCTTAAGAGCCAGATGAACAAGCTCTACAAGGACGAAGCCAAGACCCAGCTTCTTGACAAGCTGATCAGCCTCGTTGACTTCGAGCTTCCTCCCACCCTGGTTGACAATGAGCTCAACGCCCTGCTGCAGTATGAAGTGGGCCAGGCCCAGCGCATCGGCAAGGTGCTGACCAAGGAGCAGATTGAGCAGGCCAAGGCCAAGTACATGGACAAGGCCAAGAAGAACGCCAAGCTCTACGTGATGCTCATTGCCATCGCCGACAAGGAAGGCATCACCGTCAGCGACGACCAGGTGCGCAGGCAGGTTGAGGCCATTGCCGCCCAGATGCACTACAACCCGACCGAGCTGTACAACTACTACCGCGAGAACGGCTATCTCTTCAGCCTTCGCGACAACATGCTTATTGACCTTGCCACCCAGGCCGTCTACTCCAAGGCAAAGGTGACCACAGTTCCCGAGACCGAGGGCGAGGCAAAGGCTGAGGAAGCCAAGGCAGAGTAATTTCTTGCACCCTCCATGGGCAGGCCCGTGAGAGGTGTCAGTATTGAGGGGCAGGCGGGGGCAAAACCTTTCCTGCCCTTTTTGTCCCTGCCCAGGTTTTTGAAAACCGCAGGCCGGACGTCTCGCAAACCATGGAACAACAGGAGCCTAAGGAACTGTCTATGTCCTATTCCATTCCCATTGTTGTTGAAAATACAGGACGCTCTGAGCGGTCCTATGACATATACTCACGCCTTCTCAAGGACCGCATCGTCCTTCTTGGCTCTGAGGTGGATGACACTGTTGCCTCCCTCATCTGCGCGCAGCTGCTTTTCCTTGAAAGCCAGGATGCTGAGAAGGACATCTACCTTTACATCAACTCTCCCGGCGGCTCCGTTTCCGCAGGCCTCGCCATCTACGACACGATGAAGTACATCACCTGCCCCGTGGCGACGCTGTGCATGGGCATGGCTGCCTCCATGGGCGCCTTTCTGCTGGCTGCCGGCACCAAGGGGAAGCGCTTCTGCCTCCCCCACAGCACGGTCATGATCCACCAGCCTTTGGGCGGCTACCGCGGCCAGGCGACTGACGTTGAGATCCACGCCAAGGAAATGAAGCGCATCAAGAGCATGCTGAACCAAATTCTGGTCGAATCGACAGGGAAAACCTTGAAGCAGGTCGAGAGCGCAACCGAGCGCGACAACTTCATGACGCCTGAGGAGGCGCTCAAGTTCGGCCTTATCGACAAGGTACTGACATCCCGCAAGGAGATGGGGAGCATCAATGCCTAGAAAACCTACAGGATCCGGCACAGAGCTGCGCTGCTGCTTCTGCGGGCGCACCCAGGATGAAGTCAGCCGCATGGTAGGCGACACCAGGGTGGCAATCTGCGACGAATGCATACGTGCCTGCAACAACATCCTGACCAAAGCCCAGGCCATCTCCCAGGACCTGAAGAACGCCGTCAAGGACAAGATGCGCAGGGAAGAGTCCGAGCATTTGACGCCGCAGGAGATTAAGCAGCGCCTGGACCAGTATGTCATAGGCCAGGAAGAGGCGAAGGTCATCCTTTCTGTCGCCGTGTACAACCACTACAAGCGCATCCGCTATGCCAGTGCAAGCCACAGCGACGACGATGTCGAGCTGGAGAAGAGCAACATCCTGCTTGTCGGACCTTCCGGCAGCGGCAAGACGCTGCTTGCCAAGACGCTGGCGCGCATCCTCAATGTGCCCTTTGCCATAGCCGATGCCACGACCCTGACCGAGGCCGGCTATGTCGGCGACGACGTCGAGAATGTGCTGGTGCAGCTTCTGCAGAACGCCGACTACGATGTTGAGGCAGCCAGCAAGGGCATTGTCTACATCGATGAGATAGACAAGATCTCCCGCAAGAGCGAGAACACCTCCATCACCCGCGACGTGTCCGGCGAGGGCGTGCAGCAGGCTCTGCTGAAGATTGTCGAGGGAACCATTGCCAACGTTCCCCCCAAGGGCGGCCGCAAGCATCCCCAGCAGGAGTTCATCCATATCGACACCACCAACATCCTCTTCATCGTCGGCGGTGCCTTCGTCGGTCTGGACAAGATCGTCGAGGCGCGTGTCGCAGGCTCTACCATGGGCTTTGGCGGCAAGCCGAAGACTTCCAAGGAAGAGTCCATGAGCAAGCTGCTGGAAAAGGTCCAGCCGCAGGATCTGGTGAAGTTCGGGCTCATCCCCGAATTTGTGGGCCGCATCCCTGTGGTGACGCACGTGGACGACCTGGATGAGGACAGCCTGGTCCGCATCCTCGTGGAGCCCAAAAACGCACTGGTGAGGCAGTACCAGAAGCTCTTTGAGCTTGAGAAGATCAAGCTTGAGTTCACGCCCGAGGCGCTGCGCTCCATAGCCCATCAGGCTGCCGAGCGCAAAACCGGCGCCAGAGGCCTGCGCAACGTCATCGAGCACACCATGCTCAACATCATGTTCCGCCTGCCGTCCCTCAAGGGCATCACAGGCTGCGTGATCACCGACGGCGTCGTTGAGCGGGGCGAGGAGCCCACGCTTGTCAAGGGAACTGCCAAGGCCAAGAAAGAGCCTGCAAAGTAGCCCTTGCCAAAGTTCAGAGAAAAGGCCGGCGTTCTTCAGGATGCCGGCCTTTTCTCTGCCTTCACGGCAATTTGGGCAAATGCTTAATCTAGCATATTTGGCGAGCCTGTGATAGAGAAAGATCTGCGTGACAGATTGTTCAGCCAGGCATAGCCTGTTTGATGCCAGTCTGATGCGCCTCTTTAGGCAGTATGTCAAAAAGCACTAAGGAGCCTTGGCCGCACTCATGGAGGGCAGAGGGCTTTTTAGCTGTGCAGAGTATAGCGAAGCTGGCACTGTACCGGATAAAGCAGGTACAAGCATGCATTGGCATGCGCTGGACTGTCCGGAGCAGGAGGAATGTCTATGCAATATATTAAAGCGCTGATCGGTGTGGTTTTCTTCTTCTTGGCAATGCTTTTCCTGTGCCAGAACCAGACGGTTCTGTCTGAGGAAGTGACGCTGCAATGCAATCTTCTGTTCCAGCCGGAAGTGCTGAGCTTCAAGACGCCTTTCTATTTTGTTGTTCTTGCCGCGTTCCTCTTTGGCCTGGTCTGCTGCTTCCTGCTGCTTGCCTGGGAGCGCATGCGCATCAGCGCTTCCTCCGTGCGGATCGGCTGGAAGGTGCGCAGGGTGGAAAAGGACCAGCTGCTGATGGTGGAGGAGCTGCGCAAGGTTGCCAAAGCCCCCCTGGAAGAGCGTGCTGCCCTGCTGGAAGAAATCAAGACCCTTTATGAGGCCCGCAAAAAGAGCAGGCAGGACGAGGACCAGGACAAGGACAGCATCGCAGAAGTTGCGATCAAGGCGACAGCTTCCGAGATCCCTCCCCAAAAGCCAGCTGCTGCCTAGGATAAGGACAGAACAAATTCTTGATGGCGGTGAAACAATCTTTGCTTTGCCGCCTTTTCTCTTCCCAATTTTTCGCCGCAGGCTCTTCCAAGCAGAGCCCTGCAGCCTCCTTTGGCAGCCAATTCCACTGGTGTTGGCCTCTGGTCTTTCCCCCTGGTGTGCTATGAAAGCTACGAATGCTGCATCGTCAGCCAAACCTGCGTCCACTGCGAGAAAATCCCGCCCCCCGCTGCACCTTGTGATCACCATGCTCCTCCTGGTGTATGCCTCCTGGGGAAGCGTCTACATAGGCAACAAGCTGAGCCTGGAAATAGCCGGCCCCTTCCTTGTCTGCGGCCTGCGCAACGTCCTGGCAGGCGTTTTGACACTTGGGGTGTGCTGCCTGCGCAAGGGCCTGTGGAAGACGCCGTCGCTTAAGGATGTCTGGAACCACTCCATTATCGGCGTCATGCTGGTCTTGATGAGCGGCGGCTTCCTGGTCCTTGGGCAGACCCAGGTGTCCTCCGGCGTTGCCGCCGTCATTATGGGCTCCACCCCTATCTTTATGCTGGTGGCAGCCTGGCTTTTTGCCGGCGAGCCTGCGCCGACGCGCATCCAGTGCCTTGGCATGTGCACCGGTGCATCGGCCATCATCTACCTTTCCTGGTCGGAGCAGAGTGCGGGCACAGGGACGATTACGGGCGTGCTTATTTTGCTGGGCGCCATTGCCGGCTGGGTGGCAGGCTCCCTCATCACCAAGAGCAGGAATATAGCAGGGAACTTGTCGCTCATGGAGAGCACGGGGCTGCTGCTCCTTATGGGCGGTCTTGAGAGCCTTGTGCTCGGACTGCTGGCCGGCGAGGCCGGCAGCATCCAGCCGCAGAACCTGCGCTTTGACACCATCCTTGCCTTCAGCTGGATGGTCGTCGGCGGATCCTTCCTGGCCTATGTCTGCTACCTCTGGCTTCTGAGCAACGTCTCAGTCTCCCTTGCCGTGTCGTATGAGTATGTGGTGCCGGTCATCGGCATCTGCCTTGGCTGCTTCATCGGCGGCGAGACGGTCAGCGGCGACATGATTGTCGCCTGCATGGTTTCCATCAGCTCGGTCTTTCTGGTGGTGCGGCACAGGCACAGCTTCAAGTCCTACATCAGGCACTATCTGGTGCACAAGACAAGTTCGTCCAAGTAGACCAAAGTCAGAGGCGCCTGCATAAGGCGGCATAAGGCTAAGGGGTCTTTCAGCTTTTTGGCTGGGCACTGACGTCGGGACCGGGGACTGTCCGCTAATAGTCGTAGTCGCTGGTGTCGCCGTCCCCGCTGCACTCGACAAAGTCAAAGCCGTTTTCCTTTCCCCATTCCGTCACGGCGTACTCGAGCTCGAAATCCTCCGGCACCGGTTCATAGTACTTTTCAGCGGTGCAGTCGTCTTCAAATTCGGCATCAAGGTGTTTCTGGAGCCGGCTGGCAAAAAGATCGTGGATCGCGTCCTTTGTCAGGAAGGGGTTCTTGGCAAGCAGGGCGGCAAGCTCCTTGTCCTTTTGGACAGCCTTTGTCGGCTGCAGGATGATTTCTGCATCGTAAGAGCAGTCAAGGGAGGCACCCCCGGAACGCCACGTGGCGGAGCCGCTCCAGGTGCAGACAAACTGCCCGTCCAGAAACTGCGACAAGCCTTCAAACTGCTTTTCCTGCCATTCTTTTTCGTTGTCGTCTGAGTACAGGGAGCACATGATGGAGGCGAGGCTGTCCGCCGCCTTTTTGCCAAGGGCAAGCTCCTTGCGGACTGCTGCCGACAAGGCTTCCTCATCGGGGCAGAGGGCAGCAAAGTCCATGCCGCTTGCCAGAAGGTACAGGATTAGGGCAGCCGTCTTTCTGCTGCAGGCTTTTGAGCTCAGCAGCGCTGCATACACGCTGTACGGCTCATCCGTCATGGCCTTGGGGCCATGGTCTGCAATGGTCTCCTTGAGGATTGCCTGTATTTTGTCATTCGTTTTTGCCATGACAGCCCCTGCATCGTGCAGCACTGCGTGCACTTGCCTTTGAACTGGCAAAAGTGCACGCAGGGAAAAGAGCATCGTGAAGCGCCTGCTGCTGTCCCATCACGGCTTGCTGAAGGGCAGCAGGATGGCTTTTTTCCTGCCAGGGCCCGGGTAGCGGGCGCGGCAGGACGGACAGACCCAGTCTTTTGAGCCTTCAGCTGCGCGTTCCTCGGCCATGCGGATGAGGCTTTTGTCTGCACTGTAGCAAAGGGGGCAGAAGGGCCCGATCTTCGTTTTCGATTTGGAGGGCGTAAACCATATCAACCCGTCCTCTTTGCTTATTGCCTTGGAGAGGGCAAGCAGGTCCTCAAAGCTCGTGATGCGAAGGTGCAGATGGTCTATCTCATCCAGAAGGGAGAAATAGCCCGCCTGCAAGGAGAAGAGGACTTCCTTTGCTTTCTCAGGCTTGTTGCTGTCCAGCAGCTGTCGTAGTTCAGTAAAAGCGGCATTGGTTAGCATGGAATGTGTACCCTGATGCTGCATGCCGGAATGGGGCGGCAACAGAGCAGTTCAAAAATTAAGCCCATTCAGTACAGCTTTTCGGAACAGATGCGGGAAAATTTAGGGCTGGGGCGGATTTGTGACGTAATTTATGGGCGATAGCTCAAAGGCAGCCCAAAGCAGTCCTGCCTTGGGCTGCAAAAGAAAAGAGCCTTTCCTGCCTTGAGGCAAAAAGGGCTCTTGTTGATTTTGCTTTTTTTTGCTTTGGCAGCGTCAGCTCAGGCTATCTGCCTGGACGACGGTTGTCACTTGGACCTCTGCCGCCGGATGACCTGTTGCCGGAAGGCCTGCTGCCGCCGGATCTGCCGCCGCCTGAAGGTCTGCCGCCGCCGTTGGGTCTGCTGCCGCCGCCGAAGCCGCCGCCTGAAGGTCTGTTGCCGTTAGGCCTGCTGC
>CAZWGJ010000077.1:0-8559 GCA_964633375.1 uncultured Desulfovibrio sp.
ACGTCATCGCCCAGGAAAACGGCATCCGTCACGATTTTGAGCTGAAGCAGAAGTAGGTTCTGCCTGCAGGTTTTGTATCCTGGTGGTGTCGTCCATGTGTGAACGGCACCACCAGGCATCGGCCCGCGCTGGCTGGGCGGACAAAGCCTTCAAAGACGCAGACAGGGAGAGGCAACATGAAGTGTTTTTCAGCGGGCTGAAGACAGAATGTTTTTGGTTCTGTCTTTAAAGATTGATTCTCTATTCTTGGAAGACGCAGGAAAAACTTCAACAAAACTGTAAGGTACAGATGATGATTCTTGATCTGAACAATTTCATTGATTTAGCCTCTCTGACAAAAGCAGCAAGAGATGGAAATGCTGTCATTCTGCATCAGGAAGACGGCTCATACAAATGCTGCAAATTTGAAATAGATGCACTTAAAGAGAACTACGGAGAGTTCATTGCAGCCTCACTGCATTACGCAGGATCGCTCCTGCTTGAGATGGGCATTGAGAGCAGCTGCAGGTCGTACAGGTGGTGCGGAGAGCAGACGCTTGCAGCAGAAAAAGAAAGCACGGAGATCTTTGAGATAAACCTGGCAGAGTATGATTCAGGAATACTGGAAATCTATGTACGCGCACTTGAAAAGGAATCTGTCCTGTACTGCCATGCAGCCCTTGCTGAGACAAAAGAGCCTGACTGCACGCAGGTCTTGTATGACTTCCTGTTCCCCTCATATGAACTGTGCAGCGAGAAGGAGCTCTATTACCGCATTGGAAAGAAAGAGAAGGGCGTATACTACTTGTTTGAGAAGAAATGTCTCCATCTTGCCGCAGGCTCATCCGTTGACCTGGTGACGTATTTTAACGCCTTCAGCGCCTGCAAGTGGAAGCAGTATACCAACGTTGCTTCCCTTGCTGCCTTCCTTGACTTTGAAGGCCGGGCTCTCGTTCAGCTTGTCCATGTGACAAAGGACAGCGAGGGCATACTTGGCTCATGGTCTCTGCAGGCAGAGCAGCGCTCTGTGCTCCAGTGCCCGATCAACAATTATCCCGATGCCGGCATCATTGGGCTGCGACTCTATGCAGACAAGGACTGCGTCCTTTATGGCGGCGGCTATTTGACTGATGATGAGCAGACGCAGGCCGTGCACCTTGGCATAGGCATCACGACATTTCGTCGTGAAAAGGCCGTTATCGCCTCTGTCGCACGCCTGGGGCGGGCGATTGCAGCTCATCCCCTGTACCGCGATGCAATCGACATCACAGTGGTAGACAACGGGCGGACGCTATCCCAGGAGGATCTGCCTTGCGCCACGCTGATACCCAATGCCAATCTGGGCGGATCCGGCGGTTTTATGCGCAGCCTCATCCACTACCAGGATGCCGACAGCTATACGCACTGCGTCTTTATGGATGATGATGCCAGCTGCGAGCCTGGATGCGTCTTCCGCAGCATCTCCTTCCTGCGGCATGCAAACGACACTTCAATAACAATAGCTGGTGCCATGCTGCTGGAATCTGACCCTGGAATTCAGTGGGAAAAAAGTGCTTTTTTTGATATCTACTGCAAGCCATTACATTGTGGCTACGATGTGCGTAACGTACAGACTCTTGCTGTCAATGAATTAGAAGATAGTAAATCCGAGCCGGTGTATGCTGCCTGGTGGTTTTGTATGTTTCCGCTGAAGAAAATAGAAATGTCTGTTTTTCCCTATTTTGTTAGGGGTGATGATATTGAATTTTCTTATGCAAATAAATTAAATATTGTTACTATGAACGGAATATGCTCATTACAAGGAGATTTTCGACTTAAAGAGTGTCCGTCTGTTCATTATCTTGAATATCGATCTCATATATTATTAATTACAACATTAAGTCATATATCAAATAGATTAAATAAAATTTTAGCTTTTTTGTGGAAAAGTTTTAAATACTTTAATTTTACTTACCATTATGATTCAGCAAATGTAGTTATATTGTCACTAAAAAATACAATGAAAGGACCTGATTTTTGGATTGATGATATAGATACAACAAAAATAAGAAAATATATAAAAAATAAATATAAAATTGAAATTTTACAACATGCAGATAACAAACAAAAGATAACAGTCGAATCTGATGATTTAATACATCCATTCTTTAAGAAAGTAAAAGTTTTCCTTTCTTTGAATGGGCATTTATTGCCGCCAGCAATGCTTGATGATAAGGATCATTGTATAAATAAGCTCAATGAATACAATGTATTTAATATGTATGGCAAGAAGTCTGTCTTTGTCTATGATGCAATAAATAATACTGGCTATACTCTCAAGCGTGATTGCAGGTATTTCTTTAAAAATATCGTTCTAATGGCGTTTTACACCGTTGTCTTTATAGCAAAGTACCCGTTTGTCAAAGCCAAGTACCGCTCTTTCTACAAGAAGTTGAGGAATGGTGCCTTCTGGCGGTCCCTGTACAGGCAAAACGGCGACGACAGCGCATCCCTTTAGGCGCAGACAGCCCCCAGTCAGCGGGGACATTCGCTGGCTGCCGCTCTTTGGCTCTGCTCATCTCCCCATGGTGCTCTGTCCTTGGGTGATGGGCAGGGCTTTCTTTTGCCAGTTAGTCGTCCAGAATGACGGCAAAGCCTTCGCTGTCCTTGTTGTGTGCCAGCAGGCGGTGCTTTTCCAGGTATTTGCGCCCTTCTTTTGCAAAGGCTTCATGCGTGCAGTCGGGTTCAATGCCGGGGCAGTAGTCCTTGGCCATGGCGAGGCTGTCGGGGTCTACGATGTTGCCTCTGAAGAAGGGCCAGGCGCGGCAGACGTCGGGCTTGCCGGCATGGACCGTGCAGCCCTGTCCGTCCTTGAAGAAGATGCAGGCGCCGTCCTCGCCTGTACGGATTTGCAGCTTGCCCAGCCTGTATTCGCCGTATTTGGCGATGAACTCTTCAGCTGTGAGGTGAAGGGCTTTAGTGATGCGGGCAAGGTCCTTGGGGCTGACAACAATGCCGCCCTCGCCATGGCAGCAGCGCCCGCACATCTTGCAGGTGAAGACAGGGGAGTCGTCCACAGGTGCGGCTATGACCGGAGCTGATGCGTCTTGCTTGTTGTCCATGATTCTTCCCCTTTACAGGCTCATAAGCCTCTTGTGCTCAACCTCAATGCAGCGGGAGCCCACAATAAGCATTCCGGTCCCTTTGAGTGCTTCCCTGGCTTCAGGGCTGTCTATGCCTTCCTGCATCCAGAAGCAGAGAGGCAGTTTGGGCATGGCAAGGACTTCCCTTGCATGCTCAGCACAGTAGTGCGGCGCCCTGAAGAGGACAACGATGTCCGCCCCGTCCACGTCGCGTATGCTGGCAGAGCAGGGTATGCCCCACGCTGATTTTCGCTTGGGGTGGACCGGAATGACCTCAAAGCCCTGGGCAATGAGATAGCGCCCGACATGGTCAACCGGCTGCCCCTGGACGTCCTTGGCGCCGACAATGGCAATGCGGCGCGCCCTGGCAAAAAGGGAGCGGAGTTCGTCGTCAGAGGGACAGGGCGTCTTTGCCGGATCGTTTTCCATGTCGTGCCTGCTGCTCTCCTGATGTCCTATGCCTTGGGCTGATCGTCCTGCGGCTGGTTCTGAGCAGGCTCCTTGGCGCCGCCTGCATCGTGCGCCTCATCGTCAGCCTCAATAGGCCTGTGGGGAGTGTTTTCTACTCCGCCCAGGATCCAGTAGGTGTTGAAGCCGTCGTCCAGGAAGCCGTCTGCGATGTTCTTGTACCCGCAGCTGTGGAAGAGCTGCCGGTATTCCTGCCTGGTGCGCCGCCAGCCCCAGAACTGCTGCCTGCGGATGCCGAGATAGTGCAGGACGCCCCTGAGCATGTTTTTGGAGAAGTTCACAAAGCCGGCCAGGATGTTTTCTTCCTCAAGCAGGGAGGCGGACAGGCAGATGAGCTCGCCTTCAGGACGCAGGAGGAAGCGCAGCATGTCCATGGTGTGCTCCAGCTGCGGCTGGGGGATGCCGTAGTCTACGGCAGACAGGTAGATGACGTCGTAGCTGATGTCAGGAGAGAGGCAGTCAGGCGGAACGCCGATGAAAATCTTGTCGGAGGGGATGAGGCGGCGCAGCCACTTCATGCAGACCGTGCTGGGCTCATTGACGTAGAGCTCTATGTTGCCGCGCATCTCGCGGATGAGCATGCGCTCCATGTAGCCTACGCCGCTCCCTATGGAGAGCACGCGCAGAGGCTGGTCAGGATGGCGCTCCTGATGCTTCTTGAGGCGTTCAGCCAGCCAGACCGCATCCGCTGCCTTGTTCTTGCGCCAGACCTCGGGCAGGTCGTCCCAGCTTTGATACCTTTTGAACAGCTGCTCATAGAACACTGAGTAGAACTTGGCATCGGCGAGGTGGAAGAAGTGGGTTTGGGTGAAGTTTGTAAATGGTATGCCTTGCCAGCTTTCTTGATAAAAGCGCCGCATTTTGCCTCCAAAAGCACAGAGAATAGCCGCAGGACAAGCGGCAAGGCTTGTTCATGCTGAGGACACAATTTCCCCCTGTCTCCGTGCGCTGTGCACAATAGCAAGGTTGGCCGCTAAAAGAAACACTTGCCGCGCTGTTGCTGGAAAAATTCTCTTTTCCCTTGTGGCTGCATGGGCCTGCCTTAAGGCATGGCAGTCAGCGTGCTTGCCTCATTTGCAGTGCATGGGTACAAGGGAGGCGAAGCAGTGCATGCCGCAGTGCTTTCAGCAGCGTCATGCTCGTGAATGGTTTGTGATTCTTTTAGGAGGAGCCCAAGTGAGTTGTGCAGTCAAGACCGTCAATGTTCTTACTGTTGCCGGATCCGATTCCGGCGGCGGTGCCGGTATTCAGGCTGATTTGAAGACCTGCATGGCGCTGGGGTGCCATGGCATGAGCGCCATAACGGCGCTCACTGCCCAGAACGGGCTTGGTGTGACAGGCATCTTCCCCGCCTCGGCAGACTTTGTCTCTTTGCAGATCAAGACCGTTGCCGAAGGCTTTCCCATTCATGCAGCCAAGACCGGCATGCTCTTCAATGCCGAGATCATCAAGGCCGTGGCAGCATCCTTCAAAGGGCATCAGTTCCCGCTTGTGGTGGACCCTGTGTCTGTGGCTACCAGCGGCAGCCGCCTGCTGGAAGAAAGCGCCGTGGACAGCCTGATCCACGACCTGCTTCCTTTGGCAGACCTTGTGACGCCCAATATCCCCGAAGCGGAGATGCTTGCCGGCATGAAGATAGCCTCGCTTGAAGACCAGGAAGAGGCAGGTCGAAGGATACTGGCGCTGGGACCGGGGGCTGTGCTTGTCAAAGGCGGGCACCGGCCTGACAACGACGCCCTGACCGATGTGCTGGTGGGCAGCAAGTGCGGCACGCTCAGGCTGCCGCAGAAGTTTGTGAAGACGGAAAACACCCATGGCACAGGCTGCACGCTGTCGGCAGCCATCGCCTCTTCCCTTGGCAAGGGGCAGGACCTGGTTGAGGCAGTGAAGACGGCGCAGGCGTACATCTACTGCGCCCTGAAGAACAGTGTGAACCCTGGCAAAGGCTGCGGTCCCGTGAATCATGCAGCCTGGCTGAAAAGGGCAGACTAGTACATGCTGCTCTGCTTTAAACTGGCTTATACCGGCACCAACTACTTTGGCTGGCAGAGGCAGGCAGACGACCAGGCTATGCGCACCATCCAGGGCCAGCTGGAGCATGCCCTGGCAAAGCTGGCAGGGGAGGCGGTCTGCGTGCATGGCGCAGGCAGGACAGACTCAGGAGTGCACGCAGAGGAGCAGTTCTGCCACTGCGCCTTCCCTGATGAGCGCTATGCGCGCCTAAGGGACATGCGCCACTCTCTTAATGCCATACTGCCCCGCTCCATACGGGTCTATGCGGTCTATCCCGTCCCTGATTCGTTCCACTCCCGTTTTTCTCCCCACGTCAAAACCTACCGCTACCAGTTCTGGCAGGACAGGGGGGCCATACCGCCTGCCCTTGTCCCCTATGTCTGGCAGTGCGGACCTTTGCAGAGGGAGAAGATGGAGGAGGCTCTGCCCTATCTGGTAGGAGTCCACGATTTTGCCTTCCTTGCCAATGCCGGCGTTGAGAGGGCTTCGACGGTCAGGACAATCTGCGAAATGGAGCTTGCTGAAAAGGCCTGCCATCCAGACTGCAGGCCCATGCTGGTGCTGCATGTGTCGGGGACGGGCTTTCTCAAGCAGATGGTGCGCAACATGGCAGGCCTTCTGGCAGAGATCGGGCGCGGCAGGCTTCCCGCTTCCAGCATCCCGGACTACATGGCAAAGGCGTCCAGGCAGCTTCTGCCGACGCCTACTGCGCCGCCTGAAGGGCTGACGCTGACGAAGATAGTCTATGACCAGGACTTCTTCGGGGCTGCGCCTGTCAGTCCCGCCAGACTAGCAGCGCCCTGTCGTGTACAGATTCAATCTCAAAGATAAAGGAAGCAGCCAGCACGCTGTCGTTTTCTTCTGTCAAAAAAATGTCGCTTTTCTTTGAGACGTGGCGTCTCAGCTCGCAGCAGGGCAGGTTCCAGGCAGCGGCTGCACAGAAGGGGAGCGGCTGGATGAGCCTGTCCACAAGCAGCTGGTCAAGGTGCGTGGGCGGACGCTTGTCGCGGCATGGCGGAATGGCGCCCAGGCTGACGTCGGCCAGCGCCTGTGAGAGCGTCGGCGGGCAGTAAAAGAGGATTTTGCCAGGCATGGGGCGGGCGCTTAAAAGTGCAAAGCAGGCCTGATCTGCCAGGGAGTCCATGAGCGTGCCGCATGTGGTGCGGCAGGTGTCTCTGTATTCCAGGCAGATGTAGGCGTCTGTCCTGCGCAAAAGCTCCTTTTCAAAGAGCGTGGCGAACAGCTTTTCAGGCTGGGGGGCTTCTGTCCTTCCCTGAGGCCAGAGGGAGCCTTCTGTACTGTCATTTTTTTGAAAGGAAGCCCCGGCTGTGTCGTCAGCTTCATCCTCTGCGCTGTCCTCTTCTTCATCGTCCAGACCATCGTACTGGTCGTCGTCCAAGCCGTCGTGTGCGTCGTCGGGGCAGCCTGCAGCGCCGTTTTCATCCGCATCCTGCTCCGCACCGCCGACAGGTGCCAGCAGGAAATCGAGCTCTTCCTGGCTCAGAATGTTTTTGGCGGATGACACGGGGAGACTGCTCCTTACAGGATGAAAAAAGACTTTGCCTGACAGACAGCAAGGCTTATGCAACAAGCGTGCCAAAAGGCAGGCAGGGACAAGAGGCAGGTGCAGCAGCATGCGTATAGTGCTCCACAGACCATGGCTTAAGGATGAGGGGATATGCAGGATTGAGGCTGATGCAGGCGCCTCATTGCTGCATGCTGTCTGGCTCTCGGGCAAAACTGAGCCCGTTCCTGTCTGCAACGGCCAGGGGCGATGCGGAAACTGCCGTGTGCGCTATCTGGCACAGGCGCCTGCTCCCTGCCGCGAGGAAATCGAGCGGCTGGGCGGAGATTTGATAGAGCGCGGCTGGCGTCTTGCCTGCCGCCGTCATGTTTCTGACAAGACTGCACCTGCAGGAGGCGGGGAGCTGCATCTTGAACTGGCCAAGCCCCATGTCAGGAAGAAAGAGTGCCAATGCCCTGCGACTGCAGCAGCTGGGGGCCTGGAAGCAGGCAGGCGGGATAGATGCGTTATGGCGGTTGACCTTGGGACGACCACCATTGCCTGGCGCATGCTGCGCCAAGAAGACGGCACGGAGACTGCAGGGGGCGAGTATTTGAATCCCCAGGCAGGTGCCGGTGCTGACGTCGTCTCCCGCATCGGCATGGCCTTGCAGCCCGATGGTGCAAGGCTTTTGCAGAACCTGGTGCGCCGGAGTCTGGCAGAGTGTCTGGCAGAGGCTGGCAGAGAAACTGAGTGCATGGTTGTGGCTGCCAATACAGCCATGACCGAGATCCTGGCAGGAACGTCTGTGCATGGGCTTGCAGGAGCCCCGTATACGCAGTCTTTGCACGGGCATGAGGTGCTTTCCCTGGAAGGACTGCCCCCTGTCTACATTCCGCCGCTTCCGGCACCCTTTGTCGGCGGGGATGTGGCAGCCGGCCTTGCCTGGCTTGAAAAGCAGCAGACAAGGCGGCCCTACGTCCTGGCTGACCTTGGCACCAACGGCGAGATTGCCCTGATGACGGAAGAGGGCAGGCTCTTTCTGACCAGCGTTCCCTTGGGACCTGCCCTGGAGGGCATAGGGCTTGAGTGCGGCGCCCAGGCAGGAGATGATGTGCTGACCTCCTTTGCGCTTGGACCTTTTGGGATAACGGGCAGGACCAGCAGCGGAGAGGCCGCCTCTGCCTCGCAGTCAGTTGCCTTGGCAGGCATCAGCGCCACAGGCTACCTGTCCTTGATAGAGCAGCTCCTAAACTGCGGCTTCCTGGATGCCGAGGGGCATTTTGCAGCGAAGAACTCCATGCCCCTGGCAAAGCGGCTGGCGCAGAACCTGGACACGTCAAAGGCTGTCCCCCGCTTTATGGTGACGGAGACGCTCTGGCTCTCGCTGCTGGACATAGAGGAAATCCTCAAGGTCAAGGCTGCCTTTTCCGTAGCCCTGCACAGCCTGCTTGCCAGGGCAGGGCTTGCCCC
>CAZWGJ010000078.1:0-8526 GCA_964633375.1 uncultured Desulfovibrio sp.
GAGCTGATGCCCCTTGATGCGGTGCACGCCGGCCCAGGGGCAGTGGCAGGAGCCATGGTAGACAAGCTTCGTGCCGGCAGGCAGTGGTGTGGACTGGCCCTTGGCCTGTTCGTTGAAGATGGGGAAGGTCAGCTGGCCCACGTCCAGGATACTGAGGCCTGGGAACTGCTCCTCAAAGCCGTAGCGCTCAAGGCTGTCCAGGCAGGTGGGGCAACTGGTGACGATGTTGGTCACCCTGTAGCCCTGCTGCTGGGCAGTGCGGATCATGGAGGCCAGGTACTGCCTGTTCTGCGCCATGTTGTCCTCATAGACTACGTTCTTGCCGGCGGCAAGGGCTGGATAGCCGCAGCACAGATGCTTCTGGGGCACCATGACGGCAAAGCCGGCCTTTAGGAGCAGCATCATGGCGGACAGGCCTATGCGGTCATAGAACAGGCTGCTGCCGCATCCGGGGAAGTACAGGACCAGCGGAAGCTTCTCAGGGCTGTCCTGAGTGGAGAAGATGCCGCCGCGCTGTATTTTGATGGCCTCATACAGGTTGGTGTAGCCCATCTTGGGACCAGGCCCTGAAAAGAGGGGGCTCTCCATGCGGTGCAGCCAGGCATCGGGCACAAGGCTTAAGAACCTGTTCTGCATCTTCTGCCCAATGGAAGCCATCTTGGCCATCTTGGGCACCCTGGTTGTTACATCCTTTGCCAGCCAGTCAATCACGCGTTCCTTTAAAGGATGGCCGCCGGCGCCTTCTCTCTCCAGCATGGCATGCAGATCCAGGGCAACAAGACCGGACGGAATTTTCATAGGGCACTGCGCCATGCAGCGTCCGCAGCCTGTGCAGTGCTCAATCTGTCTTCTTAAGTCGCTGAACAGGACGTCATCCACCTTGCCCTTGTTGATCTGCGAGTAATAGATGGCCTCCATCAGCATGCCGTAGACCATATTCTTGTTGCGGGGGTGGAACTGCAGTGAAGACTCAGGACAGGTCATGGGGCAGACCGTCTTGCACTTGCCGCAGCGCGTGCACGCCTGCACGCTGCGCAGGATGCCTATGAGCACGTCCTTGTCCGGCAGACCGCTCTCGCTGATGTCGCGGATCAGTGCGTTGAAGGAGAAGGTAAACGGCTTGACCGGCAGGTCCCTGTAGACGAGTTTGGCGGGGTTCATGACGTCGCGGGGGTCCGTCCGCTCCTTGAAGAGGCGCAGATCATCCATTTTCTTCTGGTTCAGGAAATGAATCTTGGTAATGCCTATGCCGTGCTCGCCTGAGACCTCGCCGCCCATCTCCTGGCACTTGGTCATGATTCGGCTGGCCACCTCCTCCGCATAGGCCAGCATGTCATGGTCGTTGGAGTTGACCGGTATGTTGATGTGGCAGTTGCCGTCGCCTGCGTGCATATGGCTTGCCACAACCAGCCTGGATGCCTCCATGTAGTCGGCAAGCTTGGTAATTGCGTCCTTCAGTCTGGGATGCTCCTCGCACAGCTTCTGAAAAAACGCCCTTGCCCTTTCCAGAATATCCGCATCAGAGACCTCATTGCTGGAGAGCTGCCCCACAGCGCCCTTGGAGATGTAGGAGAATTCCTTGTTGAACTCCTTGTTGTCCATGGGGAAGCCTGAAATGCGGCCCACGTCCTGCAGGGCATGGCGGTAGGCCTTGGCCGTGCATTCCAGGTTGACCTGCTCCAGGAACTCAGCAAAGTCGGGCACCCTGTCTATCGGGATGACAACGTCCTCATTCATCTTGAAGCCGGACGTCCTCTTGGCTATGAGCGACAGCCTGTGCCGGTCCTCCCAGAACCTCTCCGCCTCCTTCTCGTCCTTGGCGACGGTGATGTCCACGTTGTCCTGCTGCTCAACCACAGCGACGATGTTCTCGACGCAGCGGTCAAGCAAATAGGTGTCGTCCCCGTCCACCTGGACAATGATGACAGAGATGGGCTGGCCTTCGTACTTCTGGCTCTTGCGCTGGTAGTCTATGGCCTGCACGTACTTGGCGTTGAACTCCTCCATGGCGGAGATATGGGCGTAGTCGCCTTCCTCGCGGATGCGGTTGCGCAGCCCGACAAGCTCGCGCACAACATTGGCGGCAGGAAGCATGCTGCGGCCGAAAAACTCCAGCGCCATAACACGGCTGATCTTCGGCTTGGGGTGCGTGGTAAAGCACGCCTCGGTAATAATGCCGTCCGTGCCTTCCTTCTGCACGCCAGGCAGGCCGCCGAGCGCCTTATTGGTGACGTCCTTGCCAAGGCCTGGCAGGCGCAGCTCGTCCCCAGACAGGGTCACCACGTTCCTGACGCCGCCGCTCATGTCCTTCACTGCAAAGGTCGCCGTGTCCCCATGCATAATCTTGTGCCTGGGGTGGTTTTCCCTCTCGACGGAGATAATTTCCCCTGTGGGCGTCACCATGCGCCACCACAGCAGGTTGTCTATGGTCGTCCCGTATTCAAAGGCCATGGGGCCGCCGGCGTTTTCGGAGATGTTGCCGCCTATGGTCGAGGCAAGCTTGGAGGCAGGGTCAACAGAAAAAAGGGCGCCTGCCTTGCTGACAGCCGCAATAACATGCTGGGTGATACAGCCCGCCTCACAGGTCACGGTCAGCCCTTCCAGGTCGATGGCCTTGACGTGGTCCATGCGGGTCAGGCTGACGATGACCGTCCTTTTGCGGGCAGGAACGGCACCGCCGGTCATGCCTGAGCCGCCGCCGCGGGGAATGATGGCAAACTTCAGCTCATTGGCCAATTTAACCAGCTGCGAGACCTGCTCTGTCGTGTCAGGCTCAACAACCATGAGCGGCAGCTCCATGCGCAGGTCGGTCGCATCGGTGGCAGAGGCGACAATGGACGCAGGATCCGCCAGGATACCGTCTTCAGGCAGGAACTTCTTCAGCTCCTCAAGCAGATGCTCCCGAAACGCCTCTTCCGCCTCATAGGCAGACCAGAACATAGTGATGCCTTCGCTGATGGCCGTCGCATAGTAGTGCGCCAGGGCGAGGGATTCGCGCTCATAGTGCTCGTTGACGCTGCCGCGGATGGTGTCGGCATTGATGAAGGGATTGTAGGCTGCCAGGAAAAGCTCTTCAGCTATGGAAATGGCAAACTGGCGCACAGACTCCGGCCAGGATTTGAAGTCGTCAATATTGATGCGCAGGATGCGGTTAACAACGTAATCCGGAGAGATTGAGATATGCGGGCCTTTCTGAGGCATTGCCTAACCCCCTGTAGTAGAGAAGCAATGAAGTAAAAATTTATTTATAAACGTCATTGCCCTAAACGGCAAGCCTGGCAGGCGTCCTAAAAAATTACAATTTTACAGCAAGTTGCAGCCGTTTACAACCTCGTGCCAAAAATTTGCTTGATTGTTCAACCTACCTGAAAGGCGCAAGGAAGCCCGCCTTCACTCCAGGGGCTGTCCGTTCTGCCCTGCCTCATCCGCCCTTCCTGAGCGCCGGCAGTAGGCGCGGTAGCAACGTGCGATGGGCGAGTCGGGATCCATATCCTTAAGATAGGTGCCGACAGCATTGCCCAGCGGACGGGCTGGCTGGCTCACCTCCGGCGCCTCGTCAGCCCAGAGCGGCTTCTGGTTGAGCACAAGCTCCACCTTAATGTCGGTGAAATAGGCCTCCTCCATAAAGGAGTTGGCCCGCTCCATGATTTCCTGGCGGTAGTACTGCAGCTCCTGCATGGCCATGCTGTCCTCGCAGCCCACTTCAAGCCTGTGATCCCTGTGGCCCAGCGGCAGGCAGAAAGCAGCAATCTCCTCGCCCATAACGACAGGCCAGTTGCGCCACAGCTCCACCAGCACAGCCTGTTCAGGGCATCCCGTCATCTGGGCCAGCTTTTCCAGGAAGCGCCTGGAAAGCTCGCTGGTAGGCGCCAGCGCACGGGAGCGTTTGCCGTATTTTTTGAAAGTACCCACTAAGACATCCTGTTTTAATCATCCACTGCACTGCCTGCTGCAGCGCTGCGAAAGACCTATTCCCAAAGCTCATGCAGCGCATGAAGCTACGATACTTCAAGCCCGTTTATCAAGCGGCGCACACGCCGCACCATCCGGCCTGCAGGCAGGAAGCAGAACGATCTCATTGACATATCTAAATATCTTGATAAATAAACATGCCATACGCCGACAGCATGCAAAAAACACCTGTCAGGCTGTCCAGCTTTCCCAGTCCGGTACAAGGAGTTCTCATGACCGTCAGTCTTTTCAAAGCTCTTTCTGATGAAACACGCCTGCGGCTTGTCAGAATCCTTCTGAAACACAGGCTCTCCGTCAATGAGCTGGTCACCATCCTGGAAATGGGGCAGTCACGAATCTCCAGGCATCTGCGCATACTGACCGATGCAGGGCTGCTCACCTCGGAACGCGACGGTCTCTGCGTCTTCTACCAGGCAGACAAGGAAGGAGAAAACCAGAGCTTTCTGACCGCCATTTCCCCCTTTCTGCAGGACCTTCCGGAAACAGCCCACGACGAAGAGCACACCGAGGCCCTTCTTGAGAAAAAGCGCTCCAAGTCAACAGTTTTTTTCAATGACATTGCCAAGGACTGGGACAACCTGAACAAAGAAATTCTGGGCGACTTCGACCTCCCCGGCCTGCTCTGTGCCGCAATGCCCGACAACTGCAGTCTTGCCGTCGATCTGGGCTGCGGGACAGGAACCGTGCTCAGGCAGATGCTTGCCAAAAGCCAGGGTGTCATCGGCGTCGACATTTCCTCAGGCATGCTTGATGCCTGCCGCCAGAACCTGTCCGATCTGACAGATGCAGGGAAGAATGTCTCCCTGCGCATAGGAGAACTGGAGCACCTGCCCCTGCGCGACCATGAGGCAGAGTTCGCCTCAGTCAACCTGGTTCTCCACCACCTGCAGAATCCGGAGCTGGCGCTGTCAGAAATCAGGCGCATCCTCTCGCCCACAGGACGCCTCTTCATAGCTGACTTTGAAAAGCACAACGATGAGTACATGCGCGAGCGATACGGCGATCTCTGGCTTGGTTTTGACCGCTTGAAGCTGGCTGCAAAGCTGCGTGAAGCCGGCTTTACCAGGACAATCGTACATGGCCATAAAGTCAACAGAGGGCTGACGCTGCTCCTTGTTACTTCCTACGTTTCCTCCCCAATCACCCTACAGCCATCCAACCAGGAGAAATAAAGCATCATGGTTAAACCTCTCGATCCCAACCTGACTTACCAAATTGCCGACATCAGCCTCGCCGACTTCGGCCGCAAGGAAATGCAGCTTTCCGAGCGCGAAATGCCCGGGCTTATGGAGTGCATCAAGAAATACGGCCCCCAGAAGCCCCTCAAAGGCCTCCGCGTCACCGGCTCCCTGCACATGACCATACAGACTGCCATGCTTATCCGCACTCTGTATGAACTTGGCGCAGACATCCGCTGGGCTTCCTGCAACATCTTCTCCACCCAGGACCACGCCGCCGCAGCCATTGCTGCCGACGGCTACGCCAAAGTCTTTGCCTGGAAGGGCGAATCCCTTGAAGACTACTGGTGGTGCACCGAAATGGCCCTGACCTGGCCCGACGGCACAGGCCCCGACCTTATCGTTGACGACGGCGGCGACGCCACCCTGCTTATCCATATGGGGCATGACTGCGAAGACAATCCCGCCCTTTTCTCCAATAAGGCGGCAAATCCTGAAGAAGCCATCATCATGGACCGCCTGAAAGCCCGCTATGAAGCCGATCCCAAGCACTGGCACAACGTCGCTGCCAAGGTGAAGGGCGTCAGCGAGGAAACAACCACCGGCGTCCACAGGCTGTACCAGCTGGCCCAGCAGAAGAAGCTGCTCTTCCCTGCCTTCAACGTTAACGACAGCGTCACCAAGTCCAAGTTCGACAACCTCTACGGCTGCCGCGAGTCCCTGGCTGACGGCATCAAGCGCGCAACCGACGTCATGGTTGCCGGCAAGGTCGTGATGGTCTGCGGCTACGGCGATGTGGGCAAGGGCTGCGCCAAGTCCATGCGCGGTCTCGGCGCCCGCGTGCTTATCTCCGAGGTTGATCCCATCTGCGCACTGCAGGCCGCCATGGAAGGCTATGAAGTGGTGACTGTGGAAGACGCCCTGCCCATAGCCGACATCTATGTCACCTGCACAGGCAACGTCCACATCATCACCGGCGCCCATATGGAAGGCATGAAGGATGAAGCCATCGTCTGCAATATAGGCCATTTCGACAATGAAATTGATATGAGCTACCTCCTCAACACCGAGGGCTGCACCAGAACCAACATCAAGCCTCAGGTGGACAAGTGGACCCTGCGCTCCGGACGCTCCATCATTGTCCTGGCTGAAGGCCGCCTTGTGAACCTGGGCTGCGCAACAGGACATGCCAGCTTTGTCATGTCCAACAGCTTCACCAACCAGGTTCTTGCCCAGATCCGCCTGGCTACAGACAGCACACTGAAAAAGGACGTCTACACCCTGCCCAAGGATCTGGACGAAGAGGTCGCCCGCCTGCACCTGGCACGCCTTGGCGTCAAGCTGACCACCCTGACCCAGGAGCAGGCCGACTACATCGGCGTCAAGATTGAAGGCCCCTACAAGGCGGACCACTACCGCTACTAACAGCACCGCATCACGTACCCCCAAACGCAGCCCCTCAGCGCCTACCCGCTTTGGGGCTGCGTTTTTTTCGCTCCTGGAAAAGCTGGGAAAAGTGTTCAGAGTTTGGGAGTTTTCAAGCTGAAAAATGCTGTTTTATTCAATAATATCCAATAGTTGATTGACTTTGAAAAATTTCCCCAGCGTGACCATGCAGGAAAACTTCCTTCCAGCCAATTAACGCCAAAATATCAACGACTTAACTGCTAAAATCGACTTTCAATCTCCCAAACACTGATGTCTGCAGCTCTGGTGGGCATAATCTGAGCATCTGCGGCATGGCGCTGCATCACGTGCCCCCAACGCAGCCCCAAAGCGACCTTCACACTTTGGGACTGCGTTTTCTCGTGCCTGCATAATTTGAGAAAAGTATTCCTCGCTCCAAGGATGGCTTTAGCGGCTGCGGCGCGGGCGGCGCTTCCCGTGCTTCTTCCCAGCCTGCTTCTTCATGGCAGACGTCCTGCCTGCTGCCTGCTTCTGCTGCACCGGATGCTCAGACTGCCCATCAGCCTGGCTGTCCATAGCCTGGCAGTTGGCTGCGTCCAGCCAGCCGCCGCCAGGAAGGGCAAAGTCATCGGCCTCGCAGACAGCCTGCGGGCAGGCATCCTGCTGGTCCTGAACGCTTCCTTCAGCAGGCGTTGAAGCGGATTCCTCCCAAAGGGGCGCTTCTTCTTTCCGTGGCTCTGGAAGAGCGTCCTCGGGCAGTGCGTCAGGAATGCTGCATGGACTGGCAGGGCTGCCTCCTATGCTGCGTCCGGCCTTCCTGGCTGCCGCAAAAATATGTTCCCTGAGCTTGGCGACAGTGTTGTCCTTGTCTTCCTTTTTCAGCTTCCTGGCCTTCGTTATGTAGTCCTTTACGGTGCGCTCGGAAAACTCTATGCCGCGCCTTGCAAGGAGCTTTGTCACGCCCTTGATGGTGCCGCGGCGGTTGTGCATGTAGTCCTCAATTTCGTCCAGAAGCAGGACGACCATCTGGAAGCCTGAAAAGACTTCGTCGTCCAGTTCTATGTCGGCTTTGCGAAAATCATCGCAGAGGACCAAAAAGTAGTTGGTTGGATACTTCTTTTTGCTATGCTTTTCAGTATTTGAGTCGGACGGTGCCGCAGGCTCTGCGGCAAGTTCCGTCACGGGGAATGCAGATGTAAAACGAATTGCTTCCATATATAACTACCTAATTATATGTATTTTTTTTGTTTTCTGTCTCGAACCCTTCCGTGGTCTCAACGGACAAAGGGATAATACACTCTTTTGGGTATGTCAACAACTTTTTCGCATAATTTTAAAATTTCTCTTTCCGGCGGCTCTGGCGGCGGCTCAAGCCCCCTCTTCCGGCTGGCGAAAGCCGCCGCTCCATGGCTCCTTCCAGGACTCTGTCCAAGGCTCTGCCCCAAGGCTTCACCCTGCATGCCTCCTCAGGGCTGAAAGGCCACGCCGTTCCAAGGCTCGTGCACTGTAGAAAAGAGCTGGACACGGTCTTGTAACAAGCGCTTTTTTGACTTTTACCCTCTACTATTTTAGAAGGATTGTCTTATTTCTCTTTGAACAGGATTCCTTCATGAAAACAGATACTTTCAAAGTACCTACCATCACCCTGACCAGGCAGCCGACAGGCGGGACAGAAGTCATTCCCAGGCCCAAAACTGTACGCCAGCTTCTGGACAGGCTGGGCTTTCTGGAAGAAACCGCACTGGTCATACGCGATGGGACCCTGCTGACCCCCGACCTGGCCATCCTGCCTGACGACCACATTACTGTCCGTTCCATTACATCGCGCGGGTAGCAGGCTGTTTCCCCAACCTTGAATACCAGGACCTATGGACGCACTATTCTCAAACTTTGACCAAGCACTGCGCAACTTCAGCATTGCCTTCATTCCGGCCATGCTGGGCATCATCCTGCATGAAGTGGGACACGG
>CAZWGJ010000079.1:0-8450 GCA_964633375.1 uncultured Desulfovibrio sp.
ATGTCGTTGGCGTATTCAGGGCCAAAGGACTTGAGCAGCAAAGGGTACAGCCCCGTCCTGCGGCCTGCTCCAAGCCCTAAGGCGTAGAGTCCTGCATGAAGGCGCGGGGCGGTGTGCCTGCCTGCGCCGGCATCAGGTGCGTGCTGCTTCCAGCGCACGGGGCAGAGCGCCCTGTAGCTGTCGTTGGGATGCATGGAGGCTTCATCGGCAGCAATGCCGATGATCTGCCTGTGGCGGGTGCCGCCGGCGTCATAGTAGCTGATGAAAACCTGTCCGCCTGAAGCGGAGGCTTCGGCGGGAATGGGAACCAGGATGTCCTTGTAGATGCGGCCCATAACGTATGCCTTAAACCTGCAGCGTGCAGCAAGCAGGCTTTAAGCCCCTGGGCTGAAATGCCCCTCATCAAAGGCGGGGCGTCCAGCCCGGGGCTTTACGCTTTATGCAGCCTTAGATCAGGCCAAGCTCCCTGGCCCGTTCCTTGAGCTCCCCGGCTGCTTTTTTGGGGTCTTCCGCCTTCATGATGGCGGAGACGGCGCAGAGGCCGGCAATGGGAATGCCGGCAAGGATGTCGATGTTGTCCTTGTTCAGTCCGCCTATGGCATTGACGGGGATGGGGACTGCCTTGCAGATGTCTAGCAGCGTCTCCACGGAGGTCAGGACGGTCTTGACCTTGGTGGTGGTGGGGTAGATGGCGCCCACGCCAAGGTAGTCTGCACCCTCCTCATAGGCCTCCTTCGCCCTGGCGACGGTCTTTGCCGTCGCCCCGACGATTTTTTTCTCCCCCATCAGCCTTCTGGCCATGCCGACAGGCATGTCGCTTGTCCCCACATGGACGCCTTCGGCATCGACGGCAAGGGCGACGTCCACCCTGTCGTCGATGATCAGCGGCACATGGTATTTCTGGCTTATGGCGTGGACCTTCTCTGCAAGCTCCAGGTACTCCCTGGCGGACTTGTCCTTCTCTCTGAGCTGCAGGAGCGTGGCACCGCCCTGCAAAGCCTTTTCCACCCGCTGCAGAAACTCTTCCTCTCCGCAGAAGGTGCTGTCCGTAATGAAGTACAGGCCCGGATCAAACTGCCGTCCATTCTGCTGCATGCTGCTTCCTCCTTTCCTTTCAGCCCTACACATAGACATAGTCGTTTAAGACCGGCTGCATGCCTTCTTCTGCCATGTCGCGGTACATGGTGCTGAAGCTGCGGCCGTCGGCAATTTCAAACTGCTCGTCGCCGGCATCGGCAGCTGCGGCATTTTTTGTGCAGGAGCCTGCTTCGGCCATGACCTTGTACTTGCTTTCATGGTCGCCTATGCCGGTGGAGACGCCGGCGGAAACCTTGGTGGCGGCAATCTTGACGATGCCGTTGCGGAAGGCTGCACTCTCCCTGGAAGAGACGGTGATGCCGGCAAAGGGCAGGAAGAGGCGGTAGGCGCACAAGACCTGGCAGAGCTGCCTTTCGCCCACGTCAAGGGGGTTGATCTTGTCGTTGTTGATGATGGGGCGCAGCCTGGGACAGGAGAGGGACATCTCGGCATGGGGGTACCTGCGCTGCAGAAAGTACACATGGAGCGCCGTTGCCAGGGCGTCCTTTCTGAAGTCGGAGAGGCCAAGGAGCGCAGAAAAGCCCACGCCGCGCATGCCGCCCATGAGCGCCCGCTCCTGGGAGTCAAAGCGGTAGGGCCACACCCTCTTGTGCCCCAAAAGGTGCAGCTTCTCGTACTTGGCCGTGTCGTAGGTCTCCTGAAACACCGTGACGTAGTCGACGCCGCACTGGTGCAGGTAGGCATACTCGCCGGTGTTCACAGGATAGACCTCCACGCCGACCATGCGGAAGTACTTCCTGGCCAATTTGCATGCTTCGCCGATGTACTCCACGCTGCTGTACTTGCGGCTCTCGCCGGTCAGGATCAGGATTTCCTCCATCCCTGAGGCGGCAATGACCTGCATCTCATGCTCTATCTGCTCCATGGTGAGCTTTAAGCGCCTGATGTGGTTGTAGCAGTTGAAGCCGCAGTAGACGCAGTAGTTTTCGCAGTAGTTGGCGATGTAGAGCGGGGTGAAGAGGTAGACGGTGTTGCCGAAGTGCCGGCTGGTTTCAAGGCGCGCCTTCTGCGCCATCTCTTCCAGGAAGGGCTCTGCCGCAGGCGACAGCAGCGCCTTGAAGTCCTTGATGGAGCAGGCGTCATGGGCAAGGGCCGCTTTGACGTCGCGGGCTGTAAAGGCTGCATAGTCAAAGTCCGCCACGTGGGAGAGCACCTTGTCCTTCACGTCGGAGTCTATGACCTCCATGCCCGGCAGGTACTCCATATGGCTTCTGCGGCTGGCAGGATCCGCTTCCAGGCGGTGCTTCTTTGCAAGCGCTCCGGCTGAGAGAAATTCGGAGTCGACAAAGAACTGGTTTTCCATGGCTTTTCCCCCTTAGCTGCGCAGAAAGCCGGTCAGAGGATCCGAGGAGGCTGCGCCGCGGGCAAGGACGCGTCCCAGTCCTGAGAGATGCGCTTTTCTGCCTGCCTCTATGGCCTGGCGGAAGGCTGCCGCCATCAGCGCCAGGTCGCCTGCCGTGGCCAGGGCCGTATTGGCCATGATGGCGGCGGCGCCCATCTCCATGGCCTCGCAGGCCTGGGACGGCCTGCCTATGCCGGCATCGACGATGACGGGCAGGTCGATTTCATCGATGAGGATCTGGATGAACTCTTTTGTCGCCAGGCCCTTGTTGGAGCCGATGGGGGAGGCCAAGGGCATGACGGCGGCGGCACCGGCATTGACCAGGTCGCGGGCGGCATTCAGGTCGGGATACATGTAGGGCATGACCACAAAGCCTTCCTTGGCAAGGATTTCCGCAGCCCTGATGGTCTCCTGGTTGTCGGGAAGAAGATACTTGGAATCGCGCATGATTTCTATCTTCACAAAGTCGCCGCAGCCAAGCTCCCTGGCCAGGCGGGCGATGCGCACGGCCTCCTCGGCGTTCCGCGCGCCCGAGGTGTTGGGCAGCAGGGTGACGCCCTTGGGGATGTAGTCCAGTATGCTTGCCTGCTCCTTGCTGTTGGCGCGGCGGACGGCCAGGGTGATGATTTCTGCGCCTGCGTCCTCTATGGCGGACTTGATGAGCTCCATGGAGTACTTTCCGGAGCCCAAGATGAAGCGGGAGGAAAACGTGTGCCCGCCGATGATCAGGGGATCGTTTAGGGCAGCGTCTGCTGCATCGTTTCGTCTGTTGCTGTTGTTCATGCTGAATCCTTCTTTTTACACGTCGTATTCGCCTGCTATGATCCGCAGGGCTGTCTGCGCCTGATGGGCTGCGCAGAGCAGCACTCTGGGGGCTGCCAGCGCATTGTCTGCCGCATCGCTTGCCAGGTCGCCGCAAAGATAGAACCTGCTTGTGACCTTCTTTGTCCTGATGGCGTTGGGCGATCCCATGCCGGCCATGCCGGAGGCTGCCACCAGAAAGCAGTCCGGCAGCTTTTCCAGGATAAGGTTGGCGAGCATGGCCTTGCTCTCGGCCCTGTCAAAGGCCTCGCAGACAATGTCCGCCCCCCGCAGGAGCTGGAGGGCGTTGTTTTCCGTGAGGCGCACGGTGTGCAGCTCAAGCTCTGTCCAGGGGCTGCACTCGTGCAGGTTCTCGGCCAGGGCGTCCGTCTTGAAGGCGCCTACCTGGCTGGCCTTGTAGTTTTGGCGGTGCAGGTTGCCCACATCCACCCTGTCAAAGTCGATGAGCACCAGCCTGCCTGTGCCGGCCCTTGCCAGAGCCAATGCTATGTTGGAGCCAAGGCCGCCCAGGCCGCAGACAGCCACGGTGGCTTTGGAAAGCTTCTCCTGCATCTTCCTGCCGCAGCGGGCGGCAAGGACCTTCGTCCATTCCTGTCTTGAGGGCGTCATCTAGCCGCCCCCCACAAAGCTGACGATCTCAAGCGTATCGCCGTCCTGAAGCACCGTTTTGTCGTACTGCGCCTTGGGGACGATGCTGCCGTTGCGCTCAACAGCTATGCGCTTTTCATCATAGCCGGCCTCGGCCAGATAGTGCGCCAGCGTCCTGCCGGCAATATCAAGCTCTGTGCCGTTTATCTTCACCATGCCTGCACCTCCAAGCAAAAAGGGAAGCCTCCTGACTTGGAAGCTTCCCTGGGGATGCATAAGAAAAAGCACAGGTCCCTACGTTGGCATTATCCAAATCAGGTTAAAGGGTCGAAGGGCGCACCTTCCTCTCAGCCTGTCTGCAAGCTCCCCTGAGTATGCGGTTGTCATGAAAAGCAAAACAGGAGGTGCCTTCTGCGGCGCCTCCTGTAAAAAATCGTCCTGCGGCAACTTCCTACGGCGGCATTACCCGCATCAGGTAAAGGGTCGAAGTTTGAGAACTTCCTCTCAGCCTGCTTAATACAAGCTCCCCTGTTGAAACTTTTCCCCTGCATCATACACGCAGAGCGCAGGAATGCAAGGGGGCAGATCCCCTGCAGCCTGCCGATCGTGTCCAAGTGCTTGGGATTTTTGATGAAAAGACAGGATAAGGCAGGTTTTTTGCGGGGCGTGATAGATTTTAGTTGACATACTGGAAATAAACTGCTAGATTCCTCCCAGCCAATAAGATACCCGCAAAGGAGAGCCCCGCAAAGACAGAGGGGCAGGAGGCAGTATGGGAGGACAGGTGCAGCGCATTGCAAGCAAAGAGCAGGCAGTGCAGGCTGTAAAAAAGAATCCGCTGGGGCTGCTCAAGGTGCCGGCGGAGCTGCTGGATGAAGGAATCTGCACCGCCGCCGTGCGCGGCAGCGGACTGGCCCTAGGGTTTGTGCCAAGGCATTTGAGGAGCAGGGGCGTGTGCGAGAAGGCCGTGGAGGAGACCGGCCTGGCCCTGCGTTATGTGCCGGGAAACGTGATGGACAGGCAGCTCTGCGAGCGGGCGGTTCGTCGGACGGGTTTGGCCCTGCGCTATGTGCCGCAGCGGCTGCTGGACTGGAACATGGCGGCGGCAGCCGTGGAAAGCGACGGGCTTGCCCTGAACTTTGTGCCGCCTATTCTGCGCGACCAGGAGATCTGCCTGCTTGCCGTCCGCAATAAAGCATCCCTGCGCTGTGTGCCGCCAGGGCAGCGCACGCAGGCTGTCTGGCTGGCGGCATTGGAGAGCGGGATGGTCCGGCTGCATGAGCTGCCTGAAAGCTGCAGAAGCCCGGCTGCCTGCCTGGCTGCTGTGCGCAGGAACGGCGCAGCTCTTGGCGACATTCCCCAGAGGATGCGCACAGAAGAGCTTTGCGCCGAGGCTGTCGGCAGGTGCGGGACGGCCCTATTGTACGTGCCTGAAAGGATGAAGAGCAGGGAGCTCTGCCGCAGGGCTGTGGCAAGCTTTGCCTGGGCCTACCGGCACGTGCCGGCTGAACTGAAGAAGGACAGGGAGATAGCCGCCCTGGCAGTGGGCCAGGCCGGCGCGCTGCTGCGCGAGGTCCCTGAAAAGGTGCGGGATGAGAGGCTCTGCCTGCTGGCCCTTAAGGCTGCGCGGGACAAGGAGCAGGTCCTGCAGTATGTGCCGGAAGCGGTGAGGGCGGCTCTGGCAGCCAGGGGCAGGACGGCTTCTGCCGCTCTGCACACAGGCCCTGCCAACTGCAGAGAAGGCACTGTGAGCCAGGGCAGAGGCTGCAGTGCGCAGGCAGATGCGGCGAGTGCTGCTCCATATGCAGCCCAGCGCAGCTCCGTGCCCCAGGCCGGCGCAAGGCCTGGCTATGGTCAGGCGCGTGGGGGACAGGCATATAGCCAGGCATATGGAGGGCAGCCGCGCGGACAGGTCTATGGCGGCCAGGTGCGTGTCCAGACCTATGGCAAGGCAGGGCAGGCAGCGCCGCAGCTGAAGGCCCAGCCATCCGTGGTGCCGCAAGCCTCTGGCAGTTCTTGCGATCAGGCAGATCCTGCTTCCCCCGGCTTCTTTTAGCACGGCAAAGCCAGGGCTCAGGCGGGGCTGCATGAGCCGCCTCCCTGAACCTGGGCCTGCCTTTTGGGCAGGAGAAAAGACATGAAAAATCCCGCCCTCTGCCGAAAGAACGGAAGGGGGCGGGATTTTTTTAGTTAATCTGATGTGCTGGGGAGGACTAGCCGTTGAAGTTGCTCTTGCGCTCCCACAGGCGCATTTCCTGCATCTTCTTGCGGCGCTGGCGGACCAGGCTCTTGGCTGCCAGGGAGGTGCCCTTCTTGAGACCCCACTTCTCCTTGTATTCCTTGACGGAGAGGCCGTGGGACTTGAGGTGCCTGTTGCCGATCACCTTGAATTTCTTGCCGCATTCGAGGCAGATTGCATAGGTCTCGGTAATGGAGTTCTTGGGATCAACGGCAGGAGCTGCTTTACATACTTCAGGTTCAGCAAAGCCCTGCAGGGACTGTACGAGGCTGCTGATGTATTCAGCAACTTCATTGGCCTGCATGGGACGGACACCGGCTTGAGCGCGGGCAATTTCCAATGCCTGCTTCAATATCTCATCATTGCACATGATTTAATCTCCTATAATGCAGAGTGGGAAGGTGTTGTAACGTCAAGCATGTATTTTTCTATAGCTACAATACGACAAAAGTGTCAAGAATATTTTTTGCAATGCGGCTGTTTTTAGTATCCGACTTCCATGCAGGTCTCTATTTCAGCCCGTTGTCTAAAAGACATAAAGGCAAAAAGAGGCGGGGCAGTTCTTTCTTTTGAAGGGTAAATGAAGCAAAGCCTTTCTGCACCCTTTCCCTTGCAGCGTTGCCTGCCTGTACCGGCTGCGCTGCAGGATGGCACAGGCGTTGAGGGTGCAGGCAGACGCTGGGCAGCGGAAGCTTTGGGCAGGGCCTTCCGCCGCCCAGCGTGCAGGGCCTCTTGTTCCTGCCTCCTTATGAGAGCTGCCTTTCTTGAGCCATGTCCTCCTCTTCCGCCTCAAACCACAGTCTGCCCAGCATATAGGGGGTGACTGCGGGATGGCAGGGCACGTCAAAGGCCACCGGTTCGGTCTCCCAGGGCCTGCAGCGGCAGCTCAGGCTGTGCACGTCCTCTTCTATGTTGTAGTCGGGGAAGCGCTGTCTGGCTGCCTGGGCAAAGCCTTCCATGAACTCCTCCTGCTCTGCCTCGCTCAAGTTGTGCAGCGCCACTGTGCGCCAGTTTGTGTTGCTTGTGATCATACGTTGTCTTGCCTCCATTTCGTGCGTTTTGCCCGCACAGCACTGCTCTTTGCCTTGTGTTTTGTGCGGGGCGGGCGTGGTGCTTTGTGTGTTTTCAGCATCCAGGACCCATCGTCATCATCGTCCAGGGTGCATCGAATTCCATGCTTCCCTGCGGGGCCTCACCACTGCAGTCCCCGGCAGCGGCATAGGATGCAGGGGCGGTCTTCCCTGGCTGCGTACCGGGCCGGATGCCGGCGTGCCCGTCCTGTACCTGTCCTGCCTGCATCGCTTTCACGCTTCTGTCTTCAATGCTGCCGGCAGAGCGTGCGTCAGGAAGGGGGTGCTTCCTTTGCAGTGCAAAAGCCGGCACGCTGCGGTACAGCGATTGATGCTGCAGTCTGGCATTGACTAAATCCTCCTCTGTGTATATCTTCTTCCCAGAAGCGTTGGAGATGGTTCCAATAGGGAAGCAGACCCTTGCGGCGTACTGCCAGCGTTTCATTTTTTGCCCGTTAAGACAGCGGGCTTTTTTTGTCTGATTTTCAAACTTTGGAGTGGATTGGGTATTGCTTAAATCATCTTCTGAGTATATAGTATTGTCTAAAGAGTTGGTTGATATGCCTTTTCGCGAAGGACCCAAAGGAGAATTAGCTCCGGAGGAGCTCAACCAGCTCTTAACTTTTTGTCTGTTTATGTAACGGGTATTCTTCGTAAATTGTGTCAGAAACCAAGAGTTGGAAGGAATGCTGTTGTGCTCCTTGCTGTAGGCACTTTTTACGATGTTGACATGTACCTTTTTAAAGTCAAGGCTGACGTTAAGGATAATTGGCGTCACCACGGTTGCCCCGTTGGCGTCCGTCAGCTCAAGCATAAAGACGAGATCGCCGGCATGAGTCTCAGAATCGAAGATGGCGATCGGATCCGCCATGGCTGATGGTATCTGCTTCAGCATGGCAGACGTCATGGCAGGATGCGTCTTGTCAAAAACATGCGGTGCCGCATAGATGCCGCCAGATGCAGCGGCTTTGCCTGTCATAGTGTCGGCACCCACAAGAGCCAGCACGAGAGGCGTCTGTGAAAGAAGCTTGACCGGTGTTGACGGCTTCCTGTCCATTTTTGCAACAGCGTCTGCAGTTTTTTCAAAGTTATGGATGTCACGTTCCAGACTGGCATGGGCTTTGTCGCCCATGGGCGTCTGCTGGCAGCGTACAGCCTGGCTTAGCATGGTTGCAGTCTCCCTGAAAAGGCGGATGCGGGTTCTTTCTCTGTTCAGGATGCTGGAGGAGCGGAGTTGCGGGTGCAGGTTGAAAACAACATCACACTATACATCTCCAAGGGAGATTATCTG
>CAZWGJ010000080.1:0-8326 GCA_964633375.1 uncultured Desulfovibrio sp.
GATCACCTGATGCTCCCGCCCTGCCAGGGCAAGCAGCATGGCAAGGGCGTCGTCCTCGTCTGCAGGCTTGCCCATGATACGGTCATCGCAGGCGACAACGGTGTCGGCAGCAATGACAACCTCATGCGGCTGCCTTGACGCATGCGCCAGCTTGAAGTCGGCGCACCGCCCCACAAACGCTGCCGCCGGCTCCGCCTCGACAGGATCCGGCTCCCCTGCAACAGGGCGGCAGGCAAAGGGCACGCCCCACTCTGTCAAAAACTGGCGTCTCCTGGGAGACCCTGATGCCAGCACAAGGCTTACGCCCTGCGCCAGCTGAAAAAGCGGACTGCCCATGCCCTATCCCCGCACGATGCTTTTGGCGTCGTGCTCATAGAGCACATGATCGTCCAGGGAGCGCACCTGGAAGAGGCCGTTGTCGATAAAGCCGTAGGTGGGCTCATAGCCGTGCTTGGGAAGGCTGATGGAGCCCGGGTTCCAGAAGGCGTAGCCGTCCAGCTCCTCCGCCCTCGGGATGTGCGTGTGCCCGCGCAGGAAGACCGTCCCTCTGGCAAAGCCGGACGGCATGGGCGGCACCTCGGGAAGGCGGTGCCCGTGGCTTAGGAAGAACTCCAGCCCGCCGTCAACAAGCCACATGCTCTCGGGCAGGGAGAAGGGGAGCACAAAGAGATCCACCTCGGCGTCGCAGTTGCCGCGCACGGCAGAGACGGGGCAGATGTCCATCAGCTCCCTGAACATGTCGGGCATGCCCTTGGGGCCGTACTTGCCGGGCAGTGGGTTGCGGGGGCCGTGGTAGAGGATGTCCCCCAGAAGAAGGACACGGTCCGGCTTCCGGGCGGAAGCCTTCCCAATCAGGAAGGACACGCTCTCCGTAGAGCCGTGGATGTCGGATGCGACAAGAAAGCGCATTACTTCTCTCCTTTGCTGCGCACGCCGGCCTGCCACTGGGCGCAGGAGACGGCTTCTTCCATCAGCATGACCGGAATGCCCTCCCTGACAGGATAGACGCACTGGCAGGCGCCGCACTGCAGGCCTTCAGCAGCGTCGGCATCAGGCAGGGGGGCAAGCTTGCCGCGGCATTTGGGGCAGACAAGAAGGGAAAAGAGTTCTTTTTTATCCATAGTATGCAGCGGGCCGGATCATCCGTCGCCGGATGTCCGGCCCGGCCTCCTTATAAGCAGTTGTCAGCGTATGCGTCCTCTCACAGGGACGCCTTTAGGGAACCAGGACGACCTCATAGGCGTCGCGGAAGTACTTCTTTGCCACGCGCTGCAGGTCCTCAGGCTTCAGGGTGCGCGCCTTGTCCAGCTGGATGCGGTCGTGCTCGTAGGGCAGCCCCAGGAGCAGATCCTTGGCAGCCGTACTGCTTCTGGAAGCCAGGCTCTGGCGGGAGCGGATGTAGTTGCCTTCCAGCGTCCTGTAGCCGGCATCAAGCAGATCCTTGCCCAGCGGCTTGTCGCACACGGACTTGATGATGTCGGAGAAGCCCTTTTTGACGGCATCCAGCTTGCCGGGCTCTGTGCCGGCGTAGAAGAGCATCAGGCCGGTGCTGGGGAAGAAGAGGTTCTGGCTCATCACCGTGTAGCCCAGGCTGTCCTTGTCGCGCATCTGCGAGAACAGAAGGCCGCTCTGGCCCGAGAGCACGGCGTCCAGCATCATCAGTGCAGGCACATCCTCATTGGCGGCGGGCACGGTGCGGAAGATGCGCATCAGGTGCGCCTTGTTCTTTTCAGGCATGTGCACGGTCAGCGCCTTTTCGCTGCCCCAGGCTGGTGCAGCCGGGGACACGGCCTTTTGAGAAGCTTTTGCAAAGCTTTTTGCAAAGGCTATCACAGCCTCCCTGTCATAGGATCCGCTCACGGACAATATCCAGGGCATGGCCTGCTGCTTCTTCCACCAGGAGGCGACCTTCTCCCTGGTCATCCCTGCCAGGATCTTTTCCGAGCCAAGCTTGTCCAGGCCGTAGGGGTGCGTGCCAAACAGCATGGGCCACAGCCTGGCAACCATCCTGCCAAGCGGGTCTTCATCGCGCAGCACCCTGGCTGCATTCATGTCCCGCACTTCCTTGGCGAGCTCCTTCTCCTCAAAGCGGGGGGATGTATACATAACCTTGAGCAGATTGAGCAGATCGGAAGTGTACCTGGTGTGTCCTGTGCCGTTGATGACAAAGGCCTGCCTGCTGCTGGAAGCACCTAGGGCCAGGGACTTCTCGGACAGCTTCTTCTCAAAGGCCACCCTGTCCATGTCGCCTGCACCGCAGCCAAGCAGCGAGGCTGTCAGTTCCGGCAAGCCGGCTTCAGATGGATCGATCAGGGCGCTGCCGCCGCTGGCCATCAGCGTCACGGCAAGATAGGGGGTGGCATTGTCCGGCTGCAGCACAAGGCGCATGCCGTTGTCCAAAGTCAGGATCTCATGATCCAGCTTTGCCTGCTCCGCCTTGGCCTGCTTTTTGGCAGGCATGGGCCATTCCTTGTCCAGGATGGCGCCAAGGTCAGGCATTTTGGCGTCCTTGGGCGCCAGGACGCGCACCCTGCAGGCCTCAGGCCTCGCATAAGCTGCATACGCACTGCCTATGCCAGCCAGGTCGATGTCCTCGACAAAGGCGCGCACGTTGGCCTCGGCCTGGCGTCCGCCCAGCTCAAACTCCACCATGCTGCGCCAGGAGGCAAGCCCGTTGAGGGTCTCATTCACCCTGTCAAAGCCGTCCAGGGCGTTTGCCTTGGCCCTTTTCAGGTCGTCCTCGGTGAAGCTTGCCATGGAAAGATCGCGCAGGTCCTTCACCAGGGAGGTGAAGACCTCCTCGGTTTTGGCTGCATCCATGACGACGGACACTTCCAGCAGCCCTGCCCTGGAGAAGCTGGAATTGCCGACGCTGATGCTGTCCACAAGGTGCTTGTCCAGATGGTAGCGCCGCTCAAAGAGGGAGGTGGCGTCGCCGGCAAGCATGGAGCTCAGCATGTCCAGGTACAGGGACTTGCTGTCGCGCAGCCCGGGCACGGGGAAGGAAATCTGCAGGTACACCTTGTTCCAGGCGCCCTTGACGACCTCCGCCCTTGGCGCAGGCTCAATGGCAGCCAGGTCCACAGGCTTGTCCTCTGCCAGGACGTCTTTGTTGCTGAGGGAGCCGAAGCTCTTTTCAATATAGCCTGCGACGTCGGCGGCCTTTATGTCGCCCGCCACAAGAAGCATCATGTTCTGCGGCTGATACCAGCGCTTGATGTAGGCGCGCAGGGACTCAGGGGTCACAGCCTTGATTGTCTTCTTGGTGCCGATGATGGGATGGGCGTAGGGCGTGCCTGCCAGGGCGGCCTTCTGCATCTCAAAGAAGAGGCGGTGCTCGGGCTTGTCCTCATTGCCCTCCAGCTCGGAGATGATGACCGGCTTTTCCTTTTCCAGCTCGCCTGGGTCAAGCAGGGGGTTGAAGGCCATGTCGCGGACAATGTCGATGCCGGTCTTCCATTCAGCTGCCGGCATGTCCGTCAGGTAGCAGGTCTTGTCAAAGCTGGTGTAGGCGTTGAGGTAGCCGCCGAGCTTTTCGACGTCCTTGGCAATCTGCCCTGTGGGGCGGGTTGTCGTCCCCTTGAAGACCATGTGCTCCAGAACGTGGCTTATGCCGTACTGCTCAGGGCTTTCATGGGTCGAGCCGGTCCTGACGTACAGGCGGGTGCAGACCAGGGGGAAGCGCTTGTCCTCTATAAGGTACACTTTCAGGCCGTTGGCCAGATGGAAGATGGTTTCATTGGGGACTGCCACCTTGAAGTCCCCTCCCTGAACCTGCGGCTTTACGCTTTCGGCTGCCGCCTGCACCTTCGCTGCCTGCGCCTCGGAAGCCTCGGCATCAAGGGCGGCAGCTGCCAGGCAGGGCAGAAGCAGCGCCAGCAGAAGCCAGAGGTTCAGCCTTTGTATTGTCTTTGAAAACACGTTGTCTCCTCAATTACCGTACCGGTGCCAAAAGCATGCCCAAAAGGGCTGTGCGGACCTAGACGCTCTTTGTCCTGCGCTTCTTTCTGCGCGGATCAATGGCTGCTGCAGCCTCTTCCCAGCACATGTCCTCAGGCGCCGCAATCAGGATGGACTTCTTCTTGTCTTCCTTGTCCACCACGGCAGGCTCGCCGCTTTCAGGAAGCTTCCTGGTCCTGATGAAGTTGTCCACAAGGCCGAAGACCGTCTCGTTGCCGCAGAACTGCCCCTTGGCAATGTTGGCCTTGAACTCTTCCAGCCTGGCCTCAAACTTGACCAGATCCATGGGCGACAGCTTTTCCATGTCAGCCTGCATGCCGTAGCCGAGCTTTTCCAGATACCAGGCGTTGAAGCGCTGCTCGACCATGCCCTTGAGAGGAATGGTCAGGATGGGCTTGCCAAGGTAGAGGGACTCGGTCATGAGCGTATGGCTTCCGCCCTGGATGACGTAGGAGGCCCCTGCCAGAAGGCGCAGGAAGCCGTCCTCGCTCTTCTTCATGAAGCGGACGTTGCCGTCCTCCCCCTCGTCCTTCTTGTAGCCGAAGACGTAGCACGTCTTCTTGGTGGAGCGCTTCAAGAAGGAGATGAGCTCGGGGCTTGTGGAATTGCTCTGGTAGACTAAGACATGGCCCTCGTCTGTAGGCCTGGCAGCCAGGACCTGGTCGCGCAGAATGGGCGGCACCACGCGGGCATGGTACCTTGAAAGCACGGGCGGCTGGTAGAAGGACACGATGAGGTTGGCCTCAGTCGGCCTGAAAAGATACTTGGGCGTCATGCCCTGCAGCCAGGTGTCCCACCACATGTTGCCCGGCAGGTTCTTGTGCTTGCAGCAGGTGATGACGTGCTGGTGGCCAAGGCTCAAGCAGGGAAGATCACATCTCTCTGCTGCCCGCGGCACAAAATACTCAAGATCCGTCATGCACACGTCGGGGCCGAAGGCGTGGATCAGGTCGCACAATTCCTTGATGTACTGCTCCCTGTTCCAGAGAAGGGGGAGTGCATGGCTTATGGTAGCCTTGAAATCTACTCTGTAGTCCTTGAACACAGTGCCCAGGTTGGGAATGCGGTGCACTGGAAATTCAGGAGAGAGGACGGACACTGCGTCGTCGTCGCAGACAAAGAGAAACTGATGCTGCTTCAGCCTGCGCGCAATGGTGAGCCCGCGCATGGCGTGCCCGTGCCCGGTTCCGTGGATGCCATATAAGATTTTTGCCATGAAAACTCCTCGACTGTCCTTAGGCTCTGCAAGCGCATGAGGCTGTACGAAAAAAAAATGGTCCATGCGGTACCCTGCACGATGGACCATGCGAAGCATTTACGATGCCCTTAAGCGGGTGCGCCTGTATTGTCGGCGTTTTCATCGTCACGTACAACTTCCAGCACAGCCGGCAGTTTACGTATATTTTCTATCAGATCGTAGAGCTCGGTGGCATTTTTTACCTCAACCACGAGATGCATGGTTGACCTTCCGTCCACCAGCGGCTTGACCGTCAGCATGTTGATGTTGATCTTGGCATCGGCCATGACCTGGGCCACGGACGCCATGGTGCCGCTGACATTGCGGCAGATGACAAAGATGCCGGCGTTGTAGGGCTTCTCGACTTCCTGCTCCGTGCCCTCCCAGTGGACGGAGATCAGGCGCTCGGGCTCCATGTTGGGCACATTGGGGCAGTCCGCCCTGTGCACGGTGATGCCGGCGCCGCGGCTGATGTAGCCGACAATGGGGTCGCCAGGGACAGGGTTGCAGCACTGGGCAAAGCGCATGAGCACGCCGTCAACGCCGGAAATGGACACGCCGCCTGCAGGCAGTTTGGCCTTGGAAGGCTCAGGCTGCGCAGGCGCCTCCTCTTCCCTGGCCGCCTCGCGCACGCCCTCCGGATGCAGCACGGCATACAGCTTGTTCAGCACCTTGCGCGGGGTGATGTGGGCATAGCCAAGCCCTGCGTACAAATCCTCTATGCTGTCAAAGTTGCAGTCCTGCGCCACAATGACGAGCTGCCCTTCCTTGGCTGCCTTCGCCACGTTGAGGCTGGCCTTGCGGCCTTCCTTTTCCAGCATTTCGCGGCCCAGCTGGACGGCGCGCTGGCGCTCCTCCGTGCGCAGGTAGTGCTGGATGCGGTTGCGGGCCTTGGCCGTCTTGACCATCTTGAGCCAGTCGCGGTTGGGGTTGCGGGAGGGATCGGTGATGATCTCGACGGTGTCCCCGTTCTTCAGGACGCGCCCCAGCGGAACCAGGCGTCCGTTGACCTTGGCGCCTGCGCAGTGCTGGCCCACCTTGGTGTGCACGTGGAAGGCAAAGTCCAGGGGCGTCGCGCCCTCGGGCAGCTCCTTGACGTCGCCTGCCGGCGTGTAGACGTAGACCTCGTCCTGGAAGAGGTCCATCTTGAGGGCGTGCATGAACTCCCTGGAGTCCGACTCCTCCCTCTGGCGCTCAAAGATTTCATTGAGCCAGGAGAACTGGGCCAGGTCCTTGCTGTTGATGCGGCCGTGCTCCTTGTAGAGCCAGTGCGCTGCAATGCCGTGCTCGGCCTGCCTGTGCATCTCCTCGGTCCTGATCTGCACCTCGATGCGCTCGCCGTCAGGACCAATGACCGTGGTGTGCAGGCTCTGGTAGCCGTTGGCCTTGGGCATGGAGATGTAGTCCTTGAAGCGCCCGTGCACAGGCTTCCACTGCTGGTGCACCAGGCCCATGGCCATGTAGCAGTCCGTGACTTCCTTGACGATGACGCGGAAGGCCATGATGTCGTGCATCTCGTCCAGGGTCAGGGACTCTGCCTGCATCTTCTTGTAGATGCTGTACTTGTGCTTGATGCGGCCGTAGACCTCGCCCTCGATGCCGGCGTTGGCAAGGAACTCCTTGAGCTGCGCCACGACCTTCTCGATGATGCGCTTTTCCACCACCTGGTGGTCGTCAAGCCAGTGGTCTATCAGATTGTAGACGTCGGGGCGCAGGTACTTGAAGCTCATGTCCTCAAGGCGGCGCATCAGCACGTAGAGGCCAAGCCTGTTGGCCAGGGGCGCATAGATGTCCATGGTCTCCTGGGCTATGCGCTTCTGCTTGTACGCCTTCTGGAAGTCCAGGGTGGACATGTTGTGCAGGCGGTCGGCCAGCTTGACCATGATGACTCGCATGTCGTGGCTCATGGCCAGGATCATCTTGCGGATGTTCTCAGCCTGCGCCTCTTCCTTGTTCTCAAAGGGGATGCGGCTGATCTTGGTGACGCCGTCCACGATGTCGGCGCACTCGTCGCCGAAGTTTTCGGCGATGTCGTCGATCGTGACGGACGTATCCTCAACGGTGTCGTGCAGAAGGCCTGCGGCAATGGTGGGCTCGTCAAAGCCCATCTCGGCCAGGGTGTAGGCTACTGCCAGAGGATGGGAGAGGTAGGGCTCGCCGGAAAGGCGGACCTGCCCTGCGTGCGCCGTGGCCGCAAAGACGTAGGCCTTCTGGATCAGCTCCAGGTTGGCGTTCTTGTTGGTGGCGACAACTTTATCGAGAATTTCCTGTATACGAATCATGGCCATGTTCCCCGCACCACGAGGATGCGTAAAATTAGGGGGTTTCCCCTGGGTTTACTCTAGCCGGAATGTGCGTACTTGCCAAGATGGAACTTGGCAGAATACAGATGCGGGCAGCGGCTGCCGGCAGCAAAAAGAAGGAAGCTTCCCCGATGGGCGCTTCTGCCCATGGAAAGGCTTCCCTGCCTTCTGCTCCACTTTGAAGTCTGGCTGTTTGCGGCTCAACCGGAAATCAAGTCTTGCGCACTCCTCCTTCATGCCGAATTGTATCCGCTCAGGCGGTCAGGATTTAGCCCCTCTCTATAGCTGCTGAGGGGTAGCTGAATGTCATAATCTTGTGCTATGGGAAAACCATGAGACAGAACATTTCAGATATATCTGCCCTCCTGCCTACGGTAGAAGAACTGGACAAAATGCCGCAAAACAAACTTGTAGAGGCATACGAAAGGGCATTGTCCCTTGCCCGGCTGCTGGCTAAAGCCAACAAGGAAAGCCAAGAGGAAATCTGCAGGCTTCAACGCAGGCTGAATGCCAATTCAAGCAACTCCGGGATTCCTCCATCCCAGAACCCGATTGGGGATAATGATTCCCCTAACAGCAGGGATGCCTCAGGAAATGCAGAGGCAAAGGACAGCTGACGGCACCCAAAAGAAGGAAGCCTCCCCGATGGGCGCTTCTGCCCATGGAAAGGCTTCCCTGCCCTGCAGGCTGCACGGTCTGCCTGCCTCGAGGCATCGCTAAATCATCGTATTTTAGTCGTCGTCTGCCTCAATCAGTGCGTGCGCAGTGCCTTTGCCGTCACGCAGCTCCTGGACGGACTTCTTCACATAGGAAAGGTTGTGCTCGC
>CAZWGJ010000081.1:0-8137 GCA_964633375.1 uncultured Desulfovibrio sp.
GTTCGCAACTGGGTTGATATGCAGGAGCAGGTACTGAAAATTCTACATGCAGAAGACAAATTGGTGTTGGTTAGGTTGGCTAACTCCTCAGATGCCTCTAGCGAGTTGGATGCGTATGTGAGCAATGATCCTAAGAAGGTGCGTAGCGCCATGAAAATCGATGAGGATATCTACGTTGAGAAGAACACCTCAACAGCAGCCAAAATCAATATGTTGCAGAAATTTTTTAAAGCATATGGCGCAGATCCTGAGGATCTGGTGTTTTTTTTAGCGCCAGCCCAGGAGGAAACCAATGCCGCAGATGCTTTGCCCTTGTCTGAAGCCAATCTGTGATGTTATACATCGTGCATTGCGTTGATAGGGATGGTACTGTCCCTACTCGCTATTCCCCACCCGCGTGGGGATGAACCGCAGACGCCAAATTTTCCAGCTCAGGCTTCGACCTATTCCCCACCTGCGTGGGGATGAACAGGGGGCGGCAGGAAATGACGCTGAAAGCAATACCATGTTCCCCACCTACGTGGGGATGAGCGACCAAAAAAAGGGGATGACATCGTCATCCCCTTAAGTTTTTTGTCGTTTTGTTGTCGTGCTCTACTTCGTCCTGCGCAGCGTCCCGGGCAGGACAGCAGCCAGCCTGTCGCCAAACTGCCGTACCAGGCGGCTTTCTGCCGCCACGATGGTCGTGAACATTTCACGGGAGCCAAATGCCGGCATATCCACTTTCTCTGTGCTGGCAAAGCTGCCGCGGTCAACAACCCTGTTGCCGCGCACGTCTATCAGCGTCCAGCGGCTTTCCATGGCTACATGCCCGTTTCTGTCGGCATCAAGGCGCAGGAGCTCTATATGCAGGGCATAGGCAGCGGCAACCGCATTGCTCTGGTAGGGCAGGACAGTGACGCCAGCACCAAGGAGCGGCTCGGTCAGCTGCTCTGCCAGGACTCTCTGCATGCCGTGCTGCAGCGGCTCGGCCCAGATGTTGAAGTTGGCAACGGCCAGGTGGGAGCCCCCTGCATCGCGGACAACGATGTTGTTGCGGTCCAGGTAGCCGGGCATGGCTATCTCGTCAACAACCATCGTTGTCCTGGGCATATGGTCCATATTGAGGGCGGACGGCTCGCTGTTGAGCATGTAGTAGTCTGTCTGGCGGCTTGAGCAGGCAGACAGCGACAGGCTCATGCAGGCAACGGCAGCGAGAGACAGGAAGAATTTGACAGCGCTCATTAGTAGGCTCCTTTGCGGCCCTGCAGGATGGATTCGGGATTGCGGTCCAGTGTGTCGGCAAAGTGGCGCAGGGCACGGCTTGCTGCGGCACCGTCGCGCACCAGGTTGTTGAGCTGCGTTGCCAGGGAGGAATTGGGATCAACCATGTTCTTGGCATTGGCTACGACGGCCTGGACCTCGTTCATGGTCGCACTGAAGTCGGCAACGGATTTGCGCAGATCAGCCATCATCTGCGGCGTATCCTTGGTGCCCTCCGCCACGTTGGTGAGGATGCGCTCTGTCAGGACGGGCGCCTTTTCAAAGCCCTTGAGCAGGGTGTTCATCGTCGTGAAGGTGCCCTCTATTGCCTTGAGGGTGTTCTCAATGCGCCCTGAGAGGAGAATCTCGTTCAGCTGGTGTATGGAGAGCTGAAGGTCGTTGGCTATCTTTTCGATGGGCACCTTGCGGAAGGTCTGCGACAGCGTCTGGATGGGCGACTTGATGGTCGGCACTTCAGTCAGCGGGTCGGAGGAGTGGAATTCAGCCGTTGTCTCGGGGAAGAAGTCGAGCATGATGCAGGACTGGCCCGTGACCAGGCTTGCCGTCTGCAGCTGGGCCCTGAGCCCCTTGCTGACCATCTCCCTCATGAGCTCCTGCTCTTCGTTCTCATCCTGCACTGTTTTCCCCGAGGGGAGGTAGAACCCGTCCTTGTTGAACTGGATGCTGACCACGGTGGTGATGTCGTCGTTGTTGGCGGAGCCGACCAGGGCAATCCTGGTGACGGAGCCCATGGTCACGCCGCGGAGCAGAACGGGCGATCCGACGTTCAGGCCGGAGATGGAATTGGTGAAGTAGAGATGGAAGGCTGATTCACCGGCAAAGTACTTGAGGCCGCCCAGGGCGAGGATGCCGACGACAAGCAGAGTTATGGCGCCGATGATAAAAGCGCCGACGCGCGCTTTGCGTTTTTCGAGGCTCATGATGCACTCCGAGTTGATGCACTCCGATGGATGGCGTGCTGAGGTGGTGTTGGCGTCTCGTCAGGGACGGAATTTCTTCAGCTGCCCTTTTCGCCCCTGGTCAGGAAGCGCAGCGTAGCCGGATCCGTGTTGGGGTCCGCAAGCAAACCCTTTGGAGTGCCGTAGGCTGTCATACGGCGGGAGACATTATCCAGGAAAAGACAGGACGTGGCGATGGAAAAGATGGATGCCAGTTCGTGGGAGACGATGACAAAGGTGGTGCCAAGCTCGTCCCTCAGCTCCTGGATGAGGTCGTCCAGAAGCTTGGAGCTTACAGGGTCGAGGCCGGCAGAGGGCTCGTCAAGGAAGAGCACTGACGGATCAAGGGCGAGCGCCCTGGCCAGCCCCGCACGCTTGCGCATGCCGCCTGATATTTCAGAGGGGTAGTAGTCCTCAAAGCCTGCCAGGCCGGTGAGCGCCAGTTTGAGCAGGGCAAGGGACCGTATTTCCGACTGGGGAAGGGAGGTGTACTGCTGCAGCGGCAGGGCCACGTTTTCAGCCAGCGTCATGGAGCTCCAGAGGGCGCCCTGCTGGAAGAGCACGCCCGTCTGCAGCCGCGCCCTTGCCCTGTCGTCCTCTGTGCCGGGCCAGTAGGGCTGCCCCTGGAAGGTGACAGTTCCTCCTGCCGGCTCCTTTAAGCCCATAAGGACGCGCAGAAGCGTCGACTTGCCGCAGCCGGATCCGCCCATAATGAAAAAGATGTCCCCCTTGTGCACGGAAAAAGAGACGTCCTTCATAAGGACAAAGCTGCCGTAGCCTACGGTCAGATCCGTGGTCGCAATGATGTCAGTGGAGCAGGGGGAGGCTGATGGTGCTGTCATGATCATTAGAAGTGGATGGCATTGAAGATGACGGTGATGATGGCAGTGGTGACGATGATGCCGACAAGCGAGTGCACAACAGCCGTGGTGGTTGCCTGGCCGACGCCCTGGGCGCTGCGCTTGCACTGAATGCCGTGGTAGCAGCCGAAGACGGCGATGACTATGCCGTAGACGGTCGCATAGACCAGGCCGGCCAGCCCGTGCTTGAACTGCACCATGTTGAGGGTGGAGTGCAGGTACTGCATGGGGGCCAGGTCCAGGATGGTGATGCCGACCAGGAAGCCGCCTATCATGCCCATGAGGTCGGCAAAGATTGTCAGCAGCGGCACCATTATAATAAGGGCCAGCATGCGCGGGAGCACCAGGAAGTCTGTGGGGGAGATGCCCATGGTTTCCAGGGCGTCCACTTCCTCATTGACCTGCATGGTTCCTATGAGAGCCGCATAGGAGGCGCCTATGCGGCCGGACATGACTATGCCCACCATGACTGCGCCCATGACGCGCAGCATGCCGATGCCGACAAGGCCTGCCACATAGATCTGCGCGCCGAAGTTGCTCAGCTGGACTGCGCCCACAAAGGCCAGGATGAGGCCGAAGAGCAGGTTGGTGATGGCCACGATGCCGAAGGATTTCAGGCTGCATTCATACATGGCGTCTATGAGATCCTGCTTGCGCATGGCAGCCTTGCCGTGGATCAGGCGCCCCACGGAGAAGGCGATGTCCCCGAGAAAGACAAGAAAGTCGTGCATCCTCTCGGGGAGGCCCAGGGCTGAGCCGCCAAGGCGGACCAGGAAGCTGTCTTCCTGCTTGACTTTCTCAGATCCCTCCCTGCGCTCGACGGCAAAAGCCAGCCTGATGAGCTTTTTGAGGGACTCCGGCAGATCTTCCTCTATGGCAAGCTTGCGCTGGCGCGCCGCCCTTTCCAGGTCGGCCACAAAGCCCAGCAGAAGACCGTCCCATTCGCCCAGGCCTTCTGCACGCAGGACAAGGGTGCGGACACTGTCGTTCTGCACGGCGGATCTGGCCTGGGACAGTTCTCTCTCAGGCACCATGCCGTTTATGGACCAGTCGCCCTTGAGAGTGATGATGCAGCTGCCGCCTGTGCAGTCCGTCTGGACAGAGGGCATCGGGGATAGGGAGCTGGAAGAAGTTGTCACGGCTGCCTCGCTGGTTGCTGGCTAAAGTCGGGAAAATCCATGTCAGGACAAGGGGCTTTTTATAGCCAGTAATTCCCCGTTCTGCAAGAAAGCAGAAAGGCGCTGCACCTTGTCGTGCACTTCATCGTACACACTGCCCTGGCACAGCGCCGGGTACTTCAAAAAAGACTGCCGCTGGGGTAAGAAGCAGTATCCGACAGAGCCAATTCCCCAGGAAGTTCTCAGACAGTCATCAGGAGACGCCATGCCGCTGCCAGCACCGTTTACCTCAGCCAACAAAACACTCTTTCTTATGGACGGCACTGCCTATCTGTACAGGGGCTACTATGCCAACAGCACCCTGCAGAGGTCGGACGGCCATCCTACCGGCGCCCTGACCGTCGTGACCCGCGTGCTGCTGCGCATACTGCGCAGCGAGAAGCCGGCCCGCTTCGTCTTTTTCAAGGACGGGCACGGCAAAAACTTCCGCCATGAACTGTACCCTGAGTACAAGGCCAACCGCACCGCAACGCCCGAGGGGCTGGTGCAGCAGCTTGAGCCTGTCCGCCGCATGGTTGAGGCGCTGGGGCTGCACTATGAGGAGTCGCAGGGCTGCGAGGCGGACGACTGCATAGCCTCCCTGGCCAAAAGGTATGCCGGGGAGTGTCCGGTTGTCATCGTTTCAGGCGACAAGGACCTGAAGCAGTGCCTTGGACCCAACGTCATCATGTGGGATCCGGGCAGCAGGGAAGAAAAGATTACCACAGCAGCCGAGGTGGAAAAGGAAAACGGCATCCCCATCAGCCTGTGGCCCGACCTGCAGGCTCTGACCGGCGACTCCGTGGACAACATCCCGGGCGTCCCTGGCATAGGGCCGAAGACCGCCCTGCAGATATTGAAGGATCTGCCCGGGCTGGAAGCCATCAGGGACCACTTTGCCCTGGTCTCGCCCAAGTTTCAGAAAAAGCTGGACGGGCATTTGGAGGAGATGTTCCTCTGGCGCCGGCTGACCACCATGGCGACGGACAGATGTGAGCACCTCACCCTGGACGACCTTGCCGTGCGTCCGGTTGACGTCAATGCGGCAGTGCAGCTTGCCAAGGAGTTTGAGCTGCGCGCATTGATGCGCGACATCATGAGCCTTGGCAGAAAGACGGCAAAGCCCTCCGCTGCCGAAGGCAGTGCTGCAGAAGCGGTTGCACAGGGCAGCGGGCAGGCAGAAAGCGCACCTCTTCTGACGGCCGCATCTGCAAAAGATAAGCCGGTAGAAGGCGTTGAGGACCTCGAGCGGGATGAGGGAAGCTGCGGGACGGTGCAGGGGCTTTCCCTTCTTGACATAGCGCGCACGTCGTCCACTGCCGAGCTTGCCTCTGTCTCTTCGGCAGCGGAGCTTTTCGACTGCACAGGCAGAAGGGCAGCCGTCATCTGGCCTGAGGAAGGCAAGGACGTCTGCGTCGCGGCAGCAGAGGGCGCTTCAGAGGAGAAGCCTTTTGAATGCCTGTACACAGGGCCGGAGCAGGATCTTGTCTCCTGGGCTGCAAAGGCCTCGCTGCTCATCGTCCCCTCTGCCAAGGCGCTTATGAAAAGGAATGCCTTCTGGCACGAGGAGGTTTTGCGCCGCCTAAAGTGCGGAACCATCTATGATCTTGGCATTGCAGCCTGGCTCTTCAGCCCTGATGAAGGGCGCTATTCCTGGCAGTATATAGTAGGTTTTGCCAGCCAGGCAGGCTTTGCCCAGGGCAACACGCCCGGCAGCTGCGCTCTTGCCCTTGGCAAATGGGGCAGGGCCAGGCTTGAGAGGGAGGGCCTGTCCAGCCTCTACGACAATCTGGAGCTGCCTTTGGTGCCGGTCCTTGCCGGCATGGAGGAGGCAGGCGTCAAGGTGGACATGCTGGCCTTCCAGAACTTTCTGGGCGAGGTCCGCCAGGAGCTCAGCATGCTGACGCAGGACATCTACGACGGGGCCGGCATGGAGTTCAACATCCGCTCCTCCCAGCAGCTGGCGCAGGTCCTCTATGAGCACCTGGGCCTCAAATGCACCCGCAAGACCAGCAGCGGCAAATACTCCACCAGCCAGGAGACGCTGGAGGGGCTTGCCGGCAACGCCGTCGTCGACAACATCCTGCGCTACCGCAAGCTGGAGAAGATGCGCTCAACCTACCTTGAGCCCCTGCCCAGGCTGACAGACGACGAGGGCAGGCTGCACACGACGTTCAACCAGCAGGGGACGGGCACAGGCAGGCTGTCGTCCAGCAATCCCAACCTGCAGAACATTCCTGTGCGCGGCTCCCTTGGCAGGCGCATGCGCTCCTGCTTTGTGGCAAGGGAAGGGTACAGTTTGATCAGCGCCGACTACAGCCAGGTGGAGCTGCGCGTGCTGGCCCACATGAGCCGGGATGAGGCGCTTCTTTCAGCCTTTGCCAGGGATGAGGACATCCACGCCAGGACGGCGGCCCTTGTCTACGACTGCGAGCCGTCCGCAGTGACGCCCGATCAGCGCCGCAACGCCAAGACCATCAACTTCGGCCTCATCTACGGCATGGGCGCCCAGAAGCTGGCCAAGGAGATCGGCGTCAAGCTTGCCGAAGCCAAAAAGTTCATAGAGCGCTACTTTGCCAGTCTGACGGGCATACGGGACTTCTATGAGGTGATCGACAAGAATGCCCACAGAGACGGCTATGTGACCACCATTGCCGGCAGGCGCAGGCCCCTGCCCAACATCAATTCCAACAATGCCCAGGAGCAGGCCCTTGCCAGAAGGCAGGCCGTCAACTCCGTGATCCAGGGGTCTGCCGCCGACATCATCAAGCTGGCCATGCTGGCTGTCTGGCGCGACGAGGAGCTGAAGAGCATGGGCGCGCGCCTTCTGCTGCAGGTCCATGACGAGCTTCTGCTTGAGGTGCCCTCTGTGCATGCCAAAGAGGCTGGCGCCAGGGCTGCGTACTGCATGGAGAGCGTCGCCCCTGAAGGCAGGCCCTTTGAGCCCAGGCTGAAGGTTGAGTACGGGGTTGCCCAGGACTGGGGCAGCGCCCATTAAGGAAGGTGCAGGGTCTTAGTCAAAGTCCGCCATAAGGGAGTCCAGCCCAAGGCAGGCGGGGACAGGCTTTTGGGCTGAGGAAAGCTCTTCTCGCAGGCGCATGTGTGCACTGCAGAGATAGGTGGAGGCAATGCCGTTGCGGATGGATTCATCAGCCTCCAAAAAGGCGGACAATTTGTCGCATGCCTTGACAAGAGCACCGTCCAGGCCGTTGTCTCTGTTGGTATTGGCTGTTTTGTCAAGCTCTTCAAAAGAACTTAAAATCTGCACTTTCCCAGGCTCCTTCTGGATGCGCTCGCAGAACTCGCTGTCCAGCCCCTGCCCCAGATAGTAGCCAAGGCGCCTGGCAAAGTCTGTTTCGCCGCCTTTGAGCAGGGGGCCGTAGACATGGTCCTGCATCTCCTCCTGCTCATAGTGGTGGATCAGCTGGTTGATGTCCGGCGAGGACTGCTTGACCGGCGTGATGATGTCGCGGGTGAGAAGCTCGGGAAGGTCGTGGAAAAGGCCGGCAAAGAAATTGTTGACGCGCCTGGCCTGGCAGGCGCCTAAAACAAGGCTGTAGAGATAGGAGACCACTGCGACAAAGAAGGTATGTCCCAGGACGTCTGTCTGGGGGATGCGGGGGATGGTCGTCCAGCGTATCTGAAAGCGCAGCTGCCCGCAGAAGCTTGTGAAGCGTCCTATGGCCGTGTTCCTGTCCAGAATGTCCTCCAGTCCTGCGACATACGGGTAAAGCTCTGTCAGCCGGCCTTTCAGTTCAGCATCTATGCTGCTCATTTCTGCATCAAAGCCGTTCAGCGGCTCAATGAGCTTGAACTCCCAGTAAGAGGCTGTGAGGTGGGCTGCCTTCAGCAGGCATCGTTCACGGGAGTGGAAGTTTTTGTCCTTGTGCCAGGCGGCAAAGCGCTCTTTAAACTCCCT
>CAZWGJ010000082.1:0-8127 GCA_964633375.1 uncultured Desulfovibrio sp.
TCCTCCCAGGCCGCAGCGGACAGAAACCATTGCAAGTTCAATACTTTGTACTGTTATTTTGTTGTTTTTTTGGGCTTATTAGGTATAGTGGTACGTATTGGCACAAGGCGTGCCGTCCCGCTGGCACGGAAGATGTTTCCCGTGAAACGGGGCTTGAAGCCGGCACATCCTGTTCCAACTTTCAACAATCGCACTCCTTTTTTACAGGACGGGCATCTTTCTGTCCTGCCATAGAGAAGACACTATATGAATGCACGCATAGCCGCCATGGAGCAGCAGGTGCTCACTCTGATGTCCAGCGTCTTTGACGCTTATTCTGTGGTGTTGTTCCTTCCTGACGGACAGGCTGAGGATGCGGAGTGCCGCCTTGCTTCGTACTACAGCTTCGGCGGCGACGTGCAGCCTGAAACCCGTGTCAGGCCCGGCCAGGATCTGGTCGGCTGGATACTGGCCAACCAGCAGCCCCTTGCCGTTTCCCCCCTGCAGGAGCACGGCAGGCTCATCTACTATGGCGACGGCAATGATGCCGGCATCAAGAGCTTTATGGGCTGTCCTGTGCTGGGCGGCGGCGTCTTGTGCATCGACACCCAGCGCGAGGAGCCCTTTACTGCTAAGGAGCAGGAGCAGCTCGCCCTGTTTTCCTCAATCTTAAGCGGCGTCTACTCCCTGAACAGTCAGGAGACAAAGCTTGGCGACATGCCCCGCTTTTTCTCCAAGCTCGGGGAGCTGGACGAGCTGCGCGTGCACTACAGGACCTGGGACAGCTACATTGCCAGCTTTGTTTCCATAGTGGCGCAGGCTTCCAGGTTCGACTACGTGGCTTTTGTGAACATTGAGGTCCCCGGCGAGTCCTATGCCATCTGCGCAGAGAACCAGACTGTCCTTGTCCGCAACAATGAGCCCTTCTACCAGTCCATCCACTCAGGGCTGGCGGGCTGGGTGCTGCGCAACGGGCAGCCTATTGTGCTGACAGGCGAGGAGGGGCGAGTGCCGGCTCTTTTCGGCACGAGCGAGAACCTGCCTGAGTTTGCCGCAGCAGTCGTCTACCCCGTCTTTGTCAACAAGAGCGTGCTGGCCTGCCTGTGCCTTGGGCACACCAAGGTGCATCCGGTGACTGAGACGCTGAAGACGTTCCTCAAGGAAGCCGTCGGCCTGCTCACCGTGCATGCCGAGAACCTGCACCTTCGGATGCGGCTGCGCCGAAGTATGAATACGGCCCAGGTGTACACCAAGGCTCCGCGCAAGACCGTCCAGGATCCTGCTCCTGCAGAGCCCGACTCCGATCAGGCAAAATAACTGTCAACAATATCACTGAGTATATAATACGCCATGTTTTTAACGAATTACTTCCGGCGGCTGTTCACCCGCGGCATTGCCATGGACCTTGGGACGGCCAATACGCTTCTCTACACGAAAAGAGAGGGCATAGTGGTCAACGAGCCTTCCGTGGTGGACCTGGACATGCAGACCGGCGAGGTCCTCTCCATAGGGGCCAAGGCCAAGGTCTCCCGCGGGCGCACGCCAGGCAGGGTGCGCAATGTGCGTCCTGTCCGCGACGGCGTCATAGCGGACTTTGACGTCACGACCAGGATGATAGTGCACTTCATCCATCAGGCCATGCGCGGATCCTGGCTGTTTAGGCCGCGGATGGTGATCTCCATTCCGACGGGCGTGACCCAGGTGGAGAAGAGGGCCGTCATCAATGCCGCCAGGGCTGCCGGGGCAGTCAGCGTGACGCTGGTGGAGGAGCCCATGGCCTCTGCCATAGGCGTCGGCCTGCCCATCAGCGAGGCAAAGGGCTCCATGGTGCTGGACATAGGCGGCGGCACGACTGAGGTGGCTGTCATCTCCCTTTCTGCCGTGGCCGTCTGCAACACCGTCCGCGTCGCCGGCGACGCCATGAACGAAGCCATCATGGCCGCCCTGCGCTCGGAGTACCGCCTTGAGGTCGGCGAAAACACGGCTGAGAAGATTAAGATTGCCATAGGCAGCGCCGTGCCTGTCGAGGGGCTGGAGCCCATGCTTGTGCCCGGCAAGGACCTTGCCGGCGGCTGCCCCGTCAAGCGCGAGATTACGCCTGAGTTTATCAGGGAGGCCCTGAAGGGGCCTGTGGAAAGCATAGGGGATGCCGTCATGCGCACCATGGAGCAGACGGCTCCGGCCCTGGCTGCGGACATCTACGACTCCGGCATCACCATGGCCGGAGGCGGCTCGCTTCTGCGCGGCATGGACAAGTACATCTCCGAGAAGACGCACCTGCCCGTCCATCTGGATCCCGATCCTCTGACCGCCGTGCTGCGCGGCACGGCCAGCGTCATGACCAATATGGCAGACTATCCCGATGTCTTTGTCGACTGAGCCTGAAAAGGCAGAAAGCCCTGGCAAGGGCGCGGGCAGCACAGCCCCGTCCGGCATGGCGGTTGTGCCCATGCGCAGCCTTCATGCGCAGGCTGTTGCCGGCCTTGAGGCGCTCTGCTTTCCCTGCGGCTGGAGCGCCGAACAGTACAGGGCGGCCATGGAGCAGGGGACCTGCTGGGGCTGCGTCTGTTTTGAAGGCCCCGGGCAGGACGGGAATCTTGTCGGCTATATAGCCTGTGAAAGCGTGCTGGAGGAAATGGAGATCCTCAACGTTGCCGTCCGTCCTGACAGGCGGGGGCAGGGGGTGGCTTCCGCACTGCTTGGCGCTGTCTTGCAAGAGGCGCGTGAAAGGAATATAGTTTCCTGTCTTTTGGAGGTCAGGGAAGGCAATGTGCCGGCTCTTGCCCTCTACAAGCATGCCGGGTTCAGACAGGTGGGCCTGCGCAAAAAATACTATGCCGACAACGGCGAAAATGCCGTGGTTATGGCTGCTGTTCTTTAAAGGCGCTGCGGCCTTCCAGCCGCATCCTTGAAGAAAGCTTTCGACCCTGCCCGCCAGGGAATGCTCCCCAGGGAGGATTCCATAGGAGACGCTATGAAAACAATCATTGCTGCCAACTGGAAAATGAACAAGACCCGTGCCCAGGCTGCGGACATGACACAGGAAGTTGTTTCGTCCCTGAAGGCCCAGCCTGTCGAGGGGCGCAGCGTCCTCATCTTCCCGCCGGCCACGGCCCTGGACTGCGTTTCCAAGCACGCTGAAGGCATGCTGGAAACCGGCATCCAGAACATCTACCCTGCCGAGAACGGCGCCTTTACCGGCGAAATCGCTCCCTGCATGGTGCATGACGCAGGCGGCAGCTGGGTTCTGGTCGGGCATTCTGAACGCCGCCACATCTTCCATGAGCCTGACGATCTGATCGCCCAGAAGGTGAACTTTGCGCTGGCGCACGACCTGAAGATGATGCTCTGCGTCGGCGAAACGCTGGAAGAGCGCGATGCCGGCCAGCTGCGCCAGGTCCTGAACCGCCAGATCACCAGCGGCCTTTCCGGACAGGGCAATGCCTGCGTCCCCAGCATCGCTGTTGCCTATGAGCCTGTGTGGGCCATCGGCACCGGCAGGACGGCCGGTCCTGCCGAGATTGTGGAGGCGCACGCCATCATCCGCGAAGTGCTGCGCATCCTCTTCAACAAGGACGGCGACATCATCCCCATCCTGTACGGCGGATCCGTCAAGCCGGGCAATGCGAAAGAGATCTTGTCTCTTGACAATGTCAATGGTCTTTTGATAGGTGGCGCTTCCTTGGAAGCCAAAAGTTTTCTCGATATAGTGCGGGCCTAAGGGGTCCGATTACCTGGTGGAGGCCTGTTCGTGGAGTCCCTGATTCTTATTCTGCACATTATTGTCTGTGTTCTGCTTGTCATTCTTGTCCTTCTGCAGTCGGGCAAGGAAGGCATGGGCGTTATTTTCGGCGGCGGCAACAGCTCTGTGTTCGGCAGCGCCGGCGCAGGATCCCTGCTGGCCAAGATGACGGCCTTTGTGGCTGTTGTGTTCGTGGCCACCTCCCTCGCCTATACCTATGTGACCAGCGAGCATGTTACGGATGAGTCAGCGGTGCTCAACGTTCGCATTGAGGAGCCTGCTCCGGCTGCAGCACCTGCCCAGCCGGCTGCTCCTGCCCAGCCCGAGTCCGCCGCACCTGCCGCTTCCGCCCAGCCTGAGGCCGCAGCCCAGCCCAAGGCTGCAGAGCCTGCCAAGGCCCAGCCCGAAGCCAAGTCTGAGGCCAAGGCTGAACCTGCCAAGGCAGACGCCGGCGCCGGCAAGAAGTAAGAAAGACACAGTTTTTTAGATGCATTGCAACGTGCCGTAACCCTGTGCAGGGAATGCGGCACGTTTTTTTATTGCCTGGCTGAAGGCGCCCAGAGTGCGTCTTCCCGCGGCCCAGGCAGAGTGAGGTCCGTCATGGCTGATAATTTCTTTACATCCCCCTTTGCAGGAGCCCTGCGCGGCGTGAAGGCTGCCGGTCAGCCAGGGAAGGGAAAGAAGGACAGTGCAGGTGCAGGCAGGCACAAGAAGCCAAAGAATGTGGTTGTGGACCGTGATGCCGATTCAGAGCTCTTTCTGCGCCATATGGCCGGCGTCCAGGACATAGAAAAGAAAGGGCAGACGGCAGGAGCAGGCGCCGGCAGCAATGAGGGGGCGTTCTTCCTTGCGGAGATGAAGGGCTTTGCCGACCTTCAGCCTGAGAAGGAGGGCGGCAGTGCAAAGAAGCAGCCGAAGAAGAAGGCTGCTGCCTCTGCAGGAAGGCAGGCAGCAGGTCCTGCCAGGACATCTTCCTTGGGAAGCACTGAGGAAGCTTCAGTGAACCCGGCTGCAGAGCCTTCCGCTGAAGGCGGGGAGATGTCCATGCATGAGTATCTGAACGGCTCAGGCGACGTTGATCCGTCCTTTGCAAAAGCCATGAGGGACGTGCAGCCTTTAAGCTCCCAGGGCAGGGAGGTCGTGCCTGCCAATGACAGCAGGGTGGGGACGAGCTCTGCAGGCAAGACCATGGAGGAGCTTCTGAACGGGCAGCTGGAATTTGCCGTGGCCAGGAAGGATGAATACATGGAGGGCTATGTCGTAGGCCTTGACCCGCGTATTCTGGACCGCCTGAGGGCCGGCGCCATCTGCCCTGAATCGAGCATGGATCTGCATGGACAGAGGGTGGAGCAGGCCTTTGAGTCCCTGAGAGTCTTTCTGCAGCGCTGCTGGAACAGGGGCATGCGCTGCCTTATCATAGTCCACGGGCGCGGAAAGAACTCCCCCGGCGGCATCGGCGTGCTCAGGGACAGGCTCAGCGTCTGGCTGACGCAGGAGCCCTTCAAGAGGGTTGTCCTGGCATTCTGCACAGCCAGAACCTATCACGGCGGTCCTGGCAGCATCTACGTTCTGCTGCGCAAGTACAAGAAGAAGGGGCATATCTGCTGGGAGAAGACGCCAGCCGACCTGCTCTAGGCTTTCAGACAGGCTGTCCCCTCTCTTTGTGGCTCAGGATGGCAAGCTCTTTTTGAAGGGCAGCTGCCGGGCAGGCTCCTGTGCGGCTGCCCGCCGGTCCGGCATGGTGCTGCATCCGGCATCGTGCCTGGCATCGTATGCGGTGTCGTATAAAGTGTCGTGCAGGCTCAGTGCCTTTGGGTGTCGATGCGTGCCTTTCTTGCCTGCTGCCCCTGCAGCCTTCTTGGAATCTGGTAGCACCTGTCTCCCTTCCTGAAGAAGGCACCGGTCTGCCTGAAGGTGAAGGGAACCTGGTATTTCAGGCACTGCTCCCTGGTGTTGAGGATCCAGTCGTAGTCGCAGAGCCTGGCATTGGGGCCGGACTCCCCTCCGCAGGACACGTTCTCTATGTCGTCATGCCAGCGCTCAAGGAAGCGTTCAATGTCGACGGCTTCCAGCATGGGCTCATGCACGATGGATTTGTGGCGCACTGGCAGGCGCAGGAAGACAGGCAGCCTTTTGTCCGCCTGCTCCTGGTTTTCGCAGGTGCAGGCTATATGGACGTTTTCATAGCCTGTCCCCCAGTCCAGGGGCAGGCTGGCAAAAAAGCGCTCAGGGCGCTTGGTCACCAGGAAGAAGTCGAGATCCTGCCTCCTGCGCATCATGCCCCAGGCTTCCAGGCGCCAGACGTCAGCCGCCTCATGAAAGAAGTCCGAGGTGAAGCAGGTATAGATGGTGCCGTCTTCCGGAGTGAGCCTGAAGCCGCCCTGGCGCGTCCTGGCAAGCGGGAGTGCAAAGGAGGCCGTCCTGGTGACAATCGAGGCATCCTTGCCGAATTCAGCGTCTCTTCTGTAGACGTAGCAGTTGAGGCAGCCCGGGCTGATTTTGGTGCAGCCGTGCCAGGGATTCCAGAATGTCATAAGCTGTGAAAGGTGATCGGCAGTCAGTCCAGGTCTATGGCTTCCAGATCGTCCGGAACGAAGAGCCTTCCTGAATAGAAGCGCCTGCCCTCTGCCAGGTAGCGCTCCTTCCTGCGGGCAAGGTCTGAGTCCTCTGTGTGGTAGAGGATGAGGTTGGGAATGCTGAGGCGTTCTGCCAGCAGGCTGGCATCGCGTACAGTTGAGTGCTGCTTTTCGTAAGGGTGGAACAGGGCTGCGTCCTGATCAAGGCAGAAGGCTTCATGCAGGAGCCAGGTGCAGCCTTTGACATAGGGCTCTGCGCAGGGATGGCAGGGCTCATCCCCCAGGCAGGCAAGCGTCTTTCCCACGTCATAGTTCAGGCTGAAGCCAAACTGCCTTGCCTTGAGGGAGCCGACGTCAAAGAAGACGGCATCTTTATTGCAGATGCGCCGCTCTTCCCCGTCTTCAACGCGTATCAGGCGGATGCTCTCCCCTATATGGCGGGCTTCCTTGGGCTCAAGCAGCCTGTCTGCCAGAAGGGCCAGCAGATCTGTGACTTCCTTGTGTCCGTAGATGCGGTACTCCCCCTGCGCCGTCCCTTTTGCCTTTTCATGGCAGAGCAGGCGCAGAAGCCAGACTATGCCCAGGATATGGTCAATGTGCCTGTGGGTCACAAAGATGTCGTGCAGGTCTGAGACTTTTGTTCCGGTGCTCTGCAGGCGGGCGAGAAGGGTGCTGCCGCCCCCTCCGTCCACAAGGAGGGAGAAGCCGGCATCCATCAGAAGGAAGCAGGTGTTGTAGCACCTGGTGACGGTGGCATGCCCTGTGCCTAAAAACGTTATGCGCATACGGCAAGCTCTTTAAGGGGAAGGCCTCTGCCAAAGGCTTTTAGATCTTGCCCCGGCGCTGCATCTTTCCTGTCCAGACGGCCAGTGAGCGCCTTGAAACAGACTTTGTCAAAACGGACATCTTTTCTATGTCCTGGGCCAGGCTTTCAGCTTCCTCGCTCTTGAGGCAGCGTATCTGGCAGGCTTCCCTGGCCCTCTTTGAGAAGTCGTTGAGGAAGGCGTCTTCATAGGCGATGTTGAGGGCGAGGTTTTCAGGGAGGTCCTCATGGTATTCGGCAATGACCTCGCACTGGTCAAAGTTCAGGATCATTTTGGCGCGGTAGACCAGGCAGGCATCCTTCTCCCGGCTTGAGCGGCTGCCGCAGAAGGGATCGTGCTTTCTGTCCAGCACGGTGATGGTTTCCCAGACGGCAAATTTTTCCTGGGGGCGCTTCAGGCTTCGTATGGGCTTGTAGGCGGCATGCTGTCCTGCCTCCCACTGCCAGCGGTCCTTGGCGTCGGCGACGGCTGTCACGACCATCCCCTGGGGATGGCGGTAGAGCGCAAGCCACATCTTGGCTTCGCCGGTGATGTTCTCCATGCTTTCGGGGCTGACGTCGCACCAGCCTGCTTCAAGCAGGGAGAGCTCAGGGCTCAGGGTGAAGGTGGCAGCCGGCTTGGCCCGCGCCAGCAGCTGCTTGGTCGGAGAGCCCGGCATGCAGGCCATCCCGCGCAGGGGGGCTTGCGACGATGACAGGACCGCATAAAGAATGCCCAGGATGGCTAGAGCAAAAACAAGAAAGATGGCTTTGAACATGCTGTCTCCTCACAGGGTGTGCGTCTCCTGCCGGCCTTTGGCGCAGGACAAGAACATGCCCCCTGCAATAGCCTGTCTGGCAGAGAAAGACAAATGCAGCGGCAGCGTCAGGGCAGGCAGCCCGGCGGCTTGGGGCAGGGCTGCAAAGTCTGCTGCAAAAAAAAAGACAGAAAGAGTATTGACAGAACGGGGCTGCAAGCGTAGAAACCTCACTTGCGTCGGGATGTAGCGCAGTCTGGGAGCGCACTT
>CAZWGJ010000083.1:0-8114 GCA_964633375.1 uncultured Desulfovibrio sp.
GGTAAATCCGCCCCTAAACGTTATATATCGCCCGGAAGGTTTCACTTTCGGGCGTCGGGTCAGTCTGATTTAATAGCCTCCATACCGCTTACGATGGCGCTATGGAGGTATTCTTTTACTGTGTTTAAAAAACGTTTAGGTCAACAGTTGCTAATGGAAAAAATCTTGAGTAAATTCACAGAAACATCGATGGCGATGTGTCGCGTTGAATATGGCTGATAAGGTTAAAATATCTCATCTATTTCAGGATGGGCACGGACAATGGCACATTCAGACAAATGAAGAGCATTCAGAAGGAGTTGCTCGTCTGGCGTCATGTTTTGCCGGGGAGTTCGGTATGCCAGAGTGGGGGAGGACGTTAGGCCTTCTGCATGACAAAGGCAAGGAGTCAAATACATTCCAGCAACACATAAGAAAAAATAGCGGATACGATCCGGCCATTGAAGTCATCGGAGACTATCATCATGCTTTTGTCGGAGCAAAGATGGCCAGCAGCCTTTACGGCAAAAATGCGGAAAATCTTTTGACAAATCAGATATATTCGCACCATACGGGTTTGCACGATTACGATGAAATGCCAGACCTTGCGAAGGATATCCCGCCCGAGATTGACATAGCCGTGTCAAAATGCACATTGAATAAACCGCCGTTCAAAATAGATGACAAAGACTTCCACCATCTGTCAAGGATGCTGTTTTCCTGTTTGGTGGATGCTGATTTTCTTGATACGGAGTCCTTTATGGATGAGAAATCGTATCAGTTACGCGGTCGGAACATAAGCTTTCAATTACTTGAATCCAGACTTGAGGAGCATCTCGACACTTTGAATAAAGGGGCGGCGGACACTGTTGTGAATAAAGTACGCCGGCAGGTGCAGCAATGCTGTCTGGAATCGGCCATATCTCCGAAAGGATTCTATTCGCTGACGGTACCGACAGGAGGAGGAAAAACATTGTCGTCACTGCGTTGGGCTATAAAGCATGCGTTACACAATGGGCAAAGGCGTATCATCATCGCAATACCATATACCAGTATTATAGTTCAGACGGCTTCAATACTTAAGAAAATATTTGGTGAAGAGAATGTATTGGAACATCATTCCAATGTTGATCCGGAGAGAATAAAGGATGAGGAGTTGCGACGTCGGATGAGTATGGCCGCAGAGAATTGGGATGCACCGATTATAGTCACAACCAATGTGCAGTTGTTTGAGTCTATGTTCAGTAATCGTCCGTCTGCATGCCGCAAGCTGCACAACATAGTGAACAGTGTGATAATTCTCGATGAGGTACAGACTCTTCCTATAGGATTTTTGCAGCCGATAGTCGATTCGTTGAAGACTTATCAGAAAATATTCGGAGTCTCTGTTCTTTTTACCACCGCCAGCCAACCGGTTTTGAGCGGATTGATAGAGGGCTGTAATCCGAATGCGCAATTTGAAGGGATAGGCCATATCACTGAAATTATACCGCCATCGTATGTCCTGCACGACAAACTGCGCCGCGTGCGTTTGGATATCGACAACAGGCCTCAGAGCTATGATGAATTGGCGGTACAGCTGATGAAACATCCGCGTGTGCTGTGTATAGTAAATACCCGTAGGGATGCTAAAGAAATATTCAGCCGGCTTCCGAAAGAGGGAATTACGCTCCATCTGTCACGAATGATGTGTCCGTTGCACGTGAGCGAAACTATAGCCTATATCAAACAGGCCTTGCTTGACGACAATAACAAGGTGATACGAGTGGTGTCAACACAGCTGGTAGAGGCGGGGGTCGATATTGATTTTCCTGTGGTCTATCGCCAAGAGATCGGCCTTGACTCGCTTTTACAGGCTGCGGGACGGTGTAATCGTGAAGGACGATACGAGATTTGCACAACGCATATGTTCAGTTTGGCAAAGGAACATTCCCTGCCGTCTGGCCTGATGCAGGCGGCCAATAATGCACGTTTGTCTTTGGCTGCTACCTCGGACTGGTTTGCGCCGGGAACGATGACGGAATACTTCAAGCAGTTGTACTGCCGAGCGGAAAATTTTGATGTTAGTGACACGAAACGATATTTGTATAGAATAAACGAACTGTATTTCGATACGGCATCAAAAAATTTTAAGCTAATCAGTGAGACTGGAATGTCTGTGATTGTCGCATGGAAAGACGGCATGCGGCTTATTGAAGAATTCAAGCGGAACGGCCCGTCCTATGCCATAATGAAGAAGTTGGGACAATATACCGTCAGCATAAATGATCGGAATTTTAAGGACTTGCTGAGCATGGGCGTTGTAGATGAGGTATATGATGGAATATACGTGATGGAGAACGCTCTGCAATATGATGAATGCTTGGGGTTGATAACAGACAACAGATTGATAGACAAAACTATAATAATATAACGGGAGGCGGGGGGATAGGCGTTTCTTTGAATTGCAGAAACCCGATAAGGAAGACCCTGATGATATAACAGAAGAATGAGAGCGATATGAAATTTACGGACAAAGAATTCTGCCTGGAGGTATGGGGCGACATGGCATGTTTTACCCGGCCGGAGCTGAAGGTGGAGCGTGTAAGCTACGACGTGATAACGCCGTCGGCGGCACGTGCTGTTTTTGAGGCTATCTTTTGGAAACCTGCCATTCGCTGGCAGATAACGAAGATAGAGGTGCTCAATCCCATAAAGTGGACCTCTGTGAGACGCAATGAGGTCGGTGCCGTTGCTGGCAGGACTGTTATCTACATTGAGGAAAAGCGACAGCAGAAAAATACGCTTATGCTGAAGGATGTGCGCTATCGCATCTGGGCGAAAATGGTGTATGTGCCTGTCGCTCAGCGTAAGGATAATGGCGATTTGTTTACCCGTGAACCTGGAGCGGATGAGAACCCGATGAAATATTACACGATGTTTCAGCGGCGCGCCGGCAAGGGACAATGTTTCAATCAGCCATATCTCGGCACTCGTGAATGCGCGGCGTCATTCCGGCTTGTTGACCCTTCGGCAGAAGACCTGCAACCGGCATTAAAGGCCGAGGAAGGCGGCAACCGTGACCTTGGAATTATGCTTTATGATATGGATTTTTCGACCCCCGAAGACATACAGCCTATGTTTTATCGTGCCGAGATGAAAGAGGGGGTTATAGACGTTCCCCCGGTAAATAGCGAGGAGGTACTGAGATGATACTTCAAGCATTGACCGACTATTATAATCGGCGTGGCGACTTGCCGGCGCGCGGCCTGGAAGCCAAGCAGATCGGTTTTCTTCTTGTCATATCAAAAGAAGGAAAGTTCCTGCGTTTTGAAGATTGCAGAATCGATAAAGACACTGCGCGCACCTTCTTGGTGAGGAAACATGTGGGAAGGTCAAGCGGGGTCGTGGCTAACTATCTTTATGATAACAGCGCATATGTTCTGGGCTATTCGGAAAAGGATAATGGTAAAGAACAGCTCTGTCTTGATGCGTTTAAAGCAAAGGTGGCGGAAATACGCAGCCGGTTTGCTGATAATGACGATGTGAGAATTCTTTCTGACTTTTATCGGCAAACGCGAGAGGAAATCCTGGCCACAATATCTGCCGATCCTCTTTGGGAAGACATAAAGAAATGTCTGTCAAAGAAATATTCTATATTCTCCTTCCGAATAGACGGAGATACGAAGATTATAGCAGAGAAGAAGGAACTGCTGAAGGTGGAAGATTCTGGTTTTTCCGATAAGGAACGTCGCATTTGCCTTGTGACCGGGAAGCGTGGCATACCGGTGGAAATTGCGACTGCGACACCTATCGCGGGCTCCCAGGCCACTGCAAAACTCGTGGCGTTCCAAGTAAACAGTGGTTATGATTCTTACGGTAAAACGAAATGTGGCAATGCTCCCATATCGGAAGATGCCGAGTTCGCTTTTTCTACGGCACTGAATGCAATGCTTGAACGGGACTCACACAACAAATTCAGTGTGGGCAACCGGACTTTCGTTTTTTGGGCGTCATCAAATAGTGAAGCTGCGATGGAAGCGGAGGGCGGTTTGTTTGACTTGCTTGGGATTGATAAAAATGTAAATGACGATCCGAATGCAAAAATTGAGCATGTGCGAAAAGTGTTCAATGCAATATACTCGGGCGCGCTCCCTACATCGCTGGACGACAAATTTTATATACTTGCCCTGGCTCCCAATGCTGCCCGTGAGGCTGTAGTTTATTGGTCGGAGACGTCACTGAAAGATTTTGCAGGTAAGATTCTCCGTCACTTTGCGGACATGTCAATTATCGCTCATAAAGATACCAAGCCATACATGGGCGTAGGAAGTATGGTGTCTGCCGTGACGCTCGGTGGCAAGCAGTCAGATGCAACGCCTAATCTTCCGGAAGCCATAGTTAAGAGTATATTCCAAGGATACCCATATCCGTTCACTCTATTCTCTTCATGCATACGCAGAATAAGGGCAGAAAGCAGTGAGAAAAATTCCGTTTATGCGGTGCGTGCCGCCATAATCAAGGCATATCTGAACAGAATTAACGACAATAATAAAAAAATACAGACGATGTTGGATAAAGAAAACACTAACCCCGGCTATCTATGCGGCCGCCTATTCGCCGTCCTTGACAAGATTCAAGAAGACGCGAACCACATTAACAGTATTCGTGAAAGATATATGAATGCAGCCAGTGCTACGCCAGCTTCTGTCTTCGCCACAATTCTCAATCTCTCTGTGCACCATGCAGAGAAACTCAAAGAGGGCAGTAAGACGTTCTATGAAAAGCTAAAGCAAGAGATTATAGGAAAATTGCCGGCAGAGGCATTTCCTGCTCATCTTGATATGCAGGACCAGGGACGCTTTTTCGTGGGTTACTATCACCAGCGTCAGGACTTTTTCCAGAAAAAAGAAGACGAGAATGTCTAACAATGATTAATCAATATAAAGCATACGACTATGGCAACACTTGAAAACAGAATCGATTTCGTTTACATTTTTGATGTTCAGGATGGCAACCCCAATGGTGACCCGGATGCAGGCAATCTGCCGCGTGTGGATCCGGAAACCGGTATGGGGCTCGTAACAGACGTGTGTCTCAAACGCAAAGTGCGTAACTATGTGCAGGTGGCCAAAGGCTTGGCGGACGGCTACGATATCTTTATAAAAGAGAAAGCAGTGTTGAACAGTGAGATAGACAAGGCGCACGATGATGAAGCTGTAAAGAATGCCAAGGATAAGATTGCGGCGGCACGCAAATTCATGTGCAAAAATTATTATGACATCCGTACTTTCGGGGCTGTGATGTCAACAGGTAAGAATGCCGGTCAGGTAAGAGGGCCGATACAGTTTACCTTCGCTCGCTCCGTTGATCCTATTGCGACTGCGGAGCACTCTATTACACGCATGGCGGTGGCAACAGAAAAAGAGGCGGAAAAACAGAATGGCGACAATCGTACCATGGGCCGCAAAGCTACCGTGCCATATGGACTCTATGTGTGCCATGGCTTCATCTCCGCCAACCTGGCCAGGCAGACCGGTTTCTCCACAGAGGACCTCGACATCTTTTTCGATGCGCTGAAGAATATGTTTGACCTTGACCGTTCCGCCGCACGCGGGCTTATGAGTGCTCAGAAACTCATCGTTTTCCGTCACAATTCAGAACTTGGAAATGCCCCGGCTAACAAACTCTTCGACCGGGTGAAGGTGGCAAAGATTACAGATGCTGCTCCACGTTCGTTGTCTGACTACAAGATCAGTGTCGATAAGACAGACCTTCCTCAGGGCGTCACGGTAGAAGAGATGATTTGATGTATAACGAAGATGAAATGCTTATGTTGTCGGGGATACAGCATTATATGTTTTGTCCCCGGCAGTGGGCATTGATCCACATTGAAAAGCAATGGGACGATAACCGCTTCACGGCGGAAGGGAAGATTCTGCACGAAAATGTGGACAACCCGTTTTACAGACAGAAAAACGGGAGAATAGTGACGCTCCGTTCGGTGCATATTGCATCGGCATCTCTCGGACTGTATGGAATGACAGATGCTCTAGAGCTTACGCCTGCCGATAATGCAGAATCCGATACGATAGAGCACCCTGACTATCCGGGGCGTTGGCGCATTTTGCCGGTGGAGTATAAAAGGGGGACTGTTAAGCGTAATGAAGTTGATGAGGTACAACTTGCGGCACAGTGCATCTGTCTGGAAGAAATGTACGGCGTCAATATTCGGCAGGGGGCGCTGTTTTATTGGAAAGACCGCCATCGGGAACTCGTGTCCATTGATGCGCATCTGCGGACTCTTACAGCCGAGCTTGCAAGTCAGATGCACGGCATCTTTGCCAGCGGTAAAACACCGGCTATTGAGAAGAGGCCTCACTGTAAGAACTGTTCGCTCAAGGACCTCTGTATGGTTGAACTCTCTGGCTGTGGCAGTGCGGAAAAATATCTAACCTCGTCGTTATATGCGGAAACTGCTTAATACTCTCTACATAACGACCCCAAATGTCTATATGAGCAAGGACGGGACCAATGTCGTTGCGAGCATAGAAGGAGTGGAAACATTCAGGATACCTATTCTGAATATAGAGTCCATAGTCTCATTCAGTTATATGGGGGCCAGCCCGGGCTTTATGAAGTTATGCGCCGATAATGGCGTCGCCCTTACCTTCCTTTCTCCGCAAGGGCGGTTTATCGCAAGGGTCGAAGGACCTGTCAGAGGTAATGTTTTGCTAAGGATGAGGCAATATGAGCTTTCTAAAGACTGCGATTTCAGCCTTCATATCAGCAGAATATTCATAGCTGGGAAAATCCAGAATTCCAGGGCGGTGCTGAGAAGGTTCATGAGAGATCATGGCGGTGATCAAGAGGTTGAGCGGGCGGCGGAATTGCTGAATTTTAAAAAATCGGCGGCGGTAAATGCAACGGATGCCGGGGCTCTTCGCGGCGTGGAAGGCGATGCGGCCAATTCTTATTTTTCGGTGTTTTCCAAATTGATTGTCCAACAGAAGGAAGACTTCTTTTTTGCCGGCAGAAGCCGCAGGCCCCCGAAAGATGCCGTAAATGCAATGCTTTCATTTACTTATACACTTCTTGCCAATGACGTCGCAGCTGCACTGGAGACGGTTGGGCTGGATCCTTATGTCGGGTTCCTGCATACGCTTCGCCCCGGAAGGATGTCGCTTGCTTTGGATATGGAAGAGGAATTGCGCGCATATTTGTGTGACCGTTTGGTCCTTTCTCTCATCAATCTTAAGCAGGTGTCTGCAAATGATTTTCTGCAGCAGGGCGACAGTGGCGTCATAATGACCGACAGTGCTAAAAAAACATTGCTTGCTGCCTGGCAGGCTCGCAAGAAAGAACAGATAGTGCATCCCTATCTCAAGGAGAAAGTTCCGATTGGGTTGCTTCCCTATGTCCAGGCCATTCTGCTCGCGAGATTTATCCGTGGCGATATTGACGATTACCCGGTGTTCCTAATAATCTGAAGAATGTATATTTTGGTGACTTATGATGTGGAGACTGCTTCTCGGAGCGGAGCGGCAAGGTTGCGCAAGGTTGCTAAGATTTGTATAAACCATGGCAAGCGGGTACAAAACTCTGTGTTTGAATGTTTGATTACGGAAGCCCAGTTCGCCTGTATGAAGAATCAGATAGAGAATATTATCGATAAAGAGGCAGATAGTGTCAGATTCTATTTTTTGGGCAAGAACTGGGATGGAAAAATAGAAACATTGGGCAAGACTGTCGGCGTTGACCTCGCCGGTGAGCTGATTATCTGATGGAAGCGGCTGGCGTCATGGCTGCGAAGGTGAAGCATTGCAAAAAGCACTGTGATTTCGCATCCGTTGGAAATGAGGCGGTTGTCTCGTCTCATTTTGATTTCCTGGCGATTTTATGAATGATTATTTTGCTTTTCGCAGATAATGCGATATTTTTGAGTGTCTCTCAGTCTGTTAGAGAGATGCTGTCGCACCCCATGTGGGTGCGTGGATTGAAACAAATATCGTTGTCATTGTGTTGTTGGTTTAATTGTCGCACCCCATGTGGGTGCGTGGATTGAAACTATCTCAAGTTGCAGGTTGTGGCGGTCAGAAATGTCGCACCCCATGTGGGTGCGTGGATTGAAACCCGATGACGTCGGACGGCCCTAA
>CAZWGJ010000084.1:0-7945 GCA_964633375.1 uncultured Desulfovibrio sp.
AATTGCAAAGACTTACTATATAACTGTATCTTGATATCCTGATGCAAAACAGCAGACAGCATCGATATTTCCGTCGTGAAAAACGTCGTGTCTGCCTACGGCTGCACCGCCGCTGCTTCATCGAGCAGAGCCCGCCAGCAGCGAAGGGCTGAGTCCAGATCGTCCGGCTTGATGAAGACGGCCTCCTTGCGCCCCCTGAACCAGATTATCTGCCGCCTGGCGTAGGCCCTGGTGTTTTTGAGCCACAAGGTCTTCGTTTCCTCCATCGTCAGCGTTTTGTGCAGGTACTGGAAGATCTCCTGGCAGCCGATGCCGCTCCAGCCGGGGGCTTTGCCGTCAGGGCAGAGCTCAAGGGCCCTTTTGGCCTCCTCGACAGCACCCATGTCAAGCATGATGTCTATGCGCCTGGCAAGGCGGGGCTCAAGCTCGGCGATTGGCTGGCTTATGCAGAGCAGAAGGCCGCGGCAGGGGGGAGTTCCTTGGGCGTTTGCATGCCACCAGGTAAGGCAGTGAGGGGTGCCCAAGGCTACCTCCAGCCCGCGCACGATGCGCTGCTTGTCGTTTGGGTGGAGGCGTTCCGCAAGCTTTGGGTCGTGCAGTGCAAGCTCTGCATGGAGGGCAGGCGAGCCCTCTTTTTCGACGCGCTGCAGAAGCTCCTCATGGATGGCGGCATCAACGGGCGGGATGCTGGCAATGCCGTGCAGGAGATGCTGGAAATACATGCCGGTGCCGCCGACCAAAAGCGGCAGGTGCCCGCGGGAGCGGATGTCTAAGATTTTAGCTTTGGCAAGCTTTATCCATGCCGCCACATCCATCGTCTTTTCTGTCGCCAGCCAGCCGTAGAGGTGGTGCGGGCACTGGGACTGCTCCTCTTTGCTTGGCTGCGCCGTAATGATGGAGAAGTCCTTGTAGAGCTGCCGGGAATCGCAGTTGACGACTTCCCCCTGCAGCTCTGCTGCCAGCTGCAGGGCAAGGGCGGTTTTGCCGGCGCCGGTCGGCCCGGCAAGGCACAGGACCGGAAGCTTCAGGCTTGCCTCAGGCATGGTCGGGCTCCTCCTTTTGCAGATAGCCCTGCTGCGGCGCCTCAAGGCAGGGCGTGCCCCTGGTGATGCTGCCGTTGGCAAAAAGGCGCATCAGGCTTTTCTGCACCTTGTCTGGAACAAGCCCCTCCACGGAGGCGCCGTGGCTTGCGCAGGCCTTGACTATGCTGGAGCTGACATAGAGCCATTTGTAGTCCGTCATGAGGAAGATCGTCTCAATGGAGTTCATGAGGCGCCTGTTCATCAGCGCCAGCTGGAATTCGTACTCAAAGTCGCCCACGGCCCTGAGCCCGCGCACAATGCTGCCGGCGCCGTGGGCATGGGCTACGTCCACGGTGAGGTTGTTGTAGGAGACAACCTTTACGCGGTCCGCCTGCCTTGCTACGGCATCCTTAACAAAGGCCACGCGCTCGGCAAGGGAGTAGAGCGGGTTCTTGCCGGGGTTTTCGGCAACAGCCACGATGACCTTGTCGAAGATGGTGAGCGCCCTGCGGATGATGCTCAGATGCCCCTTGGTGACGGGATCAAAGGTGCCGGGATAGAGCGCGGTCCCGGGATTCTGCGGCGGCGCTGCTGCGGCATCGTCAATGCCGTCGGGAAAGGCTTCGCTGGGCGGCTGCTCTATATGGGGCACGTTGTAGGCCTTCTCAATGCAGCGCTGGATGTAGTCCGTTGTCAGCCCGCAGGTGGACGCCCTGTTCTGCACGGCGGACTTGACGATGGAGGAGCTTGTAAAAAGCCATTGGTAGTCCGTCATGAAAAAGGCCGTCTCCACCCCGTTGTTGAGGCGGCGGTACATGAGCGCCTGCTGGAATTCCTTCTCAAAGTCAGCCAGGGCGCGCATGCCCCGCAGTATGACGCCCGCCTTCATTTTGACGGCGCAGTCCACGACAAGGCCGGAGAATGGGATGACCTCGACATTGGGAAGATGGCGGACGCTTTCCTTGACCATCTCCACGCGCTGCTCCTGCGTGAAGAGGGCCTTTTTGGGGGTGATGTCTGCCACAGCCACGACGATGCGGTCAAAGATGCGCAGGCCGCGCTGGATGATGCTCAAGTGGCCGTTGGTTATGGGGTCGAAGGATCCGGGAAACAGGGCAGTGCGCATGATACAGGCTCCCTTATGGGGCAGAGTCAGGAAAACAAGAAAACCGCCTCATCGTGCCTTGCGGCAGACGGGGCGGCTGCAGGAAATAAAAGAATGTCCGTCAGACCGTCCCGCCGGTCAGCTGGGCAATGAGGGTGGTAGTCTGGCCGAACTCCCTCTCTGTGACAAGCTCAAGCCCCTTGGGGAGCGTCAGCTTCAGGCCTTCCTCAACTTCAATGCTGACAAAGGATCCTTCCTTCAGCCAGCCGCACTGGACCAGGGCATCCAGGGAGCTCTGCGTCAGGTGCTTCCTGTAGGGAGGATCGACAAAGACGACGTCAAAGGGGCCGCCGACATTGCGGTCGGCGCCCTTGATGCGCCGCAAGACCTTGAGCACGTCCTCCTGGGCCAGGAAGGCCCTGTTCTCGACGCCCAGGTCCTTGATGTTGTCCCTGATGCAGCGGCAGGCCTTGGGGGACAGCTCGACAAGCCAGGCCTTGTCGGCGCCTCTGCTCAGCGCTTCAAAGGCCAGGCTGCCGCTGCCGGCAAAGAGATCCATGACCTGGCATCCCTGCCAGTTGAGGCGGTGGGACAGGATGGAGAAAAGGGCCTCGCGCACCTTGCTCATGGCAGGGCGGTAGCCTTCCCCCTCCACTGTGCGCAGCCTGCGCGACCCGAAAGTACCGGAAATGATGCGCATGGCTTACAGCTTTGAAAGGAGGCGGGTCATGGCGTAGTCCATCTTGGCAAGGGCTTCCTGCAGCATGGTCTGCTCTTCCCAGGGACGCTGGTTGATGTCGGCCATCTTGCCGATGAACATGCCCCACTTGCGTTCGATTTCGCCGGTAAGGAACTCCCAGTTGACCTTGGGGTAGGCCTTGACAGGATTGGTCTGGATGTCCTCCACCTTCTTTCCCTCCAAGGTCATTTCCTCCAGGTAGGCAGGGATGTGCGCCTCAAGGCCAAAGCGCTCCTTGATGAGGGACGCCAGGATGTTCTGGGCCTTCAGCTCGCCGTGGACAAGCACGACCTGCGGCTTGGAGGCGGCCAGGGGCGCCAGCCAGTCAAGCAGCTGGGACTGGCCTGCATGGGCGGAGAAGCTGTTGATGAAGTAGAGCTTGGCCCTGACTTCCAGGTCCTCGCCAAAGGCGGTGTACTTCTTGGCTCCGTCAACAAGCAGGCGGCCAGGGGTGCCCATGGCCTGGTAGCCGACAAAGACGATGCTGGCGCCGGGGCGCCAGATGTTGTGCTTTAAGTGGTGCTTGATGCGGCCGGCGTTGCACATGCCTGAGGCGGAGATGATGATGGCCGGCTTGTCGTAGGCGTTGATGGCCTCCGACTCTTCGCGGGTCAAGGTGTAGCGGAGATTGGGCAGCTCGAAGGGATCCTCGCCGTTGTTGAGGAGGGCGAGGGCGTCGTCGTCCATCAGCTCCTTGTGGTGGCGGAAGATTTCCGTAGCCCTGATGGCCAGGGGGGAGTCCACAAAGATGGCCATGTCCGAGGGCAGCTTGCCCTGCCTTCTCAGCTCGTGCAGGCAGTAGAGCATCTCCTGCGTGCGCTCGATGGCAAAGGCGGGGATGATGACCTTTTCGCCGCGGGCGTAGCTGTAGGCAATGGCCTTGGCCAGCTCCTCGGTGCTGGTGGCGGCGTCCTTGTGGTTGCGGTCGCCGTAGGTGGATTCCATGAAGACGTAGTCTGCCTGGGGCGGGGTCTCGGGATCGCGGACAAGCAGGGCCTGGGGACGGCCGATGTCGCCGGAGAAGATGAGGGACGTGGTCTTGCCGTCCTCGTCGATTTCCAGGCGGATGGAGCCGGATCCCAGGATGTGCCCTGCCTCATAGAAGGTCGCACGGATGCCGGGCGCAGGGCGCAGCTCCTCGCCGAGGGAGACCGTCTGGATGTATTTGCAGGTGTTCTGGGCATCCTCGATGGTGTACAGGGCGGGGGTGGGATTCTTGAGCCCCCTGCGCATATATTTCTTGGCCTCGGCAAGGGCTTCCATCTCCTGGATGTGGGCGCTGTCCTCAAGCATGATGGAGATGAGCTCCCCTGTTGCCTTGGTGCAGTAGATGTCGCCCTTGAAGCCGTTCTTGACGATCATGGGGAGCAGGCCGGAATGGTCTATGTGCGCATGGGTCAGCAGCACGAAGTCAATGCCTTCGCAGGAGTAGGCGGAAACGTCCCTGTTCCTCTTTTCAATGGCCTTGTTGCCCTGGTGCATGCCGCAGTCAATACAGAAGCGGCGCCCGCAGGCTTCAATAAGGTAGCAGGAGCCGGTGACCGTCTGTGCTGCGCCAAAAAATTGAATCTTCATGATAATCTCCAGTTGATGCGCACCGCCCATGCTCCTGTCTGGGAGCCGGTCAGAGCACAAAAAGCTGTGACATGTTCTCTTTCAATACGGAAATTTTATCTTAAACGCACGGGTGAAAAAAGCAAGAAAAAAGTGCCGTCATAGTATGAAATTTCTTGTATAGGTCGCTGTTGTTAGATAAAATAGTTGTTACTTGGCTTGACAGAATGCCATGTATTCGCAGTAATGCATCTGCTTAAATGCTTTTGCAATTGATTTTTCCGCAAATAGCATATATAGTATTCCTGCTTGTATCGTTTACAGTAATGAAAATGTTTTTCGTCTTAAAGATATAGTACTTGTGCCAGGCCTTTAAATTCCGGAGCACCCTTGCCTTGACGAATTTCAGGGCGGCGGGCACAAGGGGAGGAAGGGATGCCGGCATATGCTGATCCCGTTGTTTTGGACAGTGTCTGCAATGCAGAAGAGGAGATTCCCATGCCAGAATTGTCAAGGAATATCGTCGACGACCTGGATAGTCTTGACGACATCAATTCCGTTTCCACGGATTCATGGCGCACGCTGCGCCTTATGGCAGAGAGCGTGACTGCCTTTGATACGCTGAATGCAGTGCAGAATGACTGCGTCTCCATCTTTGGCTCGGCCAGGCCGAAGGAAGACAGCCAGGACTACAAGAACACCGTAGCCGTTGCCCGCGCCCTGGGCGAGTGCGGGCTGGGCATCATCACCGGCGGCGGCCCCGGGCTTATGGAGGCGGCCAACAGGGGCGCTGTTGAGGCAGGTGCACCGTCCATCGGGCTGAGCATGGAACTTCCCAATGAGCAGGGCACAAACCAGTATGTCCGCATCCACTGCAACTTCAGATATTTCTCCCTGCGCAAGTTCATGTTCGTCAAGTACTCCAAGGCTTTTGTCGTCATGCCTGGCGGCGGCGGCACGCTGGACGAAATGTCTGAGACGCTGGTGCTGGCGCAGACGCAGAAAATCAAGACCACCCTCATCCTCTATGACAGATCCTTCTGGCAGGGGCTCTTTGACTGGATGAACGGGCCTATGCTGCAGCGCGGCTACATCAGGGCGGACGAGATGCAGAAGCATTTCCTCTTTGCCGACTCTCCTGAGGAGGTCGTGCAGATCCTGAAGGGCAGAATCCTGTAGGGCTGCAGCACAACATGGCAGCAGCACAGATGAGCGGGCAGGCAGGGGAAGGCCCTGCCTGCTTTGCGTCTTTTCCTGTCGAGGGGCCAGTCCCCGATCCGCCCAAAGGCTGGACCTGGGAGGCCTTGATGGAGAGGGCTCTCTGCCTTGCGCAGAAGGCTGCTCAAGCAGGGGAGATTCCTGTCGGAGCCGTCGTCGTCACAAAGGACGGGCGCCTTGTCGGCGAGGGGGCCAATGCTTCCTGCTCGCATCACGACCCGACTGCGCATGCGGAAATTGTGGCGCTCAGGCAGGCTGGAAGCACGTTGAACAACTACCGCTTGAACGGCTGCCTGCTCATCGTCACCCTTGAGCCCTGCGCCATGTGCGCCCAGGCCTGCGTGCATGCCAGGGTGGACGGCGTAGTCTACGGGGCAGCCGACAACCTTGCCGGCGCCGCCGGCTCCAGGGCGGACATCCTGGACATGCCGTATCAAAACCATGCGGTCTGGCATATGGGCGGCGTCTGCAGCGAAAAGTGCGCAGCCGTCCTCAAGGACTTCTTCCGGTCCCGCCGGGATGAAAATTAAGATTGATCAAAAAAAGCGGCCCCTTGCGGTCCGCTTTTTTGCTGTGAAATGATTTTCTGCCTGCCTGGCTAGTCCAGGCTGCCCTTGGTGCTTAAGACCTCTGTGCCGCTTCTTTTGACGGCATCCCGCAGGGCAAGCCCAAGCCCCTTGGCTGCGGACTCAAGAAGATGGTGACCGTTTTTCCCGTAGAGGAAGGACACGTGCAGGTTCATGCGCACGGCTGAGGCCAGCGCCTTGTACCATTCGCGCCAGACATCCTTTTCTTCATGGGCTATGACTGGCGGCAGCAGCTCGTCGCCCCGAAATTCCAGCCAGGGTCGCCCTGAGATGTCGATGGTGACTTCAGCCAGGGCTTCATCCATGGGCACCCTGCTAAAGCCGACCCTGGCGATGCCTGCCCTGTCGCCGAGCGCCCTGCGCATGGCCTCGCCCAGGACGATGGCCGTATCCTCCACCGTGTGGTGGGCATCGACGTCAAGATCTCCCTGGCAGTGCAGGGTCAGATCCATCCTTGCCCAGAAAAAGGTCAGGGTCAGCATGTGATCGAGCATGCCAAAACCCGTCTTCACGTCAATCTTGCCTGTACCGTCAAGGTTGACGGCAAGCTCAATGTTCGTTTCCTTGCTGATGCGCTTTCCTTCGGCTTTTCTTTCTGGCAGGGGCTGCATGGGATCTCTCCTCATTCCTGCGGCGTTAAGTCCGTCACAGGAGGCTGGTTGTGAAAAGGGGGCTGCAGGCGGCTTGGTCAGGCATCCTGCGGCGGGTTTGCCGCGCCTTCTTTCTGGATGCGCCTGCGCAGTTCAGCGCACTCTTCAGGCGTGAGCTTGGAGAACTGCTCCCGCATTTGCTCTAGGGTCTTGCTGTCAGGGAAGCCGCTGCCGGCGTGCAGCCTGCGGATGCTTTCAGCTGCTGCCTCTATCTGCTCCTCGTCCCGGACAGGGGCGGACTGCTCAGCAGCCTCTTCAGCAGCTGGGGCAGGTTCATCGGACTTTTCGTCGTCTTCAGCATCGTGTGCAGCATTGGCAGCTGCTTCCTCTGTCTGACCAGCACGCTCATCAGCTTCAGCCTGGGCAGGGCCGTCTTCAGCCTCTGCCTTGGCTGAAGCTGCTTCTTCCCCGCTGCCTGAAGCATCGGCAGGTGCGTCGGGCGGCACGTCGGAGGGCGGTTCGGGAAGTGCGTCAGGCTGGCCGCCGCCGTCATCGTTTCCATCGTCGTCTCCGCCGTCTGGATCGTCCGGTCCTTCAGCCGGCGCAGGCTTTTTGCCAAAGATGGCGGCTACCAGGATGCTTACCTCATAGAGCAGCAGCATGGGGAAGGCCATGAGCAGCTGGGAGACCACATCAGGCGGCGTCAGGATGGCGGCCACGATAAAGGTCAGCAGAACGGCATAGCGTCTGAAATTGCGCATGCCCTTCGCTGTCACGACACCCATGCGCGACAGGAAGAAGGAGAAGATGGGCATTTCAAAGACTAAGCCAAAGGCAAGGATGAGCTTGAGCACAAAGTCCAGATAGTCGCTTATCTTGGGCATGGCGACAAAATCCGGAGTGGAGTAGCTCATGAAGAAGGCAAAGGCGTAGTGGAAGACGATGTAGTAGCAGAAAAGGCCGCCGGCTACGAAGAAAAGTGCGGAAACAATGGCAACGGGTATGATGAACTTCTTTTCTTCCTTGTAGAGTCCGGGCGAGATAAAGGCCCAGATCTGGTAGAAGATGAGAGGGCTGGCAGCAAAGAGGCCGGTAATGAAGGCAATGTACATACGCGTGAAGAAGGCTTC
>CAZWGJ010000085.1:0-7894 GCA_964633375.1 uncultured Desulfovibrio sp.
GGGGACGACAAGGCTGGCAACAAGAAAGGCATTGGCAAATGCGCTGCCCAAAAGACGTCTGCTGAACATGTTCTTCTCGTCGCCGGCACGCCGGCATTGCCCCTGCCCCGCAGGGCGTCCTCTGGAGGCAGCAAAGGGCTGTCCCTGCACCTTGCCAGGCAGGACAGCCCCTCAAAAACATTGCCTTATGCCAGCGGCTTCACAAAATGCTGCCAAGGCTCTTCAGAGCGCACGGAAGCGCTCCTGCCAGCCCTTATCCTGCGCACTGCATGATATAGCGCAGGCGGATAAAGCTGCTCAGGAAGACCTTGTTGAACCCGCCCATGTCGGCGGCGCCGGTCTTGTCCAGAATGTAGTCGATGACATCCTCGGGATTGATGATGTCCTTGATGCACTGATAGTGCTGCGTGGCTGTGTCCAGCACATTCTTCTGCATCTCCTGCACGTTCATCCTGGGATTGCCGGAAACTGCCTCAAGGTCCACAGCGCGCTCACGGATGAGGAGCTCAGCCATGGCAAAAGCCTCCTTCACGTCCAGGACGCTCATCCCGTTGAGCTTGCCCTTCACGTCGCCGAACTTCTCGCTCAGCAGGCGGTATTTGGCAGCCAGCGTGTCGCACTCGCCAAGATGCGTGTTGGCCTTGCGCACAGCCTTGTTCCAGCCGCCCTCGCCAAGGAAGAGCTTTTCGTTCTGGCTCTCGCTGTCGCCAAAGCAGGTCTTGTCGTTAAAGTGGTCCTCGCCCTGGTACAGGTGCTGGGGCAGCTCGGCATCGGCAAGGGCTGCACAGGGCAGCGCCGCAGACAGGCAGAGCAGTACGGGCAGAATGAAACGCTTCATAGTGTTCTCCTCACAGCATGGTGCACAGTTTGGTGCATAGGTTTCACAAGATAGATCAAAGGCAGACCCACCCCTCGTCATCAAGGAATGCGCCTGCCTTCTTCGCTGTTCTCTAATCAGGGTGCCTTAGCCAAGCTTCTCCTGCAGAAGCTTGCTGACAACGGCGGGGTTGGCCTTGCCCTTTGTCTCGCGCATGACCTGCCCCATAAAGAAGCTGATGAGCTTCTTCTTGCCGCCCTTGTAGGCTTCCACCTCGGCAGGGTTGGCGGCTATGACCTTGTCCACGGCGCTGTCTATGGCGCCGGTGTCGGAGATCTGCGCCAGCTTGTGCTCGGTCACATAGGCCTTGGGGGAGGCGCCTTCTGCGCAAAGGTCGGCAAAGATGTCGTTGGCTATCTTGGCGCTGATAAGCCCTTCCTCAACGATCTGGACCAGCTCTGCCAGGTTGTCGGCAGTCAGCGCCAGCTCGGAGAGCCCCTTGCCGGTGGCGTTCATTTCACGCTGCAGGGGGCCCGCGATGTAGTTGGCGACCTTCTTGGGGTTGGCCTTTGCGGCGGCAGCCTCAAAGAAGTCGGCCATGGCCTTGCTGGAAACCAGGATTTCAGCCTCGTCCTCAGCCACGCCCGTCATCTTGATGAAGCGCTGCATGCGGTCCTTGGGCAGCTCGGGCAGCTCCTTCTTCCAGGCCTCGAATTCCGCAGGCTCAATGTGCACGGGCAGCAGATCGGGGTCGGGGAAGTAGCAGTAGTCGTGCGCCTCTTCCTTGCTGCGCATGGCTGCCGTGAAGTTCTTGTCGGCATCGTAGAGGCGCGTTTCCTGCTCCACGACGCCGCCGTCTTCAAGGACGTCTTCCTGGCGCCCGATTTCGCAGGCGATGGCCCTGGCGACGTTGCGGAAGGAGTTCACGTTCTTGAGCTCGGTGCGGGTGCCAAGCTTGGTGTCGCCCTTGCGGCGGATGGAGACGTTGGCGTCGCAGCGGAAGCTCCCTTCCTCCATGTTGCCGTCGCACACGCCCAGATAGGTCACGATGCGGTACAAAGCCTTGAGGTAGGCGACAGCCTCCTCTGCAGAGCGCATGTCAGGCTCGGAGACGATTTCCACCAGGGGCGTTCCGGCCCTGTTCAGATCCACGTAGCTGTGGTTGTCCGTCTGGGAATGGATGTTCTTGCCGGCATCGTTTTCCATGTGGATGCGCGTGATGCCGATTTTCTTCGGCCCCTGCTCAGTCTCAATCATGAGGTGCCCGTGCTCGCACAAAGGAAGCTCATACTGGGAGATCTGATACCCGCAGGGCAGGTCCGGATAGAAGTAGTTCTTTCTGGCAAAAACAGAGTCCAGGTTGATGCTGCAGTTTGTCGCCAGACCGACCAGGGTAGCAAAATGCACTGCCTCGTGGTTTATCCTGGGCAGGGCGCCGGGCATGCCGGTGCACACCTCGCAGGTATTGGTGTTGGGCTCATTGCCGAAGCAGTTGGGGCATTTGCAGAAAAGCTTGGATTTGGTAGCCAGCTGGACGTGGACCTCGAGGCCTATTACGGCTTCATACTCTGACATTGAAAGCTGCTCCTTCGCGGATCTTTCCTTTGCGGATCTTTATTGCGGGAAAAGCACCGTCATGAACGATGATGCGGCAGAAGACCCTGACGCTCAAAAAGCCGTCCAGAATCCGCCGGATGGAAAATACATATGAACAGAGGCTTATAACATTACCCCTTCAACCCTTCAAGGGGCGGACTGCCCGCCGCCCGCGGCTTGAAGGGCGGGCCTGGTGCCGCGGCATCACTCCTTTTTCAGGGAGGCGTCAAAGTACTTGCCGACGCCGTACTCGCCGCGCCTGAAGAAGGTTGCCGGATCGGGCCCCAGGATCTGCATTTCGCGGTTGTGCTTCTGCACGTCCATCGCAATGGCCATTTCCTTGGTGCAGCCAGTGGAGTAGGAGGCGTCCTTGCCTATCCAGCACTCAGGAGTGGGCTCGCCAAGCAGGCGGAAGCCCTTTTCAATGTCTTCTGCAGTCTGGAAATACCAGATGTTGATGTAGCCGCTGCGCTGCACGGCCTCCCACATGTACATGAGGTCGTCGGCATCCATGCCCTCCACAAAGTGCGTGGCAGGATTGATGATGTAGGCAGTGGGCAGGTTCTTGCGCATGTCGCCCACTATGGCCTTGGCAAGGCGCAGGGCTGTGTCCGTCTGGCCCGGGATGGAGCCTATGATGCAGGAATAGAAGATGACAGGGCGCCCTGCCTTCTGGGCGTCGCGCATCTCGTTGATGATGTCGTTGGCGTAGTTCTGCAGATCCATCTCCGAAAACTTGCGCACCTTTTTGGAATGGCGCTTGAACTGCACGTCCAGGCAGCCCTTCCCCTCGTCCAGGTTCCAGACCAGGATGTCGCGGGTGAACTCATGGCTTGTCCCGTGCAGTATCTGCATGGCATCCTTTCCATGCGCCAGGATAAGGTCCGCCTCCTTCCAGGCCCTGGCAAAGGTGACGGAGGCACGCACCAGGTTCAGACTCTCCCTGGTGCCGTCATCGACTACGACCATCCGCCATTCGCGGAGCTGCTGCAGCAGGGCGTTCTTGGAGAGGTTCTTGTCCCGGCAGACATAGAAGGAAGGCAGGTACTTTGACAGGATCGGGTCGTGCAGGATGTCTTCCATGGTCGGGGCATCATAGAAGAACAGCTCCTTGACGGCATAGATGACCTTGAAGCCGCGCTTGATGAAGAAGCGCACCATAAGCAGGTCGTAGATCAGGTTCTCGACGGACTCGCAGAGGAGCATCACGGTCGCATGCCTGTCAATCTGCAGGAAGTTGTCCTTCTCCCTGATGGCCGCCATCGTCTTTTCCGCTGCGGCAAAGGCCTTTCTCACCGTGCAGTCGTCAGGCAGCACGCCGTGCCATTTGGTTGCATAGGCAGACAGGCAGAGCAGCCTGTCAAACTCCGCATTGTCCAGGGCATGGCGCATGCCCATCATGTCCCCCACATTTTCCAAGGCGGGCATTTCGTTCAGAAGAGCCGTAAACCTCTCGGTCAGGGCAAGCTTGACGTGCTGCTCTATAACGGCTGACTTGCGCTGCCGCCAGGGGTCCTGCATGTCTGTGGCCGAGAGCAGTATGAAGGTCGTGATGCGCTTGAGCAGCCTGGAAGGGATGACATCGTGGAAGAGGACAATGCGCTCCATGCGCTTGCGGCAGTAGCTGTACACCAGCTTCCTCTTCTCCTTGTCCAGCGGCAGGGAGCAGAGGAAGCGCATGGCCCTGCGCCAGACCCGGCGGTACTCGGCCGCAATCAGGGGCGTATACTCCGGATGCATGAGGGCAAAGAAGATTTCATCCGAGCAGGGCACGTAGACCTGGTCCCTGTCCATGACCACCATGAAGCTCAGCTGCTCATAGCTTGCAACAGCGCAGGGATTGAGCGTGCGCAGCAGATTGTTCTCGCGCAGGAAGCTGTTGATCTCCACGAACAGCTTCTTGTCGTTGCTGCTCAGATGGATGTCGTCAACCTTTTTGATGTCGTCGTCCTTCATGATGCCGTTGGTCATACCCGGGTCCCCCTGGTCCTTCCAAACTTGTCAGACTTGCTGACAGCAAAATTTCTCCTGACAGGTTTCACCCTGCACAGCAGCGGCGCCTTGCAGATGTCTGAAAGGCGCCTCCTTAAAACATGATGCCAGCCTGCAGCAAGCTGCTTCATCAGAGCCCTGTAATTGGCGGGCAGCTCACAATAGTGCGGCCATGTCAATTTTCCAGTCACTGACTGGAATTTCCTGCAGGCCAGGCAAAACAGCCGCATATTGCAGAGGTCAGCACGAGAAAAGCCTTTCCCGAGTTCTTTAGCAGGTACGCCCAAACACAGGCATCAAGTCTGTCTGCTTCACCTGAAGTAAAAGGGCATCGCAGTGCGCTCCATCCCTTGCCTGCTTCACAAAAGAGGGGCAGCGAAGCCAAAAGCCCGTCCTCATGCAGACAGCCTGTTTCAAGACTGCCCTGAAGGGCACGCCTTTGTCCGCTTGGCACTATACAAGGAGTTTTCCTCTTTGTGCAAGGCTTCAAAAGCCGCTGAAGCGGCGACGGCATCGTCTTTCTTGTCGTTTTTTAAAGCTGCTTCCCTTCGTCGGCATCTTCCTCGTCTTCAGCGGCTGCCACTGCCTGGGGAAGCTTGTCCAGGGGGTTCTGCAATATGAGGCTGCGCGTCCTGATGCGCTCTATGAGCGATATGCCTCTGCCCAGGAACCTGACGCAGTCAGGGCAGCACTCCACCTCAATGACGTCGTTGGTCTGCACGATGTGCCCTTCCTGGCCGTCCAGCGTCAGGTAGCTGTCCGTAGTCCCAGGCAACATGTGGAAGCGGAAGACGGAATGGCAGTCAAAGACCATGGGGGGGATGATGTTCAGGAAGGGACAGACCGGCACGAAATTGACCACATTGAGCGTCGTCTGCAGCAGGGGGCCGCCAGCTGAGATGCAGTAGCCTGAGCTGCCCATGGGCGTGCCCAGGATGAAGCCGTCGGCGCGCACGTCGCCCATGCGCTCGCCGTTGACGGAGATGTCCACGTACACAAGGCGCGCCATGCCGGAGCGCCCTATCACCACGTCATTGACGGCAGTGCCGGAATGGATGAGGTGCCCGAAGCGGTACAGCTTCCAGCGCAGGCCGGCAAGGGAGCGGTACACGCCGCCCTCTGCCAAAATGGCAGACAGCCTCTCCTCCCAGTTGCCGGGCTCGATGTCGGAGAGAAAGCCGACCCGCCCGAAGTTGATGCTGACAAGGGGGATTTTGCGGCCAAAAACGCGGCGCGCCACGCCCAGGATAGTGCCGTCACCGCCCAGGATGATCACCAGATCAAGCTCAGGGTCCTGATAGAAGGGAGAGCTCTGCTCAGCCATCACGATGTTGACAGCCTGGCAGCGCTTCTGCATCCAGCGGGCAATAGTCTGCCCAAGTTCCGCAGCTTCAGGAACACGGGCTTTGGTCACTATAAGGACGTTGCGTAGAGATAGACTTTCCATAATTTGCTCTGTACTACCCTGAAAGAGTAAGTGGCAAGATGTTTTTTGGCGGGCTGTCAGGCGCTGCCGGCCAGGACTGCGCGGCACACTAAACTTTTGCCTAGCACATTTTTCCCCTTCCGTCACCTGAGAACTTCATTTTCCTCTGCCTCTCTGCACGCTTGCCCATAGTTCTTAAGCACCGGGCTGAAGGCGGCAGACGGCAGGGCCATGTAGCCGGAGGCAACATGCTTGGCGCCATTCTTGGAGACATAGCCGGAAGCCGCTTTGAGCGGCATCCTCTGCCTAAAGACGCATCCCCCTGGGACTTTCCCCTGCTGGCTGCCTCGTGCCGCCCCACAGACGACACCGTCATGACGCTGGCTGTCGCCCATGCCATACGCCAGTGCAGCGGATCCCTGGCAGAAGCAGAGTTCACAGCAGCCCTCATCGACGCCATGCACGACTTTGGCAGCCGCTGTCCTGACGCCGGCTACGGCTGGACCTTCAAAAAGTGGCTTGCCGAGCGCAGACGGGAGCCCTACAACAGCTTCGGCAACGGTTCCGCCATGCGCGTGTCGCCGGCAGGCTGGGCCTGGGACACGCTGGAGGAGACGCAGAGGGGCGCTGCCCTTACAGCCTCTGTCACGCACAGCCACCCCCTTGGCATCGCCGGAGCCTGCGCCACAGCCTCGGCCATCTTCCTTGCCAGGACCGGAGCGTCCATGGCTAAGATCAAGGACTGCCTGGCAAAAGACTTCCACTACGACTTTTCAAGGACGCTGGCTGAGATACAGCCTGCCTACCACTTTGACGTCACCTGCCAGGGATCAGTCCCTGAGGCGCTCACCGCCTTCTTTGAGAGCACAAGCTGCGAGGAGGCCATACGCTGCGCCATCTGGCTTGGAGGCGACTCAGACACCCAGGCAGCCATAGCAGGCAGCTGCGCCCAGGCCATGTTCGGCATGCCAAAAGACCTGCAGGAAAAAGCTCTCGGCTTCCTCGACTCCTGGCAGAGGGAGGAAGTCAGGCTCTGGCAGGAGTGGCTGGCAGGCAAGAGATATGCCGGCAAAACGGGTGCATGACAGGCCCCCGTCTGATTGACGTCTCCCATGCCATATGGCATATCCCAGTCGCTTTATCTGTCGGTCAGAACCATCACCTGACAGTTGTCTTCATCACGGATCACGTCATTCCACCTTCAGTCAAAAAGACAACCAGCAAGCTCATGGCTTTTTTCATCGCTCCCTCCACACCTCTGCCTGGCGTCAGCATGCTCAACACAAAAAGCAGTTCTTGCAGTGCCCCCAGGCAGTTGCAGGGGCTTTCTAAAATGAGACGTCTCACCCCCCCCCACGAAATTCAATAATTTCAATGAGTTAGGGTATGCTTCATCATCTCGGCAGAAGCATTTTCTTACACTAGCCCCACAAAAACAGCGACAAACCTCACCATCAAAAAACACATCAGCAAACCAAAGGCTTTCAGCAAAACCCGCTGAAGGTCTCTTTCCTGTTTGCAGCCGGCTCCAACGAGGGGCATGGCATAAGGCAGGCCCGTAGTTCCTCCTGTTCATTGTCGTATTCAACACGATCTCAAAAACTCAGCAAGGACAGGAAATATGGATACCACAACAAAGGCTTGTCAAAATACAAACTATGCATGCAAAATTTCTGTCATCATACCTGTGTACAATGCGACAAAATATCTAGAGCAATGTCTTGCATGTTGGACTAACCAAACCTTGAAGAATATAGAAATTATTTGCGTAGATGACGCAAGTACGGATGACTCACTAGACAAGCTGCAAGAATTGGCACGCCGAGACACAAGAATACAAATCTACAGTTTTCCTGAAAATAAAGGATGCTTCTGCGCCAGAAAATTCGGTATTGAGAAAGCCCGCGGGGCATACCTTATGTTCTGTGATCAAGATGATACCATACAACCTGATACTGCCTGTGAAGAATTATATCGAGAAATAACTGAAGCAAATGTTGATATCTTACACTTTGGAACAGAAGTAATTAAGACAAAAGAAACAACACAAGCATACATAAATG
>CAZWGJ010000086.1:0-7805 GCA_964633375.1 uncultured Desulfovibrio sp.
GCCTGGGAAGGAAATGACTACCCTTATCCTGGTTGTTTTACAAGTTTTCACTTTTGGTGCCCGCCCTCCCAAAGGCACCCCAAAAAAAAGACCCGCCTGCAAAACCAGACGAGCCTTTTTATGCTGCGGGGCAGAGCCCCTCTTGTTGTCCTGCGGTCTAGCCGTGTTCCAGCACGGCATTGTCGTGCATGGTCCAGACGCCGCAGGGGCAGACGCCGGCGCAGATGCCGCAGCCAATGCAGCGCTCAGGATCGGAGACGTAGGCAAAGCCGCCCTTTGTCTCCTCTCTTGTTATGGCCTTTTCAGGGCAGGAGGACTCGCAGGTATGGCAGTCGCGGCAGGTGCCGCAGCTGACGCATCTTAGGTAGTCCTTGCCCGGCTCAGGCAGGTCAGCCCTGCCGCAGCGCGCAAACCAGGCTGTGTGCAGATGCTCTTTTGCTATCAGCGTCTTCTTTGCCGGCACGTACTTTCTGCCGGACAGATAGGCGTCGCAGGCATCGGCTGCCGAGTTGCCTGAGCCTATGGCGTTGGTCAGAAGACCTGGCCTGATGGTGTCGCCCACGGCAAAGACACCTTCCATGATGCTCTGGTCGGCCTTGGGGGCGAGCCAGTCGCGGAACTTTTCCACGCTGCCGGGCAAAAAGGACAGGTCCGGGGACTCGCCGATGGTGATGATGACCTGCTCGCCGGGAATGAGCCTGCCGTCCTCGGCAATGATGCCCTTCTCGGTGATTTCCCTGGTCATGACCGGCCAGATGATCTCACCGCCAAGGGAGGTGATGTGGTCAATTTCCTTCTGGAAGGCGGCAGGCTTCTGCACATCGATGCAGATGACCTTTTTGGCGCCCATCTTGTAGGCGCCGGCAGCCGCGTCCATGCCGGCGTTGCCGCAGCCGATGACGATGACATTGTCTGCCACCTTGGGCTTTTTGCCGGCATTGACAGCCTTCATGAAGTCGATGCCGGCTGTGATGCGCTCCTTGCCCGGCCAGTTGAAGATCCTGGCGACATGGCCGCCGGTTGCCACTATCACGGCGTCAAAGTCCTTGCGCAGCGCCTCGAACTTGGCAGCATCCACAGCATAGTTGTTGACAAAATGGACGCCCATCTTCTCGATGCGGGCAATCTCCTTCTTTAAGAGCTTCTCATCCAGCCTCTCCCTGGGGATGACCTGCTCCATCTTGCCGCCCATGCGCTTCTCGCGCTCATAGACCGTGACTTCATGGCCCAGGCGGGCAAGGCGCCAGGCAGCTGCCAGGCCGCCGACGCCGCCGCCGATGACGGCTACGCTTTTGCCGCTCTTCTTCTCAGGCTTAGGCAGTTCCACATCCTTGGAAAGCAGCCCCAGGGGGCCTATCTGGACCGGAAAGTCCATCTGCCCCCTTGTGCAGGCGCTCATGCAGAGGTTGGGGCAGACAGAGCCGCAGACGCAGCCCGGGAAGGGAGAATAGTCCAGCACCAGCCGCAGGGCTTCCTCGGCGTGTCCGGCACGCAGCAGGTTGTAGCGGAGCTGGGTCGGGATGCCTGCCGGGCAGGCATGCTCGCAGGGTGCGCAGTCGCGGTGGTTTTCCCACTGCGGGACCCTGAGGCGCCACTCTCCGTGCCCAAGCAGCCCGTTGTGGGCGCCGTCGTCAGGGAAGACGGTGGAGAAGATGCCGCCCTTGACCCACTCATTGCGGCGGAACTCCGCCATGGAGGGGCGCTGGGCGCTCTTTCTGTCGGCAAAGCTCAAGGGCACGATCTTGTGCCACTGCTTCCACACCGAAAGCTCTGCCAGGCGCTTCTTCTCCTGCACAGCGTCAAGGAAGTCCTCCAGGCCGCGCTTCAAAAAGGCCGTGTCGTCCTCGTCTATCTCCATCAGGCGCAGCTCAGGGGGCAGCTCAGCCACAGGACCGCGCACGTAGACTACGCCGCCGACCATGCCGACGCAGGGGCGCTCGCCCAAAACCGAGGACAAGGTCTGGGAGTCGCAGCCGCAGACAACTGCCCTGCCTCCGCCCATGAACTCGAAGGAGAAGGATCCGGTGTTCTTCAGGATCCACAGCTCCGGCACCTCGTAGAGAGGGTCGTGCTTCATGAGGGAGCCGGAGCGCGTCCCGGCACGGCCGCCTATGTAGATGACGCCGCCGGCAGCGCAGTGGCCTGCCGTGTCGCCTGCGTCGCCGCGCACCACGATGCGCCCGCCGGCGTTCAGCCAGCCCACGTCCGCAGGAGCCGGTCCGTCCACGATGACTTCGGTGTTGGGCATGCACATGCAGCCCACCCTCTGGCCCGGGTTGCTGACCAGGAAGGTCAGCTTTTTGCCCTCGGCGTTCCACAAGGGCCCGCCTATGTCATGCTGGCCTGAGGCATCGACGTTGAAGTCGGTCTCGCCTCTGGCGACTGCCTGCTCCACAGCCAGGATGAGGTCCTGGGTGGACATGCGCACATTGTTGTTCAGGGTATGTATGGTAAGCATAGAAGTCCCCTCCATCAGCACGCATACTGTATGCCAAGCTTGTCGGCCACAGCCTTGTCGGTGGAGACAAGGGCGTCCGAGCGGCCCACGGGCAGGGAAGAGTTGCCCACAGGAGCCATAAGCTTGCGCAGTTCGTCGTCAAAGGCCAGGACATAGTCCACCACGGCCTGGGCGCCCTTGTCGACGTCAAGCCGCTTCATGAGGCGCGGATCCTGGGTGCAGATGCCGGTCGGACACTTGTCCGTATTGCAGCGGTTGCACCTGCCGTGCTCGTTGCCGACGCAGCCAAGCAGCTGAATCAGCATCTTGCCCACAATGACGCCGTTGGCGCCAAGGCAGATCATCTTGAAGGCGTCGGCTGCGGCGTTGCCGGTCATGCCTATGCCGCCGCCGCACCAGAGGGGAATCTGCCCCTGCAGGCCCTGGGCCACGGCTGCCTGGTAGCACTCCCTGAGCTTGGAGACTATGGGGTGGCCTGTATGGTCAAGGGAGACCTCGTTGGCAGCGCCAGTGCCGCCCTGGATGCCGTCCAGAAAGAAGCCGCCGCAGATGCGGTAGGGGTCGCGCAAAAGGTTGTTGTACACGGAAACAGAGGTGGCGGAGGCTGCGCACTTGATGGCCACCGGCACGCGGAAGCCGAAGGCGGCATTGAGGGAGAGGTGCATCTTCTGCACGGACTCCTCAATGGAGTACAATCCCTGATGGTTTGGCGGCGAATGCAGGGTGGCCTTGGGCACGCCGCGCAGCGCCTGGATGTGCGGGCGCACCTTGGCTGCTGGCAGAAGGCCGCCGTCGCCTGGCTTGGCGCCCTGGCCAATCTTGATGAGCACGGCAGCCGGATCCGTCTTCATGCGCGGCAGTGCGCGCACGATGCGGTTCCAGCCAAAGTGGCCTGAGGCTATCTGCAGAATGAAGTACTTGAAGTGCTCGCTCTCCATCAGCTTCTGGGGCACGCCGCCCTCGCCTGAGCTCATGCGCACAGGAAGCCCGCACTTCTCGTTGAGGTAGGTGACTGCCAGTGCCAGCGCCTCCCAGGCCCTGGGAGACAGGGCGCCGATGGACATGTCCGAGAAAATCATGGGATAGATCCAGCGCACTGGCGGCGTGTGGTCCTGGATGATGAGGTTGTCCCCCTCAACGGCCAGAGGCAGGGACTTGGCCTCGACCACGCGTCCCAAGGGAGCGCGCAGGTCAAAGGTGTGGCGCTCTGAGTCCAGGGCGGGGTCCGTCATCTGGGAGATGCGGCCCACGATGATGGAGTCCAGGGTGCGCTGGCTGTTCAAATTGGTGCGGCCGCCGCGCTTGATGGGGCCTGAGCGGCGGTTTAGGAGCGCAGCCCTGTTGTCGGGGTTGCGGACCGGGCGGATTGCCTGGTTGGGGCAGATCTTCTCGCACATGCCGCAGCCGCAGCACGAATGCGCCAGATCGGCGCTCTGCACGATGACTGGCCTGGCAAAATGCTGCGTCTGGGGCTCCGGACAGGAAGCATTGGAGCCCGGCACATCGCGGCGCTGCACGTCCACATGGATGGCTGCAAAGGTGCAGGCTGCCACACAGGATCCGCACATGGTGCACTGCTCAGGCTTGTATTCTATCTTCCAGGCGAGATCGTTGACCGTTACGTCCTGGGTGTTCACTGTTTCCATCTGACGATCTCCAAGTCATTGCGTATTTCGATGAGCTCGCGTTCGTTGGGATAGATGTCCCTGGAAGCGTCCCTGTCGGGCATGATGGCGTTGACGCCGCAGACCTCGGAGGCAATGGCGACCATGCGGTCCGTGCGCGCCAGCACCACGGGCCTGAGCTTTTTGGAGTCGCAGCAGGTGATCATGGTGGAGTCGGGCAGCATGCCGATGATGGTGTTGGGGCCGTTGATTTCCAGATGCGCCAGCGACTCGCGGATGAGGCGCAGGACCGCGCTGTCCGGCCTGCTCTCGATTTCCGCAAAGGGCAGCGGCGTTATGACGTGCTTGAAATAGCGGATGGGCCACTTCAGCTCATGCAGGACGTAGTGCAGGGAGTAGAGGAAGGTCTGGGAGTCCGACTCAAAGCCGATGTAGCCGCGGAAGAGGGACTTCTGGAACTCCTTGTTCTTGGTGAAGAAGGTGTTCTCGCCGTTGGCGCAGAGGGTGAAGCCCTGCAGGAAGAAGGGGTGGGCTGCGTAGCGCACGATGTCGTAGTTGGTGTTCTGGCGGCACTGGACCACGATGTTGCGGGCAAGCAGGCGGCTGTCGTCGTCCCAGAGGCGGAAGTAGGTGGCGATGTCGCCGGGGTCGCCTATTTCCTTCAAGGTCAGCACATCGGGCCAGAAGCTGTAGACAAAGCCGTCGTTGTGCTCTTCCAAGAGCTTTCTTAGGGCAAGCCTGGTGTCCAGCAGCAGATCCTCGCGCTCTTTCTGGGTGCGGTAGCGGTAGATCTCAGGATAGTCGTAGTTGCGGAAGACGTAGCGGGGCATGGCCTCGATGCGCAAGCCCGGCTGCCTGTTCACTTCAGGCACCCACTGGGCGACCTGCACAAAGCCGTGCTGCTCCATGTACTCGTTGACGAGGCCTACGCCCTGGGTGGTGCAGGCCATGGAGAGCAGGGGGTAGTTCTTGTAATGTTTGAACGCCCCGTCCAGGTCCTTCATGACCATGGCAAAGCCGGAGTTGTCATGCCCTTCCTGCTGGGGGATCATCAGCCTGAGCGCCTGCGAAGGGGGTACAGGATCCAGGCTTTTTATGGAACCAATTCTACACATAAAAACCGCCTTGAGGTCGGGAGGGCTTTAAATAGGCCGTCCCTTCCCTTTTGCGAGGGTGGCTTGAAGAGTCATGCGCACTGCGCCCTCGCAAGCTTCGGGGGAATAGAAAGTCTGATTTTTTGCCGGCTACAGTGCACCGAGCCTTTTGATGGCTTCCGCCGTGTTCTCAGGCGTGCCAAAGGCCGTGAGGCGGACATAGCCCTCGCCGCTGGCGCCAAAGCCGGCGCCGGGCGTGCAGACAAGCTGGCATTTGTCAAGCAAAACGTCGAAGAACGCCCAGGACGTCATCTTGTCCGGCGTCCTGACCCAGATGTAGGGGGCGTTGACGCCGCCGTAGACTTCATAGCCCTGGGACTGCAGGGCGCTGCGTATAGTTGCTGCATTGGCAAGGTAGTCTTTGACCTGCTGCATCACCTGGGCATGCCCTTCTTCTGAATGGACTGCCAGGGCGGCCTTCTGCACGATGTAGGGGCAGCCGTTGTACTTGGTGCACTGGCGGCGGCGCCACAGTCCGTTCAGGGCCGCCTTACCGCCCTTGCCGTCCTCTATGCAGAGCTCTTTGGGAACGATTGTTGCCGAGCAGCGCACGCCGGTGAAGCCTGCCAGCTTGGAGTAGCTGCGGAACTCCACGGCAACCTCCCTGGCTCCCTCTATCTCATAGATGGAATGCGGCACGTCCTTTTCGGTTATATAGGATTCATAGGCCGCGTCAAAGAGGATGAGCATGCCGTTCTTTCTTGCGTACTCAACCCACGCTGCCAGGGCTTCCTTGTTTAAGACCGTGCCGGTGGGGTTGTTGGGAGAGCAGAGGTACAGGACGTCGGGCGCCTTTTCGGGCATGGCGGGCACAAAGCCGTTCTCGCGGGTGCAGGGCAGATAGACAAGTTTGTCAAAGCGCCCGTTTTCAACAGGCTCGCCGGCCCTGCCGCCCATGGCGTTGGAGTCCACGTAGACCGGATACACAGGGTCTGTCACAGCCACCTGGCAGGAGGAGTCAAAAAGCTCCTGGAAGTTGCCGATGTCGCTTTTGGCGCCGTCGCCGATAAAGACCTCGTCAGCGTCCAGCGCTACGCCAAGATGCGCGTATTCCTTGACCAGCGCAGCACGCAGAAAGTCGTAGCCCTGTTCGGGGCCGTAGCCGTGGAAGGTGGCAGCCTCGCCCATCTCATCGACAGCCTCATGCAAGGCCTTGATGACAGCCGGAACAAGCGGCTTTGTCACATCGCCAATTCCTAAGCTTATGACCTTCTTGTCGGGATGGGCTTCCTTGTACGCTCTGACCTTCTGGGCAATTTCCGTGAAGAGGTAGTTTTTCTGAAGCGAGAGATAGTGGCTGTTGACCTGTACCATGGGGGAAATCCTTAAAAAGCGTGGGGTGTGCTGCAAAAAACGGGGGATTGAAATCTGAAGGAGGCGGCCGGCTAGACGGTGATGACGCCCTCAAAGACGGGCACGGCTGCGCCGGTCATAAAGACGTGGTTTGTTTCCTCGTCCCAGCGGATGTGGAGCGTGCCGCCCACAAGGTGCACATCGACGCTTCTGCCTGTCCTGCCGGTGGCGTATGAGGCGCAGGCGACGGCGCAGGCGCCGGTGCCGCAGGCCAGGGTCTCGCCTGAGCCGCGCTCCCAGACGCGCATGGACACGCTGTCCTTTGATTCGACGCGGACAAATTCGGTGTTGGTCCGCTCGGGGAAGAGGGGGTGGTTTTCAAAGGAGGGTCCCATCTCATCCAAATCCAGATCCTCAAGGACAAGACCCGTCCTGTCCAGGAAAAGCACGTTGTGGGGGTTGCCCATGGAGACGACGTTGGCGCGCCACTCAGCCCCTGCAGCTGCAAAGGGCTTGTTTAAGTAGGACGCCTCAGGATCAAAGCCTGCAGGAAGGCTCAAGGGGAGTTTCCCCTGCGCCAGGATGGGCTCGCCCATATCGACGGCTGCGCCGCAGACTTCGCCGTTTTCCCTGATAAGCTTGGCAATGCGCAGGCCTGCGCCTGTCTCTATGCGCACCGTATCTCCCTGCACCAGATTGTGCTCGGAGGCGTATCTGGCCACGCAGCGCGAGGCATTGCCGCACATCTCGGCTTCAGATCCGTCGGCATTGAAGATGCGCATGCGCACATCAGCCGTCTTTGAGGGGCCTATGAGAACCAGTCCGTCGCCGCCTATGCCGAAATGCCTGTCCGAAACAAAGCAGGAAACGGCTGCCGGGTCTTCTATGTGCTCTTCAAAGCAGTTGACGTAGATGTAGTCGTTGCCAAGACCCTGCATCTTGGTGAAGTGGAAGGTCTGCTTCTTTGGCTGGTTCATGGGGGACTCCTTAAACTGCCCAGGGGCGGGGCAGCTTCTCTTGGGGGAAAATGAATTTGGGGGGAAGGCGGGGGAAACTACGAAGGAAGAAGCGCTTCCTTATAAGGTGGCAAAAAGCAAGGATGCCTTGGCACCCCTGCTTTTTGCTCAAAGGAGTTAAGAAAAACCATGCCCCCCTGAAGAAGTTCCTTTCCCCCGAAAGACACATCTTCAGGAGGGGGCACCCGGATGGCTGCAAAAAGCATCCATTCCGGGACATCCTGCCCTGCAAGAAGCCTTCCTCATGCCAGGGATTTTC
>CAZWGJ010000087.1:0-7767 GCA_964633375.1 uncultured Desulfovibrio sp.
CCCCGCCATGCCGGCCCAGATGCGCAGGGAGCGCATCACAGCCCTCTGCAAAAAGTGGACGGGTCTGGCCGCCTCTCCTGCCGGGCAGAAGATCATCCCGACCGCCTGGCCATGGAGCAGCAAGCACCTGGGACGTGCTGCGTTTGAAAAGCAGGACATCCGCGGCTGGCTCATCCAGGAGCTGCAGAAGCTGGAAATTCCTGTCAAAAAGGAAAAGGGCTCTGTCGAACTCAAGACAAACGAGGAGGGCGAGACAAAGCTTGCGCTCACCCTGCCGACTGTTGACGTCAAGGGCATACAGGACAGGCTGCACAGCCGCATCAGCGCACTCTGCGAGGAAAAGACCGCTGAGCTTAAGGCCGACCTCCAAAAGGCCTTTGCCAAGTACAACGAAATCAGACAGGCAAAAGGGCTTGGCATCAAGGAGCTGCCCAAGCTCTCCATGGATGAGATACTGCACTCCCCCATGCCCTCTGAGCCCGACGAAGAAGTCCTAAAGCAGCTCGACATGCTGGCCGATGAAATGGGGAAAATGAACGGCCCCCAGGACAAGGCCAAGGTGCTGAACCTCAAGGAAAAGTACATTGCCGACCTGAAAAAGATCAGCGATCTGGACAAGAAGGGCAAGGAAGCCCTCATTGCCCAGCAAAAGAGCCTGGCCGCCGGCAATGCCTTCAGCGGCCCCGTCCCCGACTGGGTCAAGGACGTCCCCGGTGCAGAGGCTGCCCTGCAGCAGGCATCAGGAAATCCCCAGGCGCCCCAGCTCCCTGACCTGAAAAAGGGCACCAAGGGGCTGACGATCAAGAAGGCGGACTTCTCCCATCAGGATCTTACGGGCGTGCGCTTTGAGAACTGCTTCCTTGAAGACGTCGACTTCAGCTATGCCATCCTCGATGAGAGCTGCTGGGAAAAGGTCATGGCAACCAGGGTGAACTTTACCGGCACCAGCCTTGCCTCAGCCTCCTTTGCCCAGTGCAGCTTTGACGACTGCCAGTTTGTTGAGGCAAAGGCGCCCAAAAGCACCTCCGAGCTTTGCAGCTGGCAGAACGGCACCATCAAAGACTGCAGCCTTGCCGGCGCCTGCATGAAGCTTGCCTCCCTGGACAGCGTCCTCTGCCAGGGCACGCTGGAAGGCATGTCCATTGAGCTGACCACCCTGGAAAAATGCACGCTGGCCAATCTGGCCTTCAAGGACTGCCGTCTGAGGAAGACCACCTTCTCCACCTCCAAGGTCAGCGGCCTTTCCTTCATCGGCGGAAAGATAGAGGAGACAGGCTTTGTCACCTGCAAGGGCAGCGGTCTCTCCCTGCTTGACGTCAAGAGCACCAACATGCGCTTCCTTCTGCGCTGCGAGCTGGACGACATCCGCATGAGCCGCTGCGCACTGACCAAGCTCTGCCTGAGGGAAAGCAGCCTGCTCAGGCTTGCAGCCAAAAAATGCTCCATGGACGACGCCATAGCCGACTTCTGCGATCTGCCGGGGGCAGGCCTGGCAGGATGCAGGGCGCCCAGGGCGCGCTTCCTGCACTGCGACCTGGAAGGGGCCAACTTAAGCTACCTGCGCCTGCCCCAGGGGTCCTTGCGCAGATCTCGCCTGGTCAAGGCGAACATGGAGTCTGCCGACCTCTACGGCGCAGACCTCTACAAAGCCGTGCTCGGGGAAACGAACATGCATGGCGCCAACCTGGCGGGCACGCTCCTGCAGGGGACGGAAAAGACCATGCACAAGCTGGAGCTGAGCCTATGACAAGGCGGCGGATGATTCCTTCAACAAGCCTGTACTCTGCCGGAAAAATGGACGGGGAAACGTATGCTGGACTTCAATAACACGGCACATGACGAAATACTGGACAAAATCGCCAACGAGCAGGTCATATGCGACATGGACCTGTCCGGCATAGAGCTCTCCCATATGGACCTGTCCGGCGGCGTCTTTGAGAACGTCAACCTGCGGGGCGCCAGCCTGTACGGCTCCAACATCGCCCGCACCTCCTTTCACAACTGCGACATGACAGGCTGCGACCTGACCTACATTGAGCTGGAAAACGCCTTCTTCAATGACATGCAGCTGAGCCAGGCGCGCCTCGAGCACATCGACTTTGAGCGCGTCATCATGAACAACTGCAATTTTGCCGGTGCAAGCTTCAGCAAGAGCAGGATGCACTACTGCGCCTTCCAGGAGTCGGACGTCACAGGCGCCGTCTTTGAAGGCACCGATCTCTTCCGCTCCTCTTTTGTCAAGGCAAAGGTCGGGGCAGACTTCAGAAAGTGCGACCTAAGCCACGTCTTCTTTGCAAACAGCGACCTTGCCGGCATCAAGCTCAAAGGAGCCCGCCTCTTCAAAACAGCCCTGGTCTCCTCCTCCCTGCCGGAATACGACTTTTCAGACCTCTCCCTGGAGTTTGTGCAGTTCAGCTTTTCGGACCTGCACGGCTGCAATTTCAGCAATGCCAACTTGAAGGGCGTCAACTTCCTGAAGTCGGACCTGAAAGGGTCGGTCTTTACAGGCGCACACTGCTCGCAGTGCCTTTTCAACGAGGCAGACATGACGCAGTGCGAGCTTTCCGAGGCCAAGCTGACCGAGTGCATGTTCATGAAGACAAAGCTTGCCTCCTCTGTCATGAACAAGGCAGACTTCAGCGACAGCCTGTGCTCCGAGGCAGACTTCTCCCGCTGCCAGGCGGCGGACACCAACTTCTTCAGGGCGGACCTAAGCCACGCAGACCTGCGCCATGCGCTCTTTGCCAGAGCCGACTTCTCCTCTTCCCGCTTCTTCCGCGTCCTTATAGAAGGCAGCCTCATGGACGGGGCCGTCTTCTCTGGCGCCATCATCGAAGATCCGGAGAGGGAACGCAGCGAGGACTGGCCCGCACTGCCTGATTCCGATGAAAATAACGACTAAAAAATCCTAAAAGGAACCATATATGCAATCAGCTCAAGCCTACACCATGGAAGCCGCGCAGCAGTCGCCCACCCTGGAAACAGGAAGGATCCTGGCCGGCGGCAGCGGCATCTATTCCGTGCAGACAGAAGACAGCCGCTGGCAGGCCTCAGTGGCAGCCTCCTGCCTTGTGCGCCCTGAATGCGGCGACGAGGTCCTCTTTACACCCCTGCCCGACGGCAGGGCCTTCATCCTGGCTGTCCTGACCCGCTCAGAGACGGCCTGCGTTCTCGACTTCCCCCACGGCGCAAGCCTTGCCTCGGCAAAGCAGCTGAACCTGGACAGCGCCGAAGCATTGAACCTGCACGCCCCAGACACCAGCCTTGAGACGGCTCACCTTGCCGTCCGCTCCGGCGAAGTGGCTGCAACCGTAAACAAGGCGACGCTTGTGACGCGCTTCCTTAAATCCTGCGGCGAACGCCTGGAGCAGACCTTCAACCATCTTCTGGGACGCTATGAGTCTTCAAAGCGCCTTGTTGAGCACACAGACGAGCTGCAGGCTGAAAACGTCCGCGTCTCCGCCTCCGAATCCTGCATGACCCAGGCTGCCAGCAGCACGACCCTTGCCCGCGATCTGGTCCGCATAGACGCTTCCCAGGTGCATATATCCTAATCGCCGGCTCTGCCGGCAAGAGTCCGTCCAGCCTTAAAGACAGGAGCTTTTTCATGTTCGCACTCACAATGGGCGCAGGCCAGACCATGGGCATGCCTGACACCTGCCTGACTCCCACGCCTGTCGGCCCCACGCCTGTCCCCTACCCCAACATTGCCATGACCTCCATGTGCCCGGGCGCTGCCATGACCACCCTCATGGGCGGCACGCCGACCGTCAACCAGCAGGCCACCATCGCCCTCTCCAGCGGCGATGAGGCAGGCCTTGCCACGGGCGTCGTCTCCCACCTCATCAAGGGGCCCAACTGCTGGTTTTTGGGCAGCACCAGCGTCATCGTGGGCGGCTCCCCCTGCATGCGCCTGACAAGCACGGGCGGCTGCAATGCCATGGGGACAACCCCCAACGGAGCCTCCACCTGCATCGCACCCTCCCAGACCTTTGTCACCGTCCTGCGCTAGGGAAGGCTCGGCAAGCTCGCTATGCTCACATCCGCCCCTCGCCTGCCTCTGCGTCTTCCCTTCTGCCTTATGAAGGGCGTCCTGTCCTTTCTGCTGCCCTGCCTCCTCTGCCTCTGCCTCTCAGCCCCGCAGGCTGGGGCAGCCCAGCTTGGCAAAAAGAAGGAGCCCCTGGACTACAAGATTTTCGGCATGACGCTGGACAGCCCGCCCAAGGCGTTCCGCACCAAGCTGAAGAAAGACAGCTATCTGCTCACCAAGACAGATACGCACTACGGCTATGACGTCATGTCCTTTACCTCCGCCAAGCGCCATGTCCTCTTCACCTACGTCTATGTGGCATCCTGTGCTGACACCAACCAGACCGTCGGCGTCTACCTTGTGTCGGAAGACGGGGATGCGCTCCTTTCCCTTGCCCGCGAACGCTTCGGCATCGGCGGCAACAACCTTAAGGACATGCCCAAGGGCAGCTCCATAGGCGGGCGCATGACGCCCTCCAAGCACTACCTGAAGGACTACCCAAACGTCTCCGTCTCCCTCTACAGCAACAAGCCCTACGACTCCTACACGCTGGCCCTGGAATCCAGGAAGGCCATGCAGATCTGCAAGAAGCAGGCCAGCGCCGAGGACAAGGATGCTGCCGTGCTGAAAAAGTTCATCGAAATGGAAAGCAACAAAGCCCGCTTCATCGACTAAAGGCTGCGGCGTCTTCCGGCTCTCATCTTCCGCAAAAACGGAGCAGCAACCATGGATACAACAACTCTTGCCGTCACACCCATCCCAGGAGACAATCCTGCCGGCATGGAGGCCAGGTATGAACCTGAGTACACCGTTCTTCTGGAAGAAATAGACAAGCTCACCTCCCTCAACCGCACCGAGGTCTGCAACTGGCAGATCGTCTGCGACATGGGGCAGACGCTGCTCACCAGCAAGACAAAGGACTTTCAGATCGGCTGCTATACGGCCAATGCCATGTCCAGGCTGCGCGGCTTTATCGGCATGGCAGACGGGGCCAGGCTTTTAAAGGAGCTGATAGAGAACTACTGGGAGACGGGCTTTCCCGTCCTCAAGCGCCTGCGCCGCAGGGAGAACGCCTTTCTCTGGTGGAAGGACTGCACTGAGGCCCTGATCAAGGCTGCCCTGGAAAACGAGAGCCAGAGCCCGCCCTTTCCGGCCCAGGCCATAAGCGAGCTGCGCAAAAACATTCAGGAGCTGGATGCTGCACTGGAGCAGGTTTTGCCGGATTTTCCGCCTCTCCGCCCGCTCCTCGATGAAATCGACAGGCTGCCTGTCCTGCCTGAGGAAGGCGCGCAGCCAGAGCCGGCAGAAGAGGCTTCTGCGCAGAAAGCAGCACCGGCGCCAGAGGCTGCGCCGCAGCCGGCACCTGCGCCTGAAGCTGCAAAGGCAAAGGGAGCTGCAGGACAGACAGGACAAAGCCAGTCCCAGGAGCAAAAGCCGGCCGGGCCTCAGCCAGCCAGGACTGAAGCCGCCCCGGCGACAGCCGCAAGTTCTGCTACTTCTGCGCAGCCCGATGTGGCCATCCCCGAGCCGCCTGCCTTTGCCAGCACGCTCACTGAAAACCTGAGCTCCTTTGCGCAGTACGGACTGCAGGTGGCTGACATGGCGCTCAAGGCCAACAATGCCGATCCTTTCGGCTGGCAGCTCTCCCGCATTGCCATGTGGGGGCGCTTAAAGCAGCTTCCCCCGGCACAAGGACGGCAGACCTCCCTGCCGGCGCCGCCCACAGAGATGAGGGAGGCGCTCCAGCTGCAGCTGGACGCCGGCAAGTACCTCAATGCAGCCCTCGCCGCAGAAAACCTCTTTTTGTCCAACATCTGGTGGCTTGACATCCAGTTTCTCCAGGCCAAGGCGCTGGAGCACTGCGGACCGGACTACGCTGCCGTGCGCACGGCGGTTATTGGCGAGCTCAAGATATTTCTGAGCCGCCTGCCAGGCCTGCAGGAGCTGACCTTTATCGACGGCACGCCGCTGGCCTCGCACACCACCAGGCAGTGGCTGGAAAGCATCCAGCATGCCAAGGCTGCCCAGCAGCAGGGCTCCCCTGCGCAGAAAGCCATCGACAACGCCCGCAAGCTTTTCTTTGAAAGCAAGCAGAAGGCCGCCCTGGACGCCCTGGATCAGGAACTCCTGCGCTCCAACAGGACCCTGGACAGGCTTGAGCTGCGCCTTGAGCAGTGCCGGCTGCTCATACAGGCCGGCCAGTGGATTGGCGCCACTGCCCTGGCAGACCAGCTTATGGACCTCTACAAGAACCTGCAGCTTGGCAAATGGTCCGTCACCTTCGGCCTGGAGGTGCTGACTGTCGCCAGGCAGGCATGGGAAGGCATGGGCGGAGAGCTCAGCGGAGCAAAAATCAGGGAAATACGCGCTCTCATGGCTGTGCTGCGCCCGTCCACCGTCTTTGAGGACACGTCCTCTGTCTAAAAGTCCTTTTCACAGCGGCAAATTGACTGTATACGCTCTATGAAACATTGAGGAAACATCCGTTTAGGGGCTGACCGCAGCATTCCTGAACGGATACTGTTTTCTCTCAGCCAACCAATTATCGTCTCTTTCATCGTCTTTTCAGGAGTGCTTGGATGTTCGGCATAGGCAGCACTGAATTTCTGGTCATACTTTTGGTCGCCCTCCTTGTCCTTGGTCCCAAAAGCCTGGCAAAGGTCACCAAGACCGTCGGCAAATACGTGGGCGAGTTCAGGCGGGTTTCCACTGAATTCCAGCGCACCCTCAACGCAGAGGTAGCGGAGGAGGAACGCCAGGAGAAGAAAGAAGCCATCCGCAGGCAGGCGGCAGAAGCAAAAGAAAAATTTGCCCAGAAAAAGAATGCCGAACAGGCTGCTGCCAAGGCAGCTGAGCAGCCAAAAGATCAGGCTGCCGAGAAGCCGGCCGGCCAGGCACAGGCAGACAAAGGAAGCGCTGAAGGGGCGGCTGACAAGGGCGAAGCTGCTGCAAAGGAGGCCAGGGCATGAGCCAGGACACAGCACCAGCAGCTTCCAATACAGAGAAAGATGCAGTGAAAGAGGCAGAGGAGAATCTGTCTTCACAGGCACAGTCCGCTCCTGATGCCGCAGATGCCAATCTGCCCGAACCCCCTGCCGGCTCCCCGCTGGAGCAGGCGCTGAGGAAGGCACATCTGGAAGCTGAGGAAGAGTTTTATTCTGAAGAGTCCAGCCTGCAGGCAGACGCAGGCAGCGAAGCTGCGGAAAAGGAAGCCCCGCCTGAAGAAGACCCTGCTGCTGCCAGCCAGGATGCCGAAACGCCTGAGCTGAAAGAACCCGCCCCACAAGCAGCCGGCGCAGCAGACGATGCCGCAGAGGCATCCGATGCGGCGGCTGGCACAAAGTCCTATGAGGCACAGGACGGCACAGCAGACGAGCTAACCCAAACAGACGCTGCCCAAGGCTCTGATGAGAACCTTCCTGCCGAAGCTGGGACAAAGGAACTTGCGGAGCAGGACTCCGAGCCGGAGGAGGAGGTCGACGAAACAGACGGCGAAGGGGGACGCATGTCCCTTATGGACCATTTGAGGGAACTGCGCCGGCGCTTATGCTACATGCTCCTCGCAGCCTTTATCGGCTTCATCGGCGTCTGGTGCTTCGTTGAGCCTGTGTTCAGCATCCTGACCGCCCCGCTGCTGGAAGTCATGCCTGAAGGCAGCTCTGCAATATACACTACGCTTCCCGAAGCCTTCTTCACGCGTATGTACATTGCCTTCATTACCGGCCTCTTTGCTGCCA
>CAZWGJ010000088.1:0-7718 GCA_964633375.1 uncultured Desulfovibrio sp.
TGATGAGCAGACCGCCCTTGATGTCGTCGTCAAGCTGGCTCAGCTCTTCGCTGGTCAGCGGACGGACCGTCATGCCAAGCTGGACGCTGCCTTTGTCCTTGTCCTTGCTGATGCCGGACTTGTCATTGGTGCCTTCCAGGTTGGACTGGCGGTCGCCAAGCTTGACGGAGAAGGTCTTGTATTCGCCTTCGCGGTACACTTCGACCTTGATCTCGGTGCCGGGACGCTTGCCTGCAACAGTGCGCAGCAAGTCGTCGCGATCCTCGATGACCTTGCCGTCGATCTTGGTGACGACGTCGCCTTCCTTGATGCCGGCCTGTTCGGCAGGCTGTCCTGGCTGCACATCGGCAATAAGGGCGCCCTTGTTGCTGGGAAGCCCGAGCGCCTTGCCGGCGTGCTCGTCAAGATCCTGGATGGTGACGCCCATCCAGCCGCGGCTGACCTTCTTGCCGTCCTTGATCTGGCTGATGATGTCCTTAGCCATGTTGGAGGGAATGGCAAAGCCGATGCCCTGGCCGGACGCAATGATGGCCGTGTTGATGCCGATGACCTCGCCCTGCATGTTGATGAGGGGACCGCCGGAGTTGCCGGGGTTGATGGAAGCATCGGTCTGCAGGAAGTTGTCAAAGGCTCCTGCATTGATGTTGCGGCCCTTGGCAGAGAGTATGCCGGCCGTCACGGAGTGGTCCAGGCCGAAGGGGTTGCCTATGGCCATGACCCACTCGCCAACCTTGAGGCTGTCCGAGTCGCCGAACTTGAGGAACGGAAGGTCCTGTTTGACCTCGATCTTCAGCAGAGCCAGGTCTGTCTCGGAATCGGCGCCGACAAGCTTTGCCTTGACCGGCTCTCCGCCCTTGCCGTTCTTGTCATCCAGGGTCACGCGGATCACGTCTGCGCCTTCGACTACATGGTTGTTGGTCACAATGTAGCCGTCAGCTGAGATGATGAAGCCTGAACCCAGGGATTTCTGCTTGGGCTGGGATCTTTTTCCCTTGCCTTTGCGGCCCTTCTGCTGGAAGGGTCCAAAGAACTGCTCAAATCCCGGCGGCAAGCCGCGGAACATCTCGCCAAAGATGTCGTCGCTGCCGTACCTGGACTTGACGGTCTTCTCTGTATTGATATTGACCACCGCAGGTCCGCCCTGCTGGGCCAGCTCAGTGAACTGGGTCGACCCGAAGGCGTCTGCGGGGGCAGCTTCGGCGCAGCCGGCCCCCGCCGCCAGGGAGGCGGCGAGGACGGCCGTGCCGAGAAAGGAAAAGCATCTATGCATAATATGCATACAGAACACTCCTTATTGTTTGTTCTGCATAGCCTTCTGCAAAGCCTGTGCCATAAGTGTTCCGTCAGAGGACTCAGACTCGGATTTCTGATGCTGGCGCCAGGACTGGTCTTCGCCCTTCTTGCCGCCCTTGCGCTCGCCGTCCTTCTTCTCGCGGGTGGCTTCGGCAGGCACGCCGCCTTCGGGAACGAGGGTGATGCGGCGGGCAACGGGATCAACACGCTGGACTTCCAGGGTCACAGGAGCGTCCTTCTCGAGCTTCTGGTACTGGGCAGCGGTCTTGGTGGCGCGCATGATGGCTTCGGGAAGAAGGCCGGTCACGCCGGGAGCCAGGCAGACGAAGAGGCCGAACTTGGACTGGCTTTCAACAGTGCCCTCGACGGTGCTGCCGGCGGGGAACCTGGTCTCGACGTCAGCCCACGGATCGTCCTGGGCTTCGCGGATGCTCAGGCTCACGCGGTGGGAGTCGGCATTGATTTCCTTGATCTTGACCTGAACCATGTCGCCGGGCTTGACGATTTCTTCAGGACGGTTGACGCGCTTGGTCCAGGACATCTCGGAGAGGTGCACCAGGCCTTCAATGCCGGGGCACACTTCAACGAAGGCGCCGAAGGGAGCGAGGCGCATGACCTTGCCTTCCACAATGGAGCCGGCCTTGGGCAGGTTGTTCTCAACGTCGTCCCACGGATTGCCCTGGGCGGCCTTGATGGAGAGGGAGATGCGGGTGTGCTCGTTGCCGTCGCGGCCCTTTTCCTTGCTGATCTTGAGGATCTTGGCCTGCACGGTGTCGCCGGCATTGACGACTTCGTCAGCCTTCATGATGCGGGACCAGGAGAGCTCGGACAGATGCACCATGCCCTCAACGCCGGGCACGAGCTCAACGAAGGCGCCGAAGGGAGCGAGACGGGTGACCTTGCCTTCGATGATGTCGCCTTCCTGCACGTCTTCAAGCAGCTTGGCGAGGCTGGCTTCGCGGATGCGGTCGGCCAGGGCGCGGTGGGAGACGACGATGTTGCGGCCGCGGCTCTCAACACGGGTGATAATGAACTGCACGGTGGTGCCGATAAGGGTCTCGGCATTGCCGGGAGCCATCTGGCTGCCGGGGCAGAAAGCCGTCTTGCCGAGCACTTCGACGTGGTAGCCGCCCTTGCAGGACTCGATCACGCGGCCTTCAACCGGCACGCCGCTTTCCTTGGCCTGCTCGATGGCGGCCATGCCCGTGCCGCCCATGGAGCGGGAGAGCACGATCTCGGAAGAGTTGGCACGTGTAATGTAGGCTTCAACGGTGTCGCCAACAGCGAGGTTCATGGCGCCATCAGTGTCCACCCAGTCTTTGCGATCCATGATGCCGTCAATCTTGGCACCAATGTTAACGAAGACATTGTCGTCAGTCAGATCGATGACTGTGCCCTGCACTTTCTGTCCTACCTGGGGACGAACCTGGTTGTTCTCCTCCTGGGCAAACAGCTCAGCGAAATTTTCTTCCTGGGCGTCATCCTGGGCGGCGAAGTCTTTTTCATCACTCATTGCGATATATCTCCTAAAGGATAATTATAGTCCGTTTTTGTCAGGTTCTTTTTTTGTCTTTCTTTCAAACCTGACACCCGGATTTGGTTAAAGGTTCCAAATCATGCATGGACCTGCCTTTTGGCAGCCCATGTGCCTGCCGTGTGCCGGCGGCCGTGCAGCCCCTTAAAGGGCGCACAAAGCCGCTACTCTTTCCCTGAGTTTAAGCTTTTTGTCCGCAGGTGCGGGCTCAGGCTTTTGAGGAAAGTCTTGCGGGAGTCTCCGTCTGAGAGGCTTCCCGTCTGATACATCGTGTCAGCTGGTGCAGAAGGTGCTGATTCCTTCAAAGATCTCCATAACGGCCCTTGCCTCCTTTCAGACGAAGAAGGAACGGAATACCGACGAAAAACACACAGCCAACCTACTGTGCAGCGGCGACCGGAAAGGCATGGGGTGTAAGGTGGGTGAAATAAAAACAACTGCCCGTTCAGACTGTCCAGAAAGTGAACAGCAGAGGTTGGGAGTCGAAGACAGGAGTCAGCCCGCCGCATTTTTGCCGGGCAGAGCCTGGAATGCATGCGGGTGGACAAGCAAAGAACACAAAAACGGATTCCGGAACATGCCTTGCGGCACATTCCTTAAATCCGCCTTGGTCACGTAGCACACTTTCGTCTTCTAGTCCAGTATTCTGTCGCAGATAAACGGGCTTTTCGGGGATATAAAGCACGTTTCCCAAAGATTGTTCCCCGCTGCCTCCAAAGCCCTGGGCAGGGAACGCCCCCTGGCTGAGGGAAAGGGCCTGGGGGGGGGCGGCAGCACCCCGTGCCCAAAATAAAAGTGTTACTTTTTGAAAAATCGTGCTACTTGGATCGCCGCAACATCGGCGACGATGAAATTACGATATCTTTTAGGAGATGCTATGAAGACTGGAAGGAACTTGATTCTGGCAGGCCTGCTCTGCCTTGCCGCCCTTGCCTTTGCGGGCACGCCGGCCGAGGCGCACTTTGGGGTGGCCATCCCCTCAAACGACATGATCCTGGACAAGGGAGGGGCATCTGTTGCCATTGACTTTGCCTTTGCCCACCCCATGGAGGCGCAGGGCATGGATTTGGAGCGGCCTGAGGCCTGTGTGCTTATGGGCAATGGGAAGAGCGAAGACCTTCTTCCTGCCCTTAAGGAAAACACCCTTATGCAGCACAAGGCCTATCGTGCCGAGCATAAGATAGCCCGCCCGGGTGTGTATGCCGCCGTCATGACGCCCAGGCCCTACTGGGAGCCTGCCGAGGACTGCTACATCATCCACTACACCAAGGCCTACATCGCAGCCTTCGGTGCAGAGGACGGCTGGCAGAAGCCCCTGGGGCTCAAGACTGAGATAGTCCCCCTCACCCGCCCCTTTGGAAACTATGCCGGCAATGTCTTCCAGGGACAGGTGCTGGTTGACGGAAAAGCTGCGGCGGGCTGCAGCGTCGAGGTCGAGTTCTTCAACAAGGACGGAAAGTACAAGGCTCCCAACGACTACATGGTCACCCAGACTGTCCGCACCGATCCCAACGGCGTCTTCACCTTTGCCGTGCCCTTTGCCGGCTGGTGGGGCTTTGCTGCGCTGATGACCTCTGAAGAGAAGATGGACTTCAAGGGCGAGAAGAAGGACGTGGAGCTTGGCGCAGTCCTCTGGACCCGCTTCCTGGACCCGGTCAGGAAGTAAAAAAAAGTTTGCAGGGAAAACATCCGTTATTCAAGCAGGTTGGATAGTGAAACGACGATTCTCCGAAGAAAAAAGCCGGCTTTTTTCAAAAAAAGGCTTGCCTTTTCCCTGAAAGATGCGTAAAAGCTTTCTTCGTTGAGCGTCACCGCGACGCAGCAACCCAAACATGGCAAGGTAGCTCAGTTGGTTAGAGCATGCGGTTCATACCCGCAGTGTCGAGAGTTCAAATCTCCCCCTTGCTACCAGATCATTCTCCTTAATGGTTTTTATACAGCCCCGGAAGCCGGATGGTTTCCGGGGCTTTCCTGTCTTGTAAACAAGCTTCGGCATCAGATTCAGGATTCCCTGGAGAAGGCTGCCGCAAAAAGATCGTCAACTTGTCGTCTTTTGCATGGCTGCCCTTCAGGAGCCCTGTCCTTTTAAATACTATCTTGTCGCCTCGTCTTCAGCCGGTTCGGGGCAAGGAGCCGCCATGTCATTTGCAGGGTCCGATTCATTTGACAGAAATTCTTCTGACAGAAAGCGTGACGATAAAAGAGGTTTTACCAGGGATAAGCGCGGGGAAAGAGGCCGTTTCCACAAAGACCGCCAGGGCTTTGCCGGCCGCCCCTCCTTTAAGCACAGCAGGAGGGACGGGCAGGACGCAGGATCCTATGACCGCAGCTTTGACCGCCGTGACAATCAGAGGGACGGGCACAGGGACTACCATAAAGATGACCGCAGGGACGGCGGCAGGAGCTTTGAGCGCGGCCGCAGGCCGGATGCAGGGAGGTTTTCCCGCTCCTCAGACCGCTTTGACAGGTCTGATCGTTCTGACAGGTTTAAGAAGGACGGCGGCAGGCAGGACAGGGATCAGCGTTTTGACAGCCGCGGCAGCCGCTTTGGCGACCGCGAGGGCGGAAATGACCGCTTTGACCGCCGCTCGGAGCACAGCTTTGAGCAACGTTCCGAGCATCGTTCAGAGGACCGCTTCCACAAAGGAAATGACAGGTTCCACAAGCGCTTTGACGACCGCTCCAGGTCCGATGGCTGGGAGAACAAGGGCGAAAGGTCCTCTGAGCGCAGATTTGACGACCGCCATGACGGAAATCGCAGATCCTTCAATAAATTTCATGATGACAGCTTTCATGGCAAGCCGCGCGACAGGTCATACGACAGGCACGACAGATTCCAGGACAGGGACTGGAAGCGCTCCGGCGAGGAGCGCTCGGACAGGTCTTATGACAAGGGCAGGTTTTCCAGGGGTGCCGGACGCTTTGAAAAAAGGGACGGAGACCGCTTTGAGAGACGTTCCGACCGACGTTTCTCCGACAGAAAGCCGCGCTTTGACAAACGCTTTGACCGCCGTAGTGATCGTGAGTTTGAGCGTCAGGACGACCATCGGTTTGACCGCCAGGATGAATTTGCCGGCAGCAGCGTAGAGGCAAGCGGAACTGAAAGCACTGTAAGCACAGAGAGCAGCTTCCCCTCTCCTCTCCGCACTCCCAATCTGGATGCCTCCGGCTCAGCCAATGAAGCCAGTGCCTCCAGCGGCGCAGCCGCCGAAGCCGGCAGCTCAGGCGAAGGCTCAGCCGGCGAGGACGGCCATCGTTCTTTTGACGGCAGCCGTGACGAAAGCTATGGCGGCAGCCGTGATGAGAGACAGGATCGCGGGCAGCACTTTGAGGGACGGCGTTTTGACCGTGACGACCGCCGCGGACGCGGGGATCGCTTTGACAGGCGCCGTGACTTTGACCGTGACGGTCGCAGCCATGACCGCGGGTACGACCGCGGCGGGCGCGGCGAGGGACGCAGGGACTTTGAACATCGGGATGACCGCCGAGGCGGATATCTCTCCGACTATCGTGATGAGTCCCGCATGGATCGTCGGGAGGATCGCCGCGGGGATCGCAGGGGCGGCCGCTTTGACCGCTTTGACAGGCGCCCAGGCTTTGACGGCAGGGAGCGCGGCAGGGACTCTGAGAGGTCTTTTGAGAGGCAGGATGACACGGATAGGACCAGCTTTGACGTCTTGGTCCTTGGCGCCGGCGCCTCAGGGCTTCTCTGCGCCGCCCATCTTGTTAGCATGGGGCTTTCCGTCGCCCTGATAGACCGCTCCCAGACCCCTGGCAGAAAGCTTTCCATGGCAGGCGGCGGCCATGCCAACTTCACCAACAGCCATATCAGCGCCGACCAGTATGTCTGCGACACAGAGGACTTTGTGGCGCCGGTGCTGGCCCAGATAGGCAAGGACAAGATCCTGCATGTCATGGATGTGCTGGGTCTTGCCTATGAAGAGAAGGAGAAAGGCAAGATCTTCCTTCGCGACGAGGCAGCGCAGCTTGTCCGCGCCCTCATGAGGCGGTGCCGCAGGGGCGAGTTTGCCTACTTTGGCGGTGCTGCGCTTGAGGCTGACTGCCTGGTCTTTGACGGCAGCGACGTCGTTTTGAGGACGCGCAGGGGGCTCTGCCTGACCGGCAAGCATGCCGTCCTGGCCCTGGGCTCCCCTGCCATGCCGGCAAGCGGCTCCTCCGGCATAGGCTATGCCATGGCGCAGCATCTTGGCCACAAGGTCATACTGCCTGAGGCATGCCTTGCCCCCCTCTTCCTCGAGGAATCATCCCCCCTGCTCGGGCTGCAGGGCGTCAGCCTTCCTGTGGCAGTCTCTCTCTGCGGCAGGACCATCAAGGACGACCTGCTCTTTACCCATATGGGGATAAGCGGTCCTGCCATATTGAAGGCATCCCTCTTCTGGGAACAGGGCGAGCCGCTGACGATAGACTTCCTGCCAAGGAAGGACGAAAGCCTCTTTGACGGAGCCGGTGCAAAGACGGTGGTGACGGTGCTGAGCCTGTATATGCCGCGCAGGCTGGCTGAGCAGCTTGTGCCGGACAAGGCGCTGCTGGAGAAGCGCTGCGCCGAGCTGTCAGCTGAGGAGAGGGAGTCCCTTCTGGACGCTGTCCACCGCTGTAATCTGGTGCCGACAGCCATGGCAGGACTGCGTCAGGCTGAGGTCTGCCGCGGCGGCGTAGACTGCCAGGAAGTAGAGCGGGGAACCTTTTTCTCCAAGCTGCACAAGCAGGTCTCCATCATCGGCGAGATGCTGGATGTGACGGGCTCTCTTGGCGGCTACAACCTGCACTGGGCTTTTGCAAGCGCCCTTCTGGCTGCACAGGCTGTAGCAGACAAGCTGCATCCCAACCGCCAGAAAGCCTGGACTGACAGGACGCCCGACAGGGATGATCA
>CAZWGJ010000089.1:0-1108 GCA_964633375.1 uncultured Desulfovibrio sp.
GTGTCCTGGAAGTCAGGGACTTTCTCAACCGCATGCGTCTGGGGCCGCCCATGGAGCGCAGCCGCACGCCGGTCTTTCGCCCGCTGGGCGAGCGCCAGTGAGCGCAGCCATCAGAACAGAATCTTGCAGCAAGAAAAGGAGCGCAATATGAAAGTAGTGCTTATCAACGGCAGCCCGCACGCCCATGGCTGCACCTATACAGCCCTGACCGAGGTGGCTGACCGCCTGCATGAACTTGATGTGGAGACGGAGCTGGTCCAGACAGGGACTGCCCCTGTGCAGGACTGCATCGCCTGTCGCAAGTGTGTAAAGACCGGCCTCTGCGTATTCAAGGACGATGCCGTCAATGACGCCATTGAGCTTGTGAAGAAGGCCGACGGACTGGTCGTGGGCTCCCCCGTGTACTATGCAGGTCCCTCTGCCCGCCTGACAGCCTTCCTGGACAGGCTCTTCTACTGCAAGTCTGCCCCCTTTGGCGGCAAGCCGGCAGCAGCCGTCGTCTCCTGCCGCAGGGGCGGAGCCTCTGCCTCCTTTGACAGGCTGAACAAGTACTTCACCATCTGCGGCATGCCCGTTGTCTCATCCCAGTACTGGAACTCAGTGCATGGCAACACTCCTGATGAAGTGCGCCAGGATTTGGAAGGGCTGCAGACCATGCGCACCCTTGCCTCCAATATGGCATGGCTTATGCGCTGCATTGAGGCAGGGAAGAAGCAGGGCATTGAATACCCCCAGCGCGAGCCCTGGATTGCGACGAACTTCATCCGCTAGGGACGGCAGTTCAGGCTGCCGCTGCAGCATACTGCAAACACGAAGACCTTTGGGAAGGCTTTTGGCAGGGAAGAACCCTGCACACTTCCAAAGGTCTTTTTTTTTTTGTGCTTTGCCTGGACGCTCGGCTGACGGAAAGCGGCAGGGAGCCTGAAGGCGCCAGCTCATGGGTTTTAAAGTGGTCGAAATCGACCACTTTAGAATTGCCGTTGGTTTGTACCCATTCCCCCGGGCACAAGACAGCCATCCGCAGTGCATCTGCCGCCTGTTGGGGAGAGCCTGTGCGGCAGGGAGCCTGCAGGAGTCAGCTCGTGGATTTTAAAGTGGTCGAAATCGA
>CAZWGJ010000089.1:1208-7270 GCA_964633375.1 uncultured Desulfovibrio sp.
TGCGGCAGGGAGCCTGCAGGAGTCAGCTCGTGGATTTTAAAGTGGTCGAAATCGACCACTTTAGAATTGCCGTTGGTCCGTACCCATTCCCCTGGGCACAAGGCACCCATCCGCAGAGCACTGTCTGCCTGTTGGGAGAGCCTTGCGGCAGGGAGCCTGCAGGAGTCAGCTCGTGGATTTTAAAGTGGTCGAAATCGACCACTTTAGAATTGCCGTTGGTCCGTACCCATTCCCCTGAACCCACGTCACCCATCCGCAGTGCATCTGCCGCCTGTTGGGGGAGTCTTGCTGCATGGAGCCGTGCAGTCGTCAGCTCATGGGTTTTAAAGTGGTCGAAATCGACCACTTTAGAAATGTCGCCGGTCCGTACCCATTCAGCTGAGCCCACGTCACCCATCCGTAGCATCGTCAGCCTGTTGGGAGGGTCTTGCTGCCTGGAGCCTGCAGACGTCAGCTCATGGATTTTAAAGTGGTCGAAATCGACCACTTTAGAATTGCCGTTGGTCCGTACCCATTCCCCTGGGCACAAGACAGTCATCTGCAGAGCAGCTGTCAGCCTGTTGGGAGGGTCTTGCTGCATGGAGCCTGCAGTCGTCAGCTCATGGGTTTTAAAGTGGTCGAAATCGACCACTTTAGAAGACATCGGACTTCACGTCGTTCATCCAGACCGCTGCTTAGGCTCCTCCGGCAAAGAGTACGTCGTGGTTTATGGTGCGGTAGAATTCATGGCGCAGCTCCTCTCTGGAAAGCTCTGTGCGCGCCATAAGCCACATCAGCTTGGTCACCACGGCTTCTATGGTCATGTCGTAGGTTTCCATCATGCTGGCTGTCTGCCTGACTGCTCTGCCCACCTCATAGACGGTCATATTGCTGCCTTCCCTTGGGACCTGCGTTGCCATGACCAGGAGCTTGTTCGGCCAGCGCGTCATTTCCCTGGAGAGAACTTCCAGCATGCTGTCCGGCATGCCGCCCAGCCCGAAGCTTTCCACGACCAGGCAGTCATGGTGCTCAAAAAGCAGCGGCAGCAGATCGGCGCTGAGCCCGGGGATGAGCTTTAAGACGCAGATGCTGTTCTTCATGTCGTGCCAGAAGCGTACAGGAGCATCTGCCAGAGGTTCGTCAAAGTAGCGTATGACCCTGTTGTCCTGGATGACGGCAGGATAGGGGAAGTTGAGGGAGGAAAAGGCGTTGTAGCTCTTGGAGCGTTCCTTTCTGGCCCTTGTTCCCACAATGACCTTGCCGTCAAAGACGATGCTGACGCCCCTTGAGCCGTCGTCTGCGGCATAGCGGAAGCTGTCCAGCAGGTTGTTTCTGGCATCGGTCTCCGGAAGGTTGATGGGCTTCTGGGATCCGGTGATGACTATGGGCTTGTCCAGGTTCTGGATCATGTAGGAAAGCGCTGCCGCCGTATAGGCAAGCGTGTCCGTGCCGTGGCAGATGACAAAGCCCTGATAGGCATTGTAGTGCTCTTCTATGGCTTTGGTTATGAGCTTCCAGTGGACCGGCGTCATATTGGTGGAGTCAATATTGCACACCTCAAGGGTGTCCGCCGTGCAGATGTCTCTGACCGCAGGAATGTGGGAGAGCAGATTGTCGATGGTGAGGCCGGGCGTCAGGCCGTTGGGGCCCTTGATTGAGGCAATGGTGCCGCCTGTGCCTATGAGCAGTATCTTTTTCAAAGGCCACCTCGGATGGAGAGCTTGGATGAGAGCAGCTTTGCGTGCTCTGTCTGCCGGCTAGAGAATTTTGCCAAGCTGCTCCCCTGCCCAGAGTGCGCCAAAGCCCAGGATGATTTGGGCTGCTATGTTGAGGGCAAGGAAGAGCGGGCGTATCTGCCCTAGGGCTGCACTGTCAAAGATAAGAGAAGAGAAGGTGGTAAAGCCGCCAAGGAAGCCGGCGCAGAGGGCAATCCTTGCCGCTTCGCTCAGGATGTGCCTGCCGGCGGCAAGCTCAACGACAAGCCCGAAGAACAGGCATCCCAGGATGTTGACGACCATGGTGCCGTAGGGCCAGCCGCGTCCCAAGAAATGGACGCAGGCCTCGGAGACCAGGAAGCGGCTCAGGGCGCCGAAGCCTCCTGCAAAAAAGACGGCAAGGCACAGCTGTATGCTCATTGTCCCGCCCTTACGCCAGCGTGGGCAGCTCTTCACGCAGAAAGTCGTGCAGGGCGTCCTGCCAGCGGGGCATGGGGGAGAGCCCTGCCATGGCCAGGCGCGTCTTGGCAAGGCAGGAGTTGGCAGGACGCTTAGCCCTGGTGGCGTACTGGGCGGAGCTCACCGGCTCAACACGCTGCTCAAGGCCTGCCTGCGCGAAGATTTCCCTGGCAAAGTCATACCAGGTTGTCTCCCCCTCGCAGGTGAGATGCAGCGTGCCCTTCACTTCCGGGTGGCCGAGCAGTTCGCAGACAGCATTGGCGACGGCCTCGGTGCTGGTGGGGTTGCCGCGCTGGTCGTTGACGACAGTGAGCTTTGGCAGCCCCTTTGCCTGCAGCTTCAGCATAGTGTGCACAAAGCTCGGCCCGCCGGGGCCGTAGAGCCAGGAGACCCTGGCTATGACGTGGTTGGGGCAGTTGAGGCGGATGGAGCACTCGCCCGCCCACTTGCTCTGGCCGTAGACGTTGATGCCGCCTGTCGCCTCGTCAAATTCGCTGTAGGCGCCGTCCTTGGCGCCGTCAAAGACATAGTCCGTGGAAAAGGCTATGAGGCGCGCCCCAAGCTGCTGGCAGGCTGCGGCGACGTTGGCGCTGCCCTGGTTGTTGACGGCAAAGGCAAGCGTCTTTTCATCCTCGCACAGATCTACCTTGGTGTAGGCTGCGCAGTGCAGCACGGCCTCAGGCTGAAAGGCGGCAAAAACTGCCGAGACCTGCCCGGCATTGGTGATGTCCAGTTCTTTTCTGCCTGGTGCAGACAGCTCATGCCCCTGGCTGAGAAGTTTTTTGGCTAGGGTGCGGGCCAGCATGCCCTGACCGCCGGTAATAAGAATACGCATGGAAGAAGCTCCCAAAAGGTGTGCTGTTGTCGTGTCGCTAATCGTGCGGGTAGTCGGCAAAGTTAGTCGTTGAGGCTGTCCTGTCCTCTCTTGGGCGGTTCAGGGGGCGTTGTGTCAACAGGCTTTTTCTCCTTGGGCTCGCCTTCAGGCGCCTGTATTTCCTCAGCGTGCGAGGCAGGCTCAAGGGAAGAATTGTCTGCGGGCTTTTCAGCCGGGGCTGGCTTTGGCCCCACAGGCGGATCAATCCTGAACACGTCGACGGCATGGCCGCCTTTGCCGTTGCGCCCCTGCGAGGTGGTTATGGCAAGCTCCCCGTTGGGGCTGACTGCCACGCCTACCGTAAAGGGCGTCGTCTGGACTGTGGCAATTTTCTGCCACTTCTTGATGTCCACCACGGCCAGCTCCGTGCTGCGGTTGCAGGCGACAAAGAGCTTTTTGCCGTCAGGAGACTGGACCAGCGTCCTTGCCTGCTTGCCGACGGAAAGGGAGCGGCTGTGCTTGACCTTGCCGGTGCCCTTCCTGACTATGTCCAGCAGCTCCTCTATGTCCAGTTCGGTCACGGTTCCGGCATAGTTGGAGGTAAAATAGAGCTTTTTGCCGTCCTGGCTCAGGATGAGGTGGCGCGGGGTGGGATCGACGTCCATGTAGGTCCCAAGGCGCTCCATGGTCTTTAAGTCAAAGACTGTGATGCCGCCGTTGTGCATCCTTCCTACAAAAAGGTAGCGGCTGTCGGCGCTGAAGGCTGCGCCGCGCAGGCAGAACCCGCAGACGGCGTCGCGGTCGCCCTTGAGGTCTTTGACGTTGAGTCTTTTGCCGTCCGCAAGCAGCTTCTTGTAGGTGAAGTCGCGCGGATTGGCGGAGCGGATGTCCACCAGCCCTATGCTGTTGTCCCCCCAGTGGATGATTGCCATGGTCTGTCCGTCAGGGGAGGGGACAATCATCTTGGGCAGAGGACCTGTGGGGATAACGCGCACGATGCGGTTGATCGCCGTGTCAATAATGGCGACAGCAGATGGTGAGTTGGCGTACTTGTCCCAGGTCCTTCTGTAGTAGGTGACCCATAGGTATCTGCCGTCATGGCTGAACGCCGACTCTACCGGCTTGCCGCCAAAGCAGTTGCGGTTCTCTTCCGGCACGTCGGCAAAGTACTCGTAGTCAAAGGCCGTCGTCTCTCCGTTGAGGAAGAGAGAGGCGTTTTTGGCGTCGAATTCATGGCGTATGACCTGAATGGGCGCCAGGGAGTACGTGTCGTAGACGACGGTTTCCAGCCCCTCCAGGCTGTTGACGTAGAAGCGGCTGCCGTCCGGGGAAAAGCGGACGGACTTGGGGGAAAGGATGTGCTGTCCGCGCAGGGTTGCGACGTGCGTCAGTGTGAGCTCAGGCTTGAGGGGCGGCTGGGGTTCGGTATTCTGGGCCTTGGAGCAGGCAGGCAGAAGACAGGCGGCCAGCAGGCAGAGCAGGGAGCGGAGGAAAAGTTTTTTTATCATGGCTTGGGCTTCCACTGAGAGATGGTGCAAGTTGGGGCAGGCTGTCATGGGGGCAGGGCAGCAGAAAAAGGTTTTGCTTTAGGCACGGCTTTGCCCTGCCGGGGCGTACTATACAGGGAGCCGCATAAAATCTCTAGGGAAAGCCTGCCCGGCAGGTTGCATGGGGGTGCTGGCGCCTGCGCCGCAGGAAGGAAGAGGGGATGTGAAGGTTTGCCTTGCAGGCGTAGTTTTTCTATGCTCCCCTTCTGCATGGTTTTAGGCTGCCTGCCTCTGCCTCAGGGGGGGCGGCACGGATTGTTTAAGGAGTTGCATGAATGCCACAGGATAACACTGCCATAGTTCTGATAGCCTATGGCTCCTGTCAGGCCAGCGGGCTGGCTGCACTGCGGACCTTTGAAGAAAAGGTGCGGCAGCGCTATCCAGGCATACCCGTGCGCTGGGCATACACCTCCGACAACATCCGCGCCCGTCTTGCGACGAATGTCCGGCGCAAGTCCGACTCTGTGGTCAAGGCCGTCCAGCGCCTGGCTTTGGAGCGCTTCTCCCCCATCATTGCCCAGCCTCTGCAGATCATTATGGCAACAGAAAACGAGACGGTGGAGGAACTGACCAGAACCGTCACTGAAGAGCTGGGCATCCCCTTGAGCATGGGGCAGCCCCTGCTTGCCAGCGACGATGATGTCGAAAGGACGGCGCACGCCATCCTGGACCATCTGCCCAAGGACAGGGCGCAGGGCGAGAACGTGATCCTTGTCGGGCATGGCGCCAAGGCGCATGCCTCCCAGAAGCGCTATGGGCAGCTGGCAGCTGCCGTCCAGAGCCGTGACAGCGCCGTCTATATAGCGACCCTTTCAGGAAACATGCGGGTGGAGACGCTTCTGCCGAAGATTGCTTCTGAAAAGGTGTGGGTCCTGCCCCTGCTTGCCAGCATAGGCAAGCACACCATCTCAGACATAGCAGGCAGCGGGGAAAACTCCGTCCGCTCCATCCTGGAGAGGGCGGGGCATCGCTGCTCAGTCATCGTAGCCGGCGTCCTTGAAAACGCCTCCTTTGCCGACATCTGGCTCAGCCATCTGGATGAGGCGGCGGCAAGGTTTGGGCTGCATCCCGTGCTGTAGAGAAGAAGAGAACTAATTCCAAAGGGACACGATGTCCCAAAGGATGTCCCATAAGAAACCCCAAATGTCCCAAAGGAATGTCCCATAAGAACAGGGCATGTCCCAAAGGACGCCCGGAGGACAGACTGCGGCTGTTGGATCCTGCAGCCGCCTGAGATGGCGTTTCGCCGGCTGTTATTGCGGATCAGACGGCACTGGACTGCGCAATTTTGGTGCAGCGGAGGTGACGTTCAGGCAGAAGCCGCTGCCATTCCAAAGGGACATGATGTCCCAAAGGATGTCCCATAAGAAAGCTCCAATGTCCCAAAGGAATGTCCCATAAGAACAGGGCATGTCCCAAAGGACGCACGGAGGACAGGACGGCGCCTGCTGGATCCTGCAGCCGCCTGAGATGGCGTTTAACTGGCTGTTATGGCGGATCAGACGGCACTGGACTGCGCAATTTTGGTGCAGCGGAGGTGACGTTCAG
>CAZWGJ010000089.1:7370-7644 GCA_964633375.1 uncultured Desulfovibrio sp.
AGCCGCTGCCATTCCAAAGGGACATGATGTCCCAAAGGATGTCCCATAAGAAAGCCCCAATGTCCCAAAGGAATGTCCCATAAGAACAGGGCATGTCCCAAAGGACGTCCGAAAGACAGGACGGCGCCTGCTGGAGCTGACGTCCGCCCCCAAAGGACAGGGGCTTTGCAAAGCAGGCAGCGCAGGGCTGCAGGCTGCAGCTTTTTTGACATCAGCCGGGTATTTGGCTAATTGAATCGGGAAGAAGTCATTGTGGACCTCCTTTGGTGTTGAT
>CAZWGJ010000090.1:0-7445 GCA_964633375.1 uncultured Desulfovibrio sp.
TCCACAACCACAACGCCATAGCCTGCATAGAGCACAATTTCCGCTAGCAGGGCGGATGAAAACGGCAGTGCCCTGCCTGGCAGCGGAAGTTGAACATGACGTTCAATATTTCGTACTTGTGCAGTGCAGGGCTGTTCTGCACGCCTGGTCCCTGCCCGCAGCCGGGCGCTGCTGAAAAAGAGCATATGAAGGGCAGGCCGGCAGCAGGGATGTGCTGAGCCTGCCGGAAAAAGCAGGGCATTCCAGGCAGTTCAGAAAGAAAGACGCAATGCAAAAAGCCTGGGCGGCGCAGGCATAGGTGAAAAGCCTCTGCATGAGGGCAGGCATCTGGAGCTGCATCGTGCCGCCGCACCTGATTGGGTGTTCACTCTTTCCCGGGCCGGCCGCCGGCACAGGCATTGTAAAAAATGTTTACAGTAGGCGGAACTGAGTATAAGAATTTGAACACAATCCGATTCAAGAGGCTAGAAAGATTGATTTTTTTTGTTCCGAGAGGCTTGACGCTGTCAAGAAACACAGATTATAGATACAGAGTCCAGTGACGCTTGCCAGATTGTTTCCGCGACAATCTTTTTTTTATAGAGCACCGACTGCTCGTCCATGCCAGCGGAAAGGATCCGTATGAGGGCACGCCACAGCCTGGGATTAGGCCGGCTCCTTCCGGTCCATGCCAGGAACATTTTGTTCGACAAGAAAAAAAGCCTTGAACCGCAGCTTCTTCAACTGCGGCTGCTTATATGGAGCACGAATGAGTCGGCGATATACACTCATAGCTCTCTTCCTTATTTCTTCTCTTCTTCTGGCTGGCTGCGGCAAGAAAAGGCACAACACCATGCCGGATTCAAGCTCGTCGGTAGCCCAGTATGAAAAGTTCCGCAGGAGCTACGATGCCAGGGGCTTCTATGCCGACGACTGGGACTACGATGAGGAGGAAGCGGCAGGGGCCGGACGCAAGACGAGGAATTCCAGGGACGGCGGCACTCCGCCCAAGCCCAATGCCGGCGTAACCAACATCGTCCTGAACAGGGCTCATAAATCCATCGGCACTCCCTATCATTTCGGCGGCACAACGCCTGGCGGCTTTGACTGCTCAGGCTTTGTCCAGTGGGCTTTCAAGGGCGCCGGCATCAAGCTGCCGCGCACGGCCCAGGAGCAGTCCGTCTCCGGCTACAAGATCCGCGACAAGTCCAAGCTCCGTGCAGGCGACATCGTGGCCTTCCGCCGCAGGGGCGGCTACCACACAGGCATTTATATCGGCAACGGCAAGTTCATCCATGCCCCGCGCCGCAACACCCGCGTGCGCATCGAGTCAATGGATACGGACTACTTTGCCCGCAACTACATAGGCGGGCGCCGCGTCGCCGGCGGCAGCCGCAGCTTGGAGCTTGCCCAGGCAACCGAGAAGGCCGACCGCGAGTACCAGGCTTCCAGGAAGAGCAAGTCGCGCCGCTCGGATGTTGATCGTGACCGCAAGTCCAAGAAGAAGGACGACGTTTCCTCGTCAAGGTCAAAGAAGAAGAAGTCCGAGGCCAGGGAGGAGCGCTCCTCAAAGAAGCGGGATGTGTCCAGCAGCCGCGACAAGGACAGGTCAAAGGACTCTGCCAGGAAGTCGCGGGACAAGTCGCAGGACAGGCAGGACAAGGCCAAGTCAAGCTCCCGCAAGTCTGACGTTAAGGGGCAGGGCGGCGGCAAGTCCTCTGCCTCCAAGGGCGGCAGCGGAAAGGATTCAGGATCTGCCCAGAAGTCAAAAGGATCTTCTTCAGACAAGAAGGTCCAGAAGCAGAGCAAGCAGCTGGAGCGCAAGATTGAAGTGCGCCGTGCAAAAGGCTCTGACAAGGACAAGGGCAAGGACAAGGGCAAGAAATAGGCTTTTACGAAGCTGAACGCATAAAAAGGCGCCTTAAGGCGCCTTTTCACTGTTCCCTGCTGCCGGCAGGGAAGGCATGATGAAAAAGGAAGGAAGATGACTGTACGCGGACGTCTTGCACCCAGTCCAACCGGCCTGGCGCATCTTGGCAATGCGTGGTCTTTTTTGCTGGCCTGGCTGGCAGTGCGCTCGCAGGGCGGGGAGCTTGTGCTGCGCATGGAAGACCTGGACCTTGAGCGCAGCTCTGCCGTCTACATGCAGATGCTGATGAGCGACATCCGCTGGCTGGGGCTGGACTGGGACGAGGGACCGACGCCGGAGAAGGAAAACGCCTTCTACCACCAGTCCAACCGCCATGAACTGTACCATGAGGCAGTCGGCAGGCTGCGGGACATGGGGCTCTGCTATCCCTGCTTCTGCTCCCGAAAGGATCTGCGGCTTGCCTCGGCTCCCCATCTGGGAGACGCCGGGCCAAGCTACCCCGGCACCTGCCGCAGCCTCACAGAGAAAGAGGTTTCTGAGCGCATAGCTCGCGGCGAGCGCTATGCCCTGCGCTTCAAGTCGCAGGGAAAAGCCTACCATTTTACGGATCTGGTTGAAGGGGAGCAGTGCCTGACTCTGGAAGAGTGCGGCGGGGACTTCAGCATGCTCAGGCCTGACGGCGTCTTTTCCTATCAGCTGGCCGTCAGCGTGGACGACGGCCTGATGGGCATCAACCAGGTTGTGCGGGGCAGGGACATCCTGCCGTCTACGCCGCGGCAGCTGGCCATCCTGGAAGCTCTGGGCTTTCCTGCTCCAGTTTACGCCCACATCCCCCTCCTGCTTGACAGCGAGGGCGAGCGCCTGGCCAAAAGGCATGCCTCTTTGAGCCTTGAGGCGCTGCGCATGCAGAATGTGGCGCCCTGGCGCCTGACAGGCTTTCTTGCCTCCATCGCCGGACTGATTGACAGAAGGGAGGAAGTGCATCCCAAAGAGCTTGTTTCCCTGTTTGACATAGGGGCTCTACATTGTCATGATTACCAGGTAAGTTCTGCTGATTTGCAATGGCTTTTTGGATTGGAGGTAACCGGATGGCTGTGATAACCAGTGAGTTCCTGGAGGGACTTTTCCCTGCGGAAAAGACGGATGCTTTCTTTGACGCCCTGTTTGGCGGCGCCGAGGAAGGAGCGTATGACATCGTCTTGAGGCCGAGGACTGAGTCTGATGACAGCGTGACGCTGGCCTTTGAACTCCATCAGCGCCCTGGCAAGTGCCTTGTCTGCAGCCTGACCTACGGCTTGAGCGGCGTCTTCAAGCGCCATCCCATCATCAATGCCGAAGGGCTGGCCAAGGCTGTGGCAGAGAAGATGGGCTGGAGCGGCTATGCCTGGGAAATAGGCTCAACGCACGAGGAAAGCTCAGCCCTGCACTGGATTCCCTTCCGCGTCACGCGCAAGGACTAGGCTTTGCTGCCTTTTTGGGAAAAAAGCACTTCCTGAAAAATTTTATTTGACGGAAGCCGTTCTTTAAAGTAAATAATTTGCTTGCGTTTGCTTCCATTGAAAGGCAGATGCAGGCAGCCATGGCTCAAGGCCATGGACTGACAAGATGCCAGTTTAGCTCAGTTGGTAGAGCAGCTGATTCGTAATCAGCAGGTCGCAGGTTCAAATCCCGTAGCTGGCTCCAGATGAAAACAACAAGGGTTTGCATGTGTCGTGCATGCAAACCCTTTTTTAGTCTGTACGGCTGTCCTTGGGGCAGCGCCGGTGCAGCGTAAAGCTAGCAGCTGCGCCCCATCTTTTCTGCCTCCGCCACGGCAGGCCTGCCGGCGATTTCACCGGCGGCCTGGACGTTTGGCCCATAGACAACGCCCTTGATCGTGGCGTCGGGCAGGCAGTCGGTAAAGCCGCGCAGGGATTCGACTGCGCGCTCAATGGCCTCCCTGCCTTCTCCGGCAGTCAAGAGGAAATAGACGTCCTTGCCGGCGATGGGGTTGGAGAAGTACCTGGGCATCGTCCTGTCTATGAACGTCTTGAGCTGTCCTGACATGCAGTAGAAGTAGACGGGGGTCGCCAGGACCAGGACGTCCGCCTCAACCATTTTGTCCAGGATGGCCGCAACATCGTCCTTCTGAACACAGGATCCTGTCTTCTCGCAGGCATAGCAGGCCTTGCAGAAGCCTATCTTCTTGTCCTGAAGGTAGATTTTTTCCGTGGTGTGGCCTGCCGCCTGGGCGCCCTTGGCAAAGGCGTCGCAGAGCATATCGGAATTGCCGCCCTTGCGGGGGCTGCCGGCAATGATGAGAACTTTCTTTGGCATAAAAAGACTCCAAAAAGAGGCTGCAAAAAAGCTGCAGAGGACGTGCAGGGATCTTGCAGGACCGCTTCACAAAAAAGCACAAGAAAAGCAGCCCTAAAGGCTGCATGCTTGAAGAGTATAGCCGGGCGCAGGCCGCTCTGTCAGTTTTGAATTCTGTCAGATGTCTGCCGAAAAGTCGCAGAAGCACACTAAAGAGGGCCGCAGGCAAGACGCCTTAAGGAAGACCTTAAGGGAAGTGCAAGGGAAGGCAGGGGGACAGCGTTGTACAGGGGCGTCCTGCAGGCTACTTTGCTTCCATCAGCAGGGAGCCCAGGTGCTTTGCCTGCTCCTTTGTCGCCTGCCTGATGAATTTCATGGTCTGTATTTTGGCAGGGTCTGCATCATGAAGCGCTATGATGACGGTTTCCACCTCGTCCCGGTAGCGCTGCCAGGAGCGCTGCATGCTCATCAGCTTTGCCTTGCAGAGGGATGAGGAGACGTTTTTGTTGCCGGGATCGCTGCAGGCGTCCTTGAGCCTGTCGTAGTTCTGCTCAAGCTGCTTGTCCCAGAACTCCAGGGAGGTCTTCTGGCAGAGTGCTGCGCTGTCAGGATCCGACGCCTTTTCAATGCAGGAGGCATAGCCTGCTTCATCCTCTTCCTCTGTCAGACAGGAGGCGGGGGCGGCACCTGCAGTGAAGGCTGCAGTCAGAAGGGCAAGGAACAGGCTGGGCTTGGACATGGAATCCTCTGGTGAATCGCGCTGAGTGGCACACTGGGCAGAAGGCGGTCCGCCTTCTGTGCAGTATAAAGATAGGGCATGCTACAGTTTTGACAATAGCCTGTACACCGCAGATGGGCAAGGGGTGCAGAGGCTGATCGCCGGGCTGGGCTTCCGCAGGGCGCCTGAAAATTTTGCCGCCAGCAGCGAAAACAGCTTGCATACGGCGGGTATTTATGCTTACAGTAAAAAATGCTGTAAAAGTTTTTTCAGCAGACCACCGCATTCATTGGGGGATTAACAGTATGAACTGTCTGGCCGTTTTAGCCAGGGCGGATGCAGCCGTGCTCACGGGCATCCTCTCGCTTCTGGCTGCCTTTTTTCTATCGCTCTACCAGCTTGTACGTCCGAAGGGGAAACGATGATTGCCATTATTGCCATCTGGGCAGCTTATTTTGCCGTATTTTTCTACCTCTCGCACAAGGGGCAGGGGCATGACGTCATGGCGACCGGCAAGGTCGGCTTCTTTGCTCTGTCTTTGGCGTATGTGGCAACGTACATTTCAGCCGTGGCCCTGGTTGGCTTTGGCGGGCTGGCCTACAAGTACGGGCTGCAGATGGTTTTGGTGGCTGCCGGCAACGTGTGGATCGGGACCTATGTGGTGTACCGCTTCCTTGCCTGGCCGACCCGCGTCTGCCAGCGCAACCTTCAGGCAAGGACGCCTGCGCAGCTCATGGCAAAGGGGCACAGGAGCCCGCTCTTCGGGCGCTGCCTGGCGCTTGTCTTTGCTGTCTTCCTCGGCGTGTACGCTTCGGCCGTCGTCAAGGGGGCGGCGCTTCTGCTGGCACAGGTCCTGCCGGTGCCGACCTGGCTGCTTATCTGGCTTGTCGCCCTGCTTGTTGCCGTAGTCATCTTTATGGGCGGCCTGCGCGGCGTGCTCTATACTGAAGCCATGCAGGGGCTGGTCATGACGGTTGGCATACTCATGCTGGCCTTTGCCGTCTTCTCCGCTGTTGGTGGCCCTGTTGAGGGCATGGCAAAGCTGGCGGACCTTGCCCCGACTGAAGCTGCCAACCAGGGCTTTGTCTCCCTGTCCACGGGCGGGCAGGGCTGGTTCATCATCTCCCTTGTTATTGTGACGTCCTTTGCCGTCTGGGCCCAGCCGCAGATGATACAGCGCCATTTTGCCCTCTCCTCGCCAAGGCAGGTGGACCGCATCATGCCGCTGGCCATGCTGGTCTTGTCCGTTTTGGTCGGCGGCGCCTACTACCTTGGCTGCCTGGCCCAGCTTATTATGCCCGGCATTGAAAACCCCGATGAGGTCATGCCCAGCCTGGTCAAGGCACTGCTTCCTGAAGCCGGCCTGCACATCTTCGTGCTGGCCATCGTGTCGGCGTCCCTTTCTACTGCCAGCGCCATTTTCCATATCGCAGTGTCAGCCATTGCCGAGGACCTGCCGGGGCGCAGGGCATCCAGGGGCATGTGGCTTTTCGGCATTGCGTTCTGCGTGCTCTTGAGCGGCGGCTGCGCCCAGATCAAGGGCGAGCTCATTGCCATGCTCTGCACCACAAGCTGGAGCATAGTCGGCGCCACAGTGCTGGTGAGCTATATTGCCCTGGTGCGTTTTGGCAAGCGCAGCAAGGTTGCGGCCTGGGCAAGTGCCGCTGCCGGCTTTGTCGTCTGCCTTGGCTGGTATTTGATGACGCATCCGCAGTTTGCCGTCATCCGCCTGCCCTGGCCTGGCCTGGAGCAGGTGCCGCCGTTTTTCGCAGGCTTTGCCGCCTCGCTCATCGGCTGGTTTGTCGGCTGGGGTGTGGATGCTGAAGGGCGCAGGAGATCGACGTTCTGGCCTGACAATGCACCGGTCAGGAAATAGCGCTGTTTTGCGGTCCAGTCAGGTCTTTGCTGACCGCAGCCTTTAACAATCCGTTCTGAATACGTCTGCAATCCGTTCAGGTCCGGCTCCATACAGAATTCCTCGCAGCAAATCTGCTGAGGGGAAACTTCCGCCGCACCTGAACGGATGTTCTATTTTCCGGAGAGCTGCCCTGCCTGCCGGACCAGCCTGGCCAGCTTTTTGGCGTAGCGTTCGGCTTCGGAATACACGCAGCCGCAGTAGGGCTGCCTGTAGAGCCCCATCTCAATGGACAGGTCTATGCCGGCCTGCCAGAAGGGGCGCATGTCCCTGTAGAAGAACTGCGGATTGCCGGGGACCTGCTCCAGCCGCTCTCCTGCCAGCTTGATGGCCTCGTGCGGCTGGTAGCGCGAGTAGAGCAGGCTTGAGAAGACATGCGTGCAGCCGATCTCCTTGGCCTTGGCAAAGGCCGCCTCCATGCGTGAGGTCACGCAGTAGCTGCAGCGCTCGGGAGGAGTGTCCCTGCCCTGCACCGCCCTCAGCCACTCTGTCAGATCCCAGGAGGCATCGTCGCAGATGATGGGGATGCCGAAGTATTCCGCACATTGGACGGCTGCCTCGCGGCGCTTAAGGTACTCGGTCAGGGGCTGGATGTTCGGGTTGTGGTAGAAGCCCACCATGTCCCAGCCTTCTTCCTTGAAGGTCTTCAGGCAGATGCAGGCGCACGG